>NZ_JBZCPQ010000002.1:0-556425 GCF_058267535.1 Pradoshia sp. Z5_111
CGGGTATGAGATACTAGTGAGGTGATTACAATGAATGTGTTAATTGTCGGTGCAAACAACCGCACAGGCCAGCGAGTACTTGAGCTTTTGAATAAGTCTTCTCATCAGGCATATTGTTTAGTTCATGATGAAAATCTTGCTTCACTAGTTAGAAGTCTTCGTGCTGAACCCATGTTCGGAGAAATAACCGATTCTCTCCAATTGGAGGGCATGGACGCAGTTATTTACGCAGTCGATGTAACAAATCCTAGTATTCATGATACGATCTCCCATGTGACACAGCACGGAGCTATCCACTTTATACGAGAGTGTGAAAAAGCGGGCGTAGAGCGTTTTGTCATGTTAAGCTCCATTTATGCTGACAAACCGGATGAAGCACCATGCATTCTTTATTCTTTATTGGAGGAAACAAGAATGACGGAAAATTATTTAACTGAATCCAGTAGGTTGAAGTATACAATTGTCCGTCCAGGCAAATTGATTGATTCTGATGGCACATTTAAAATACTGGCGGCAAAATCACTCGATGATGATGGAATGATTTCACGTAATGAAGTTGCACAGGTTTTAGTTGATACATTAGAAACAGATACGACCTTTAATAAGAAATTTTATTGTATTGAAGGCCCTTATCCTATTAAGGACGCCTTGGCTGAAGTGTAATATAAAACAACTAGTCTCCCTCTCCCCGATCTTATTGGGAGAGGTTATTTTTGTTCAGCAGGAACCTTAAAATGCCTTAGTCTCATATAAAAAAATTCCTTCTCAATAGATACCTTTTTGATCGCATCTGTTTAAGAAGGAATTCCAACTAAATCAGTATTGATTTGTTAGTTTAACATTGCTCTGGATTACCCGTAACTTTAGCTGTACGGAATGAAGACCCACAACCACATGTGGCAATGGCATTCGGATTATCAATCGTAAAACCTCCGCCGAGCATCGATTGTTTATAGTCTATACGCGTTCCAGTCAGGATGGGCGCGTCCTCTTTATTCACAAGAAAATGAATTTCATGCTGTATGGTTTCAATATCACTATCTTGCTTTTTTTGCTCAAAGTTCATGCCATACGATAAACCGCTGCACCCTCCACCATGGACGGAAACACGCAAATATGGTTGATCTTCACCGCTTTCTTTTATCATCGTATTTATTTGAAAAGCTGCTGCTTCTGTTACAATAATGACATCATTATTCATTACCATTCTTCCCCCTTATAAAAAAGTTAGAAGGAAATTAAATCCTCTATTTATTAGTATATACATTAACCGGTGTCCTCTCAACCTTAAAACTGCCCATAATATGCTGCTGTTCGCACGTTTTGAATAAGATATACACTTTTAAATAACTCTTTCCCTAAATGACTATATTATTTTATCCAAAAGATTAATTAATATTTTTTACATAAACAGCAGCGGAATGAAAGAAAATAGAAAGACGAAATTGAAAGGAGTTTCCTTTGATGCTTTCTTCCGAACAACAATCTAATCTTCAATCAAAATTAGCAAATGAAAAAAAGGAACTTGAACATCACATTTCCCTGAATAATCATTTTGGTATAGGGGAAGATGAAAATTTTTATAATTATGTAGGAGAACTCTCTACATATGATAACCATCCGGCGGATACCGCTACTGAGCTATACGAACGTGGTAAAGACCTGGCCTTAAATGAACATTTTGAGAATGAACTTAATCAGGTGAACAGAGCTTTAGAGGCAATAGAAAAAGGAACCTATGGTAAGTGTGAAATATGCGGTAAAGACATCCCTTTTGAGCGGCTTCAAGCATTACCATCTACCACTTATTGCATCGAGCACAGTACTGAACAAACTGTTTCTCACGAACGTCCAATAGAAGAGCAGGTCCTGCATCCATTATATGAAAAAAAGCATGAGACAGAAGTGAATGGCTTTGATGAAGAAGATTCATGGCAGGCTGTAGCCGAGTGGGGGAGTTCAGATACCCCATCTGATTATTATGATCCAAAAGAGCACTATGATCAGGTCTATTTAAATTCCGATGAACATATCGGATATGTGGAGGATATTGAAAATTTCGCTGGAAACGATATTGAGGGGAAAAATGTTCAAATCTATCCCACAGCTGAACTCGAGCAATTAAAGGATTTATTGGATGAAGAAGGAATCATGACATCTTTTGGAGATTTAAAACCATATGAAGAAGATCCTTATACTGAAGATACCAATGATGATGAGTAATTCTTTATACAAAAAATAGGGAAGAAATAAGCAGAGTATGCCTATCTCTTCCCTTTTTATTATATTAAAACATTGGATTTTCTTCCAGATATTCATAAATATGATCAACCAGTTCTTCCGGACTGTCCCCTGTTACGACTTCGCCATTTACAAGGGCATACATACTGGCAGAGCAAATTCCACAATAACTAAGACACCCATATTCAATAACATCCAAATTAGGATCTTTATCTAAAATCTCCATAGCGGCCTGTGAACCGCTGACAAGATTACTGACGCAAAATTCAATAATTGGTTTCATACTATTGTCACCCCTTAGCACAACCAAAATCCTACTCTAAAATGATATAATAGTCAATTAATTTAAGTGAATCAGTTACCTTTTATACTCCATTTGCAGGGAGAAGTACTAGCAAATTGTTCATGATTTAGGAAATTAGATTTGGATGAATAATGCGACTTTTCACAAATAATACACAATTCAGTTGTTATTTTTTCCTATTTTCGATATACTTTGTATGGAATTTTACAATATTGACATCTATTATGATAATTTAATATTTTTATAGCACTTTATTAAAATTAGTATTCTAGCATAGTTAAAATTAGAAAATTGTATCCCAACAAAGGAGTCGTCATTTCTATGAAAAACTTAATCATCCTCGGTGGTGGGTATGGTGGTATGAGAATACTTAACAAACTCACTGATCATCAATTCCCTGCAGATATTCAGGTTACTCTGGTCGATCGAGTTCCTTATCATTGTTTAAAAACCGAATTTTATGCGCTTGCCGCTGGTTCCATTTCTGACCACAATATTCGTGTATCATTCCCTCAGCACGAAAGAATTCAATATAAATACGGTGAAGTATCCTCTATCGATTTATCAAATAAGAAAGTTCTATTAAAAGATCAGGAACCGCTTACATATGATGAACTGATTATCGGCCTGGGCTGTGAGGACAATTATCATAATGTGCCTGGAGCCGCAGAATATACCTATAGCATACAGTCTATTGATAAATCTCGCAGTACCTATCAAGCACTGAATAACCTCGGACCGGGTAAAGTAGTTGCCATCATTGGCGGAGGATTAAGCGGAATTGAACTGGCTAGTGAATTGATTGAAGGACGCCCGGATTTGAATATTAAGCTTTTTGACCGCAATGAACATATTTTATCCGCATTTCCTAAAAAACTTAGTAACTATGTGGAAAGTTGGTTTCATGAACATCGCGTAGACTTAGTCCCAAACAGTAATATTACTAAGATAGAACCTAACCTGCTTTATAATGGTGACGTTTCCATTCCGTGTGATGCCATTGTTTGGACTGCTGGCATTCAGCCGGTACAGCCAGTCAGAGAACTGCCTGTTGAAAAAGACAGCGGTAACAAAATAAAACTGACAGTCCAGCACACCATCCCAGACTATCCGGATGTATTTGTCATTGGAGATTGTGCAAGCCTTGGACACGCCCCAAGTGCGCAATTGGCAGAGGGACAGGGTGAACAAATTTATCAGGTTCTGGTCAAAAAATGGGCCGGAGAACCGCTCCCTGAATCCTTCCCACCAATTAAACTGAAGGGAATACTAGGATCCCTTGGTAAAAAACATGGCTTCGGACTAATGTCTGAACGTACTATTATTACTGGCAGGATGGCGCGTTTGTTAAAGTCAGGGGTTTTGTGGATGTATAAGTATCATAATGGGTAATTAGAACCTATATTAATGCAAAAGCTTGCAGATCCTAAAAAGGCTGCAAGCTTTATCCAAACTTATTCACTTTTATATCCGTAATCATGTAAAGCTTCAGTTATGACTTTTAATCGGGGGCTTCCTTCTCCGACTACTTTCCCGTCCAAGATGACTAAAGGATAAAAATATTCTCCTTCAGCAACTTTTGCAGCTATTTCTTTAATTTCCGGATCTTCTGGTGGGTTAAAAATATCAATGTATGTGATCGTTAATGGGTGACTTGGGAACTTTCTCGATAAGGCAGCTTGCAGCCATTCATAGGTTTCTTTTGATGATGGCATTCCAACACAGCTTGCACATATTTGTGTGGCTCCGTATACATATAAATTTGCAACCGTCACCTGTTTTCCCCCTATTTTATCGCTTTTCTTTTCATCATACATAAATTTAATATAGGAAACAAATTTTAACTATAAGCTAAGGAATGTAGATAGCTTTTTTAAGGTAAAATCATTATAATATGATTAGGAAAGGAGTCGATAGCCATGGCAGAACAAGAATTATTTGGGCAAGTTCAGGAAGTACTAGATAAATTACGTCCATTTCTTCTTCGCGACGGCGGCGACTGTGAGCTGGTTGATGTGGATGATGGAATTGTAAAATTACGTCTATTAGGGGCTTGCGGAAGCTGTCCCAGCTCCACGATCACATTGAAAGCTGGCATCGAACGTGCACTTCTTGAAGAAGTTCCAGGCGTTGTTGAAGTTGAACAAGTTTTCTAATGATTAAAACACAAATAGC
Organism: Pradoshia sp. Z5_111; assembly: GCF_058267535.1. NCBI lineage: Bacteria > Bacillati > Bacillota > Bacilli > Caryophanales > Bacillaceae > Pradoshia > Pradoshia sp. Z5_111. Next base: position 4,721 of record NZ_JBZCPQ010000002.1, read on the forward strand.
AGCGATTCCCCCTTTCAAGGGGAATCGCTGTTTTTAGTTTGAATCCGTCAGTTGTATAGTAGAACCCGTATTGACCATCGGAACATGCAGGACATTCATCTCAGGAAACTCTCCTTTAAGACGTTCACAAATAATTGGAACGGAATGTGAAGGAGCTAGAGAAAAAATAGTTGGCCCGGCACCGCTGATCGAACTGCCATAAGCTCCTTCCTCCTTTGCTAAACGTTTAATTCTAGAATAGTGAGGAATTAACTCACTTCGATATTTTTCATGGAAATGATCTCTTTCCATCATCTCTCCAACCAGTTTCCAATCATTCGTTGCAGCAGCGGCTACCAAAATGTTTGCTGCTGCACTTGAAGACACAGCTAGAGAATGGGACAGATGAGTCGGCAATACTTCACGTGCTCTTTCAGTGTTCAATTCAAACGGAGGAATCGTTACAATTGCCCCGACATCCCCAATCGGTAATGATACAAGGGTTGATTCACGATCATTATGAATTCCGACAATCATACCACCGTAAATGGATGCACCCACATTATCTGGATGTCCTTCCTCTAAACTCGCAAATCTTAGTTTTTCTTCCTTGCTCAAATTCAGATTACAAAAGACATTGGCAAGCTCAAGCCCCGCTACAATTGCTGAAGCACTGCTGCCCAGACCTCTTGCCAACGGTATTTCACTTTTCACCATCAATCTGCAGGACGGCATCTCTGTCCCAAAATAGGCTGCTGCTTTCTTAGCCATACGAACAATATAATTACTTTCATCCGAAGGAGTATGCTTTAATTCATCTGATTGGATCATGACCATCCATTCATCCGATGGAACAGCCTCTATCGTCAAATACAAACCCAGTGCTATTCCAATTGAGTCAAATCCCGGTCCCAGATTGGCTGTACTTGCTGGTATTTTAATGCGTAACATGTCAGGCAGGTTCATGATGAGACTACACCGCCAAAGCATCTTACCAATTCTTCTTCATCGTTTTCAATAACAGTTGGCTGTATTTGACTGTACTCCACAGCCGTATTTGGGTCCTTAAGCCCGTTACCGGTTAATACTGCGACAACTGTTTGTCCCTTCTTTATTTCTCCTGTTTGCACTTGTTTATAGATACCTGCAATAGAAGCACAGGAAGCTGGTTCAGCAAATATCCCTTCTTTTTTAGCTAGTAACTGATAAGCCTTGATAATATCGTCATCATTGATTTCATCTACTTTTCCGTTTGATTCCTTTACTGCCTCAACTGCATATTCCCAACTCGCCGGATTTCCTATACGAATTGCTGTAGCAATGGTTTCCGGTTGTTCAAACACCCGATTATGTACAATCGCAGCCGCACCTTCCGCTTCGAAGCCTCTCATTTCCGGCAGACCGCTCTGGCAATGTTCATGATATTCCTTAAACCCTTTCCAATATGCTGTAATATTACCGGCATTTCCAACCGGAATTGCGAGCACATCAGGGGCTTTACCCAATTTATTACAGATCTCAAAAGCAGCTGTTTTTTGCCCTTCAATTCGGTAAGGATTCACCGAATTAACAAGTGTGATGGGAAATTTAGCACTGATGGAGCGGACCATGGTCAATGCCTGATCGAAGTTCCCTTTAATGGCATAGATTTCGGCTCCATACATAACTGCCTGAGCAAGCTTCCCCATGGCAATTTTGCCATCAGGAATAACAACAATGCAGCGCAACCCTGATCTGGCTGCATAGGCTGCAGCTGCAGCAGATGTATTGCCTGTTGAAGCACATATAATCGTATCACTGCCCTCTTCAATGGCTTTTGCTACTGCCATCACCATTCCCCGATCTTTAAAGGAGCCTGTTGGATTGGCACCTTCATATTTAACATATAAATCAATCCCCAACTCCTTTGAAAGATTATGACAGCGAATTAACGGCGTATTCCCCTCCAACAGACTTAAATTCGGGGTCTGGTTATTCACCGGTAAAAATTCTTTAAATTCCTGCAGTAATCCATTCCAGCTCATTCTATGCTCCTCCTTCAACTCGATACGTACTTTTTATGGAGTAAACTTTTTCATTCGTTTCCAGCTCACGCAATACGTTTTCAAATTTAGCCAACGGAGCATGATGTGATACAAGTACAATTTCCGATAATTCGTTGACCTTAATTGGCAGCTGCATGATTTTCTCAAAGCTTATTCCATGGTTAGCAAAAATAGCCGTTAGCTGTGCAAAAACACCGACTTCATCCTTCACATGAATCCGCAGGAAAAACTTGCTATTAATTTCTTCATTCGTTTTTAAATTTTTATCAAATTGAGGTATAACAGCACTTCGCCCGTTTACATCCAGCCTCATATTTTTCATGATGGCAACAAGATCCGATACTACAGCTGTTGCTGTTGGCAGACTGCCGGCTCCAGGTCCGTAAAACATGGTCTCACCTACTGCCTCCCCATATACATACACCGCATTATATTCGTCATTTACGATAGCAAGAGGATGTTCCTCCGGTAAAAGGGTTGGTTGGACGCTCACTTCTACTTTATTTTCGCTTCGATTGGCAAACCCAAGCAGCTTCATAGTGTATCCAAGCCTTTTGCAGAGCTCTAGGTCCGCATCAGAAACAGTTGTAATCCCCTGTACCTTCACATCTTCCAATCCAATATTCATTGAAAATCCCAAGGTTGCCAGAATCGCCATTTTTCTTGCTGCATCTAAGCCCTCTACATCGGCAGTTGGATCTGCTTCAGCAAAGCCAAGATCCTGTGCTTCCTTTAAAGCTTCCTGATAAGAGACCTTTTCCTTGCTCATTTTCGTCATAATATAATTCGTAGTACCATTTACAATGCCCATTATTTTTGTAATATGGTCTGACGCAAGTCCATCTACTAAGCTTCGTAAAATAGGGATTCCTCCAGCCACACTTGCCTCATAAAATAAATCACAGCCATTCTCTGAAGCAGTTCGCAATAAATCTGGTCCATAGACTGCCATCAAATCTTTATTAGCTGTTACTATATGTTTTTTATTATGTAAAGCCTGCATCAGCAACAAGTAGGTATCTTCCACACCGCCTATTACCTCAATTACGATATCTATTTCAGGATCAGAAATGATGTCCTTTGCGGAAGTCGTTAAAAGTTCGGATGATACATCCATTGCTCTATCTTTATATTTATCTTTAACGAGGATTCTTTTAATCTCTACCGGGCAACCAACCTGATGCATCAGTTTTTCCTGGTGATTTTGAATGATTTGTACCACACCTGTTCCGACAGTTCCCAGTCCCAGTAATCCAATTGTAATTGGTTTCACCCTATCTCCCCCTCTTTGTCTACCATAAAAATACATTTGTTTTCTTATAAAAGACATTATAAATTTAAATATACCTGTTTACAACTTAAATTAACTAAAAATTATAATAATTTTAACTTATCATCCCATTATACACAATATTCTAAAAATATTTTTGAATTCTAACCAAATCACCTTTACTGCTATTAAATGAGTAAATCTTCTTGTGGATGCGAATTTTTATTCAGCAAATAATCACCTCTTATTAGCATGCTAACTAAGATATAGAAAGAAGATTTTTTCATTATCAAAGCGTTGGATTTCACATAGATTGCAAGGGATTAGGATTAGTCGGTATGGGAGAAAGCCTTTTAATATGCTCATCAACCACTATTTGTACGTATTATAAATGGAAGTCGGTGTACACTTAATGAATGACAAATCAATGGATAAAACGGAACTGACTGCAAGACAATGGCTAAAGGATCGTGGCGTATCAGTAAAAGATATCGGTGAATTAGTTATGTATCTCCAGCATAAATACCATGATGATTTGCAATTGGAAGATTGTATTTACAACGTGGAACGCGTTCTTTCAAAACGCGAGGTTCAAAATGCCATTTTAACCGGCATTCAGTTAGATATGTTAGCTGAAAAGGGCCTATTGGAGGAACCAATACAATCTATTATTGGTATCGATGAAGGTTTGTATGGCGTGGATGAGATTCTTGCATTAAGCATTGTTAATGTATATGGCTCGATTGGCTTTACCAACTATGGATATGTAGATAAGCTTAAACCCGGTATCCTGAAGCGATTAAATGATAAATCAACCGGAGAATGCCATACCTTTCTAGATGATATTGTCGGAGCCATCGCAGCTGCTGCCTCAAGCCGGCTGGCACACCGTATTGAAAACGTGGAGTAAAGAAATTAAAGAAGGCTCACACTCGAGAATTAATCATGAGTTATGAGCCCTTTTTTCAGATTAAATAGTCCATTGATCCAATGAATCAATTGTGTAAGTTGGCTTGCGGTCATACCCTTTTAAATGTTCTCTGGTCGTAACACCAGTATGAACAAGCAATGTATCAACCCCAGCATTCATACCAGCCATAATATCCGTATCATAGTTGTCTCCAACCATCAACGTATCTTCTTTAGATACACCAAGCACCTTCATCGCCTGCTCCATAATGATTGATTCAGGCTTTCCGATAAATATAGGCTCCGTTTGAGTGGACACAGTAACAACGGATGTTAAGGACCCATTACCTGGTAAGAGACCTCGCTCAGTTGGAATGGCTATATCAGCATTTGTAGAAATGAATGTTGCTCCATTACGGACTGCAAGGCAGGCAACCGATAGTTTTTCATATGTAATTCCACGATCAATTCCAGTAATCACAAAATCAGCATCTTCATTCTTAAAGGTAAATCCTTTTTCTTTACAGGCTTCAATGATACCGTCTTCCCCAATAATGAAAACAGATGCATCCTGTTTTTTCTCATATATATAATTTGCTGTAGCCATACTTGTTGTAAAAACTTGCTCACCTGTAGCAGGAATGTCAAATTGGCGCAGCTTTTCAGCTACCTGCTCAGGAGTACGTGATGAATTATTCGTTACAAATAAATAAGGAATTTCTTGTCTTTTCAGTTCCTGCACAAAATGGACAGCCTCCAAAATTCGTTCTGTCCCCTTATACATTGTTCCGTCTAAATCAATTAAATAACCTTTATACTTTTTCATACGCATTGTTCTCTCCTGGACGTGTTAGATTTACTTCATTTACTTTACCACAGTAGCATTCAATCGAAAAGCAGAAGCCCGTCTAATTCTCTCCTGATGCTAATCAGAACATACCCAAAAAAGTTTAATCCTCTTTTTCTACTTTTAAGCCTTGGATTTGGCCAATTAACTTCCTATAAAATTCTGAACGAATGGAAAATCCGCCGAATTCCTCATGTGTAGTACAGGTAAACCATGCAAAATTGTTCTTTATAAAGGTCAGATCTTCCGGCAATTTTGGAGCTACCCAATCATATAAAGTGTGCGATAATGTTTGCATTAGTTTACACGAATCTCTATTAGCTTCCATGACATACACCGTTGCAGGGGGACCTAATGTAATGGTATTTGCCCATTCTTTTGTTTGATAGGTTTCAAGCAAATGAGGCTTAAATTGTTCAAGTATCTCTTGTTTATAAGTTAATTCCTTCCGTGTTATAAAATAGAATGTGTCCGAGTAATCGCATAAGACTTCCAATAATTGTCGATAAGTATGACCCAAAGGATTTTCAGTCAAGTTCCAGAATTCCATCATAGCACCTTCTTTTATCAGGGAATTTAAAATTCAAAAGTACCCATAATGTCTAACTCAAACGGTTATCACAATCAGTAAAAAAACGATAAGCATCCTGCTCATCGTTTATGTACGTATCATTTTTCATATGGTTTAAAAGCTGTTACGACACCCAATTCAGTTTCAATATAGTTTCTTACACATGCAGGGAATTGTTGAATAGTATTCAGGTTTTCATATACTGCTTTTTGCAGTTGCTCGTGATGAATAGCTGTGTAGTCTTGTACGAGTTCTTTTCTGTATGGGAGCAATGCTTTTAGATCAATCTCCATCGCTGTATCAATCACTTTTTCATCCAGCAGAATATCGATTATGTCTTCATAGCTGCCTGGATCTCTCATAATAAAACCATCTATCATTGAATTTCCGACATCCAAAACAGCATCAATGATAGTTTGAAAAATACGCTCTAATGCCAGCTTCTCAATAACCGATTCAGTCCATTCTCCTTTACTTTTCAGAAGATTTGTCTGAGTTTCTAAATATAGCAGTTTATCCTCAATTGCTTCTCGATCTACGAAGTACATCCTGTATTCCTCCTCATCAATCTCACCACATAAACGATCCATATTTAAGCTTAAATGGTTGCTAATGAAAGTTCAAGAAATTGGGGTCTCCCATAAAAATAGCCCTGAGCAAGGTCTACCTTATTCCGTACCATCACCATAGCTTCATCTTCATTTTCTATTCCTTCTGCAACGACAAGAGAACCAGTTTCCTTAGCAATGAGCAGCAGACCCTTAAGCATAGATTCTTTCACACGGTTCGAATGAATATTTTGTATAACAGTACGATCGATTTTTATGATATCCGGCAATACTTCTCCGATAATATGCAAACTTGCATATCCAGCTCCCGTATCATCAATTGCTATTCTAATTCCAAGTGAACGTAAATAGCTGACATTAGATCTTAGTAGGTGAACTCCTTCAATCGAATCTCTCTCTGTTATTTCAAACACAACCATGGAAGGGTCAATCTCATATTTTCTTAATAGCATCTCTACATGTCCAGGAAAATTACGCTCTCCCATTGTAATTGGTGTAAAATTAATATAGATATCACCCTCTATATCCGTCATTTGGATGTGTTGAAATACCTTTTCCAACACAATCATTTCAAGAGTAAACAATCTGCCAGTTTGTTTAGCGACTGCAAATAACGTTAACGGGTTTTCAAGCTTTGTTCCAGCCGGTCCTCTCGATAGCATTTCCCATGCTTTAACCTTACCCGTTCCTACATCTAAGATAGCCTGTGACATCAAGCGAATCGATTTATCATGGATAATACCTGTAAGCTGATGAATCATATCATTATAATCTGGCTCTACCTCATTACGAGCCATTGAATGAGCTAAAACGAAGGCCCGATTAATCGTTGTTTCAATATTTTTATAGGTACGGTCACAGTACATATATCCATGTCCGATCGTAAGCTCAATTGGCGAATATCTATATATGTGAGATTCCTGTACAGACTGGTGTATATTCCCTATGATATTATCCAATGGGTCCGTTCCTGGTGTGCACAAGGGACTCCTTACATACAAAACAATGCTATCCTGATTAAAATCTTGTACCCCTATAATATTTGTTTTACAAATATATTTTTTAATCGCTATTTCAAATTCTTTTTTTATATCATGAAAGAAGGAGTAATAGGCTTGCTCACCAGCCATTTCCTTTAATTCATCCATTTTGCTTATATGAAATACAACGATCGCAATTTCAATTTGATTCCCAAATGCTTTCTTTATCCTTGATACAATTGGGTTTCTTATTGTAAATTTCGGAGGATAGAACAGAAGTCTCGAATCAGGAAGAAAAATGGACATCCACTTACTCCATTTTGTTCCTCCATTATTGGAATGAACCATATTACACAATCCTCTCACAAAAGCATAGTTGGGATTTAACACTCGGAAATTTAGACTTTCAATATATTCCTATTATATCCTTTTTTTAAAATTTTTGTTGAAAAATGTTAGAATAGAACTTGAAATATTCGGTCTAAAAGCCACAGGATTTAGTAAATTAAATGATAATAAAAAAATGGAGGAACCCATATGTCCGAACGATTTTTTCTTTATGATGATACGTATGATACAAAAACTAGATTTGTCAGTTTCATGGGTGAAAACAGCAGGATTGACCTTGCTTTAACCAGAACCGATCGTTTCTATGGAAAAACACTCGTGTTGGATATGCAAGGGAACCGTTTTGCCATTATTGGCCCAGATGATTTAGAGGAACCCGGCTATTTGGAATATGCTTTTTCTATAACGAGTGATGAGGCGTCGGAGTGGAAGAAATTCTTAGACGAGGTCATCTAATTTTGCACAGCGGTTAAAAAGTAAAGCCCTCAATTACGAAGAATCGGGGGCTTACCACTTACTTTTTAGTTTTCTTTAAGATAAAGTACGAACAGCCAAAATTACAGTATTCATACAGATATTCTTTGATGGTACTTATTTTATTATCGTAGGATGCTTTCTGATTCTGGTCATCAAAAAAACCTTTAAGGCGAAGTTGCCCATATCCCCAATCTCCAAGAATATAGTCATAACGGTTCAATATCTCACTAAAACGGCTTTTAAAGGTCTCTTCATTAAATCCGTCTCCATGTTCTTCAACAATCTCATATTGAGTGTTATTAATGGTAATCATTTGTTCACCTCTTACTCATTTATTCCGTAATTTGTTTCCTTATTATATCATTCCCCACATATAACCATGAAGTTTTTTATTTATGATTCAGATTTCTATAGTCCTAATATTTTCTTTATTATGTTTACCCACTGTTAGTATAATGAGCTACCTTACAATTTTATAATCACTTTCCAATTTCCTACTTAAATAATCATCCTTATTTATCGGTATACTAACGAACAGTAAAGGAGTGTTCCAAATGTTCTATCGTATATTGATTCTATTCATTCTGGCTGCTTATATTACCCCCTGCATACCTGTGCAAGCATCGGCCAGTCAAGATGAGCAGCAACTATTAAACAAACGGATGGAAATGTACAAACGAGTAGAAGACTCCACCCAACTCCCTTGGTACTATATAGCTGCTTTTGATCAATATGAGCGAAGTATCAGATTGGCTCGAAAAGACCTCTCGGATCCAAATACACTTGGTATTTTAATTCCGGCTGATAAGTGGACCGGAATTTCAAATCCAAATAGTAGTGACACTAATCCTTTAACCATTTCATTTTTTGGTGGCATGGGGATTGATGGCGATCAAGATGGTAAAGCAGATCGCTTTAATGAATATGATCAATTAGCTGCGATAAATCAATATTTGCTATCCTATGGAGTAGATAAAGATAACTTCCGTATCGGTATATGGGAATACTATAAAAGAGATCGAGCAGTAAGTATTATTATGAGCAATGCTCAATTATTTAAAAAACATCAAACCATCGATTTGCAGAAAAAAGCTTTTCCTGTTCCGCTTGGCAGCCATTATACATATACAAGCACATGGGGAGTTGCCCGTGGCTGGGGTGGCCGTCGTTCTCATGAAGGTACAGATATTTTTGCAGGCTACGGTGTACCCGTAAGATCCACCTGTTATGGAATTATAGAGCTAAAGGGCTGGAATAAATTTGGTGGGTGGAGAATCGGTATTCGTGATATCAATAACACCTATCATTATTTTGCACACCTAAATGGATTTGCAAAAGGGATTGAGGTTGGTCAATTAGTTGAACCTGGTACCCTCCTTGGAGGCGTTGGCAGCTCTGGTTATGGTCCCCCCGGTACATCCGGAAAATTCCCTCCCCATCTTCATTATGGAATGTATAAAGAAAACGGCCTAACTGAATGGTCCTTTAATCCATATCCATATTTAAAGCTTTGGGAAAGAGCTGAAAAAGCTGCGAAGGCAAAGTAAACAGAGGGAACGGCTTGAGTTCTTGTATTAAACAAGAACCAAGCCTTTTACCTTTCTATTCCATATGCTGGATCATGAAAAGACAAGTCAGACTCCTATTTTGCGGGTAGTTGAATAGCAGGGGATCCCCCTGTCCCGCTGCCGTTGAAATAAGTAGGTACATGACCGGACACGACTCTCATTCCCATTGGAATAGTGGTTTTAATCTTCGTCGGCTTTGAAGCAAATGGGATAATAACCTGGGCATGAACTTCAACCTCTAAATAGACCTTAATGAGGGCATTATTGATTCCGTATGGCTCTAGGGTCGTTTTGACATCACTTTGAATATCACTGATTGTTTCCATTTCTACCGGGATTTTTGGCCCAAGATTACCAAGCAAGGCGTTATTCGTTGCTTTCCCGAGCGGTACCTCATGTATAATTCCCTTTGAACCATTTTCCTTCACCATTACTCGATCCTTCAAATAGTCAAAGGATGATATATGACCATTTTCTATTTCACTTAATTGATTTTGGATAAGCAAAGAGGTTTCCGAGCGAATTCTATTAATAATTTCTGTGTTAAACTGGATTCCATCCACAGCTATATCGTCTCCCTGCTTGGGTATATCTGTGATAATTTTGTCCATATCATTATGTTTGGAAAGAGTTTCTTTAATCGCTTGATTAATAACCAAGCTGGTAAGTTTTTTCGTTTCAGATTCTGCATAACGCATCAATGTAGGTTCAATAGCCGCATTCACGATCCAAAGACTGATTAAACTCGTTCCCATAAAGAACAAAAATGTTATAAGAATGACATGCTTAACCGGCAAGGGACCCCGCATAATAGATCGTTTCCTTTTAATCCGTTTACGCCTATACATAAAAAATCCCCTCCTTACAAGTATACCTATGCTTGTAAGAAGAGGTTTATTAGCTTAATTTCATTGTATGATTGCTGAAGGTTGTATCACATTTTTTAATGGTTATATCCAGCTGTATTTTCAAATCAACTTCATATCTAAATGGGAGCTGCTCACCATTTCTTTCATACACTTCTATGACGGGGCGATCACTGTAGCCTGCATTCTGCCTAGATACGATTCCTTTGCGTCCATCATTTAATTCAACAGTGATGCCGACTGGATAAATGGCAATCGACCTCTTGAATGCATCTACAATTTCCTGATCAAATTTAGTACCTGTACCTGCATACAACAGTTCCAGAGCTTCACTTGGCAGCATCGCTTCCCGATACACACGATTGGATGTAACAGCATCAAAAACATCTGCTACAGCGATAATTTTAGCCATGTATAAAATTTCATTGTTTTTTAGTCCTCGAGGATACCCACTGCCATCAAGCCGTTCATGATGCTGATATGCACAATGAGCCACGAGCAATGAAAGATTGTGGACCTGTCTAAGTATATTGAATCCTTCTTCCGAATGTCGTTTAATAATTTGAAACTCACTTTCCAAAAGTTTTCCTGGTTTAAAGAGGATTTCTTCCGGAACGGCCATTTTCCCCACATCATGGAGGATTGAACCAAGTCCTAATGTTTTTAATACATCTGGCTTTAATTTTAATTCCAGACCAATGGCCAGTGAATATAGTGCCACGTTTAAGGAGTGGTTAAAAACATAATTGTCAAATGCATAGATATCAGTAATAATATGAAATAAATCCTGATGTCCTTTTAATTCTGCTGTCAGTTGATCAACCAGCTTTGACATGGTCAATGCAGCCTTTTCTATGACTATACTTTTAGATTGCTTGACTTCATTCTTCATATTATCAAAGGTATCTTTAATTGTTACAATAGCTCCTCTTCGGATTTTATCAGAAATAATATCCTCAGGAATTATATGACTGGTTTCTATATCATCAATATATACATATGGAATATTATATTTCTGCAGCCGTTTAATCTGCCAGTCTGTAATTTGCACACCCTTATTAAGCAGGGTACGCCCCTTGATATCAACGATTGGCTTTCCTAGAACGGCACCCGAAGTTAAATAAGCTGTCTGAACGATTCTCATTTTTATACCTCTGTTTAGGAAAAGATTTAATGTCTATAATTTGACATCTTATCCTATATTATAACAGATTAAGTTGAAATTATTTTCAAATTTTGGAATTTATTATAAAAACTTGTTTGTTAATCACACTATTCCATTAGTTGGTTAACATAAGAAAAGAGCATCCCCCTTAGGAGTTGCTCTACATAAATTGGATCGCATCTTTTCCAAGCATTCCTGGAAAAATCCCTCTTCTTTTGGCTTCTTCCGTTACTGATTCGAGCGGAGCATTCAATAATTCCTCCAGGGTACGTACACCTACCGCTCTTCCGGCAATAATCCTACGTTCGTTGAGCCTTTCATTCAATAACCCAATATCCAGTGCTCCGCACATAATATATCCCTTCTGTCCGGCAATTGCCAGTAGAGATGTCTTTGGAAGCTGTACACTCACACCCTTATATAATTTGCCGTCTATTTCAAAGGGCACCAATTCAATCATGAGCACCACCCCTTATTCCAGTACCATTCATAAAGTATATGGCTGTTCACCCTAAAAAATGCCGTCAAGATGCAAGCTGCGCTAATTTCCAGGCAAGAATATCTCGAAGAAATTCTGGCATCAAATAGGTTTTGTTCTCAACCTCTCTGACTTCCGGAAAAAGATGGCCAAACGTAAACATATCAGGAATGGCCACCCTGTACAGCTCCTGTGTATGAATTTGTTTACCATTATGTAACCAACAGCTCTGATTATCCCTATCTATCAATTGAACACCATCATAAACAAATGACCCCATTATTTTCCCCCTAAAGCCTAGACCCTTTACTTGCAGATGAGGCCATTCGGGATTACGGGTCAAGTTTAAAATTTGTATTAATTTTTCTCCTGTAATGGTTAATATACATGGATTAATTGGGTGAGGACAAATTTTGTGGATATCATATTTAGTCACATCTTTAGCATCCAAACCATCCAATAGTAGACCTGAATTTAATAAGGCGATGTCCACTTCACACCATTCCTTCAACCCTTGACAAAGTAATTTAGGAAGATCCGAATCATGAAACCAATCTGTTTTTAACGGCTTTTCTAGAGTTAGTATCGTTTCATTGAGAGTTGTCTTTCCGATTTCGTGCAGTTTATCTGCCATTTTCTGATCCGCTACTGTTAATCCATCCGCTCTCATATCTATAAGACTGGCCCGAGTAGAAATGAATCCTTTATCTATTGTTAATTCAACATGGCCTACATACATTCCATATTTACCTGCGCAACATAAAAGAGTTTGATTAATCCTTTTACCACTATGCAGAATATGATGGGTATGCCCTCCAATAATCAGAGAAATTTCCGGATGTTTGGCTGCGATTATTTCATCACTTGGTAAGCCTAAGTGAGATAATAAAATTATAATATCTGCTTTTCCCTTTAGTTCATTTACAATACGTTCGACTTCACTGAATGGATCTGTGATGGACCACCCAAGGAGATGATACAATTCAGCAAATGGGGCTGTTACACCAAAAAAAGCAATACGCCTTCCTTTCGGTGTTACCCTAATATAATATGGCAAAGCCCAGCTAGGTCTGCTTCCATCAGGTTTATAAAGATTGGCCACGGTAACTGGAAATTCGGCTTCCTCATATAACTGATCCAATTCATCATGGGGTAATGTAATTCCCTCGTTATTGCCAATCGTTGCACCGTTTATGCTTGCTTCATTTAGTAATTGAATATTTCCTTTTCCCATTGTACCTTCCGTAAAAGGATGAAATCGGTCAACATGATCGCCTATATCGAGCTTAAACACAATATCTCCGGCTTCCTCATAAGCCGCCTGCTGATCATTCATATATGTCACAATTTTATTCCAATGCTCAAAATGACTATGTATATCATTTATATGAAATAAATGAATGGTTTCCTTCATATTCCCACCTCTAAATTAACGCTTGTACCCCTTCCCAGATCAATTTTATGCCAACTACCACAAGCATGATTCTGAGTGCGATGACCAAGGTTGTACTTTTCATTTTCGTATTTACATAGGCACCCAGTTTTGCTCCAATATATCCACCTGGTATTAGCGCCAACGCATAAAGCCAAATGACATGGCCTTGAAAAATATGGCTGATGGATCCAATAATGGAAGAGAAGAATATTAACAACATCGATGTCCCGACAGCGACATGGGGAGGAAAATGGAACGCAATCAACATAACCGGTACCATCAAAGAGCCTCCGCCTATCCCAAATAAAGAAGAAAGAAAGCCGACCGCAAAAGAGAGCAAAATAGCGCTACTTTTTTTGTAGCCATATTGATGCTCAAATCCTTCCTTATCTATGTATGTACGTGTAACCATCCCGTTAAAATTCTTCTTTTTTGGCTTCAGTTTATTTCTGACCATAAGGAGAAAGGACATGAAAACCATCAGGATACCAAACAGGATATTAAAGGCATCCACATTTAAATAGGAATTGGCCCATCCTCCAATCAAACTGCCTGGCGCAATTCCAATCAAAAATAAATATGCACTTTTATAATCCACAGTCTTCTGCTTTAAATAAGCAAGAGTAGAAGACAGCCCCGTAAAAATCAGGGTGAACAGAGAAGTACCCACTGCCATTTGGGGGCTGAGGGTACCAAGGATTCCACCTGATAAAAATAATAGAATCGGAACGATGATAATACCTCCACCCAATCCAACAAGGGCACCAAAAAAGCCGGCTGCTAACCCCACAATTATTAATAGAATATAACTCATATAATCCGCCTTCCAATGATTCAATAAATAAAGAGTCAAAGCTGCTTGATTATAGCTCATCGCTTGTTTATGTCATCCATACCGCTTTGTGTTATGGTGGCGAAAAAATTGCCCAGGCATCTGCCTAATAAATTCCTCGCGATGTTCCTACCAGAGGTGGGAGACTTCTGCTGAATCAAGTTAAAACAAATCCATTTGTCTCGGATTTAAATCTTGATAGCTTATCCCAAGCATTTGTTGAAATTGCTTTGCATTACCAGCGGCGTCTCCACCGGAATTATTGTTAAATAAGACAATAATATCCCTTGTATCCTTTGCTAACTCCTGGATTCTCATTCTCCATTCAAGCAGCTCTTCTTCATTGTATTTATATAAATACCGAACTTCGCGCCAATTTGCATCATTCGGTTTATTCCAGCCATACACATTTCTTCCATGCATCCGCACAAGCGTAAGTTCAGAATCTGTTGCAACTGGTACAGTTGGGATTGACCCCTCGCCTGCTTGCGGTTCATCCACAATCGAATGAATCCACCCTTCTTCTTTCATAAAGGACAAGGTTGCTTCACGATATTTCTCACTAAACCATGATTGATTTCTGAATTCCAATGCCACCCTACAATCGCCCATCATTTCCTTGCAATACCTTAAATAACTAACATTTTCTTTTTTACAATCAAACCATGGGGGAAATTGAAACAAAACCAAGGCCAGCTTATTCGCATCAATGTACGGTTTTAATGAATCCGTAAAAGCATGGAACATGTCTTTTTTTGATTCAAAGGGGATATCGCCACGCTGATGGCCTGTCATTCCTTGATAGGCTTTGACTATAAATTTAAAAGAATCCGGTGTCTCTTTAACCCATTTCTCAGCGTTCCTAATCGGCTGTACTGCGTAAAAGGAGGCATCAACTTCCACTACCGGAAAATGGCTGCTGTACTCAGCCAGCTTATCTTTAGGCTTAATAGTTGAAGGATAAAGGGTATCATGATCACCCCAACCGGTTACACCAATATAAATCATAAAGGATCTCCTCCTACGTCATATAATAGCATACGAATACAGATCCTTGGTGATTGGTGCTCCTATGTTTTGGAGGAAGACATTTTAATCCTATATACAAAAAAGACGGCACATTCCATGCCGTCTTTTGTACCAAAGAATTAAACTCCTTTGTACGCTTCTCTTAAGATTTCTTCCAGTTCACTGATTAGAGGTAATTTTGGATTGGCAGTTGTACATTGATCTTCAAATGCACGCTCTGCTAATATTTTTACATTTTCCTCAAATCTTTCTTCAGTGATTCCTTGTCCTTTAATGCTCATATCTATTTCCAACGATTTACCCAGCTCAGTGACAGCCTCTATTAATGACTGAACCCCTTCTTCAGTTGTGCTTGCAGGTAATCCCAGCATTCTGGCTATTTGAGCATATCGCTCATCCGCACAGTAGTATTCATATTTAGGGAAGAGCGCATGTTTTCTTGGACGAATGGCATTGTAACGAATAACATGCGGCATAAGAATCGCATTAGAGCGGCCATGCGGGATATGGAATTCAGCTCCAATTTTATGTGCCAGGCTGTGATTAATACCAAGGAAGGCATTGGAGAAGGCCATCCCTGCCATACAGGATGCATTGTGCATTTTCTCACGAGCTTCCTCATTCGCTCCGTTATGGTAAGCTGTTTTTAAATTATTAAAGACTAGTTCAATAGCTTTTAAGGCTAAACCATCTGTATAATCATTTGCCATTACAGATACATAAGCCTCAATGGCATGTGTTAAAACGTCCATCCCTGTATCAGCTGTGATATTTTTAGGAACAGTCATGACAAACTGGGAATCCAGGATTGCTACATCCGGTGTTAAGGCATAGTCAGCCAACGGATACTTTACATTTGTTTCTTTATCCGTAATAACCGCAAATGGCGTTACTTCAGAACCAGTACCGGAAGTGGTCGGGATGGCAACAAATTGAGCTTTTTCACCTAAGTCAGGATATTTATACGTACGTTTCCTGATATCAATGAATTTTTGTTTAATGTTAAAGAATGATGTTTCCGGTTGTTCATAGAATAACCACATGCCCTTAGCTGCATCCAGTGCAGAGCCACCGCCCAAGGCGACAATTACATCCGGCTCAAAGCTATGCATTAATTTAGCACCCTTGAACACTGTCTCATCAGATGGATCCGGCTCAACATCTGCAAACATTTCGATTGCTTCAATCCCTTTATTTTTCCATAAATATTCTTTAACAATATCCACATAACCAAGGCTTACCATACCTGGATCCGTTACAATAAAGGCACGTTTGATTCTTCTCATTTTTGCTAGATACTGTGTGGAATATTTCTCAAAATAAATTTTTGGCGGCAATTTAAACCATTGCATATTATTACGACGCTGTGTCATCTTCTTCACGTTAATCAAGTGAGTAGCTGATACATTCTCAGAAACTGAGTTATTTCCATAAGAGCCACAGCCAAGTGTTAAGGATGGAATGAAGGCATTATAGATATCACCAATTCCGCCTTGAGCAGATGGCGAATTTACAATAATACGACAAGCTTTCATTTTTATTCCGTATTCTCGTTGGATTTGTTCATCTGTGCTATGAATAACAGCCGAGTGTCCAAGACCACCTAAGTTCAGCATATCCATACATGCACCAAAGCCCTCTTCCGTAGATTTAACACGGATACACGCCAATACCGGACTTAATTTTTCACGAGATAAAGGATATTGTGGACCTGCACCTTCAATTTCGGCAATTATTATTTTTGTATGCTCAGGTACCTTAATTCCAGCCATTTCGGCTATTTCATTAGCAGATTTCCCAACAATATGAGCATTAACAGCACATGATTTTTCATCAATCACAAGACGTTCAAGTTTCTTTAATTCTTTATCATTTACAAAATAGCAGTTATTTTTTATAAACTCTTGTTTAACCTCTTCATAGATTTGATCATCTACAATAATAGCTTGCTCAGAGGCGCAGATCATGCCGTTATCAAAAGACTTCGATAAAATAACATCATTGACTGCACGTTTTACTTTAGCTGACTTTTCAATATAACAAGGTA
The DNA here is from genome assembly GCF_058267535.1 of Pradoshia sp. Z5_111. Taxonomy (NCBI): domain Bacteria; kingdom Bacillati; phylum Bacillota; class Bacilli; order Caryophanales; family Bacillaceae; genus Pradoshia; species Pradoshia sp. Z5_111. The sequence goes on from NZ_JBZCPQ010000002.1 coordinate 22,136, forward strand.
CGTTACCAGGACCAACACCGAGTGCTGGCTTACCTGTAGAGTAAGCTGATTTAACCATTCCTGCTCCGCCTGTCGCAAGCACTAATGCGATATCTTTATGATTCATTAATTGCTTTGTAGCTTCAATCGATGGGTGCTCAATCCATTGAATACATCCTTTAGGAGCACCTGCAGCTACGGCTGCATCATGCAGGATTTGCGCCGCCTTCTTGGAGCATTGCTGTGCTGATGGATGGAAAGCAAATATAATTGGATTACGTGTCTTAATAGAAATTAAAGCTTTAAACATAGTAGTAGAAGTTGGATTCGTAACTGGTGTGACACCTGCAACAATTCCGACAGGCTCTGCAATTTCCATAACACCTGTTTGTTGATCTTCACGAATGACACCAACCGTTTTATCGTATTTAATGTTGTGCCAAATATATTCCGTTGCAAACATGTTTTTAGTACATTTATCCTCATAAATCCCTCTGCCAGTCTCTTCAACCGCCATTTTAGCTAAAAGCATATGTTGATCAAGACCAGCAATTGCCATTTGATGAACAATCTCATCGATTTTTTCTTGATCAAATGTTTCAAATGTATGCAAGGCCGATTTTCCATTTTCGATTAACTCTTCAATCATCTCAGATACTTTTAGGACTTCTTCTATTTTTTCTTCTTTAACAGCCATTTCAATTTCCTCCTTATAGAAAACCTAGTGTTGGTCGTAAATAGTCCCACAGGGATAAAACACGTCCCTATTAGCCAAAAAAATTATTGAACATCCTATCTGACAATTTAATTTTATCAGATTATTTAAAATTAGTCTGTAAACAAATTGTGAACACCTTCACCTTATTATTTGTGAAATACTTCACATACTTATTATATGCCTGCTTTATGTAATTGTCTAATTGTTATCATTATTTTTTTGATTTTGATTCCTTTGTCATAGATCCACTTTTATGGGATTGACAGATAAGTCTTTATATTGACAAAATAATAAACTCAAGTAAAGTAATTCTTAAATAGAACTGAAGGGAGAATGATTCCTATGTACAAAAAAGCCCTCTTACTGGCAGGCTTAGTTTTTTCTTTAACTGCATGCTCTTCTAGTAATGAAGAAGAATCTCAAAAACCACAAACAGAAGAAGAAAAAATATATGCCAATAACTGTGCTTCCTGCCATGGCAATGCTTTAGAAGGCTATGCCGGACCAAAGCTTGAGGATATCGGAAATCGTATGAGTAAGGATGAAATCCTGGATATAATCAATAACGGTGCGAAAGGAATGCCTGCAGGCATAATTAAAGGCGAGGATGCAGAGAAAGTTGCGGCATGGCTTGCTGAGAAAAAGTAGAATAGAAATTTAAAGAGAGATTTGGAATCAATGGTTTAATGAAAATTAAACAGCACTAAGAAATGCCGTTACCACTGCGTAACGGCATTTCTTAGTGTTCTATATAATCCTTTTGTCTATCTTGTACGGCAAATTGTTGCGATGCTAAACCAATACGATTTTCATACATTTTCTGCGCCATAACTTTCTTAGCCATTTGAGCTGCTTCCATATAGTACTCATCGCTTACTGTAGCTTTGATTGAAAATCGTAAGCCATACGGACTGCTATCTAATGAAGATAAGCCATGAACTTGATAGGGTTCGAGATATTCTCCGTTTAAATCAGTTTTGAGATAATGGATTTGCTTTTGGTTGAGTTCATCACATACCTCAACAAGTAACTCTTCTATTTTTGCAGGATTCTCTTGGAAACTAACAATTACGCTCTCAAAAATTCTTCTCCTTTCAACATTTCCGTTTTCTACTTTGCGAATTTCACCATTCGGAACTGTCATTAGTTTTCCGTTAAGTAATCGGATTTTCACCACTCTAAATCCCATATCCTCTACTGTCCCACCATCTATTTCCCCATTTACGTGGACAAAATCCCCTCGCTGAAATTGTTTTTCGAATATCATAAAAAACCCTGCCAGAAGATCAGTCATAATTTTTTGGGCACCCAGTCCAACTACAATTCCTACCACTCCGCCGGCAACCAGTATATTTTTGATATCCACGAAGGGTTTAATCATGGCAAGAATAATAATAAAGAAGCCCAAATAATTAGATGTGTTGCGTACAACAGATTCGATTGTTTGTTCCTTTTTCTCACTCAAAAAATTTGTATGCTTAAAGAACTTGTGAAGAATAAACCTGACGAGATAAATCAAAGCATAGGTGATGATAACAGTGTATAGGATCGTTAGTCCATAACTTTTGAGCTGAGGCCAATCAATGCTGAAATTATTTTGTAACCTATTTAAAAGATCCATTCCCATCCCCCATAAAAACTAGAATAGTATGAAGATTACTAAATACTACTAAATACCCCGTTGATATCCAAGTGATATTAATTGCTTTCTTTAAAAAAATCATACTTCAAGAGTACCTACCTTTCTGATATCTTTACTACCTCTTTCCTGCAGGCATAGCTGTTGCATAGGTGGACTATAGATGACTTCCTACACCTTTCTCTCACCTTTCCTGCACCTTTACCCTGGTATAGGTGGGGCATAGCTGCGCTATAGGTGGACTATAGATGGCTTCCTACACCTTTGTCACACCTTTCCTGCACCCTTCCCCCGGTAAATGTGGGGCATAGGTGGACTATAGTGATTCCCTTCATCTTTGGAGACAAAAAAAAGAATCCGAAAATAAATTCGGATTCTTAATATAGTGGAAATTGTTGTATCAGTATTAACCGATAGAACCTTCCATCTCAAATTTAATTAATCTGTTCATTTCAACTGCATATTCCATTGGAAGTTCTTTTGTGAATGGCTCAATGAATCCCATAACGATCATTTCTGTTGCTTCCTGTTCTGAGATACCGCGGCTCATTAGATAGAAGAGCTGCTCTTCAGATACTTTGGAAACTTTCGCTTCATGCTCAAGTGAGATATTATCATTGTGGATTTCATTGTATGGAATCGTATCAGAAGTTGATTGATTATCCATAATAAGCGTATCACACTCGATATTGGAGCGTGCTCCATCTGCCCTTTTACCAAAGTGTACAACCCCACGATAAGATACCTTACCACCATGCTGAGAAATGGATTTAGATACAATCGTAGAAGATGTATTTGGAGCTAAGTGAATCATTTTAGCACCTGCATCCTGGTGTTGACCTTTACCTGCAATAGCAATGGAAAGCGTCATACCACGGGCACCCTCACCGCGTAAAATACAAGCTGGATATTTCATGGTAAGCTTGGAGCCGATGTTTCCATCTACCCATTCCATTGTACCGTGAGCATCTACTACTGTACGTTTAGTAACAAGGTTATACACATTGTTTGCCCAGTTTTGGATTGTTGTGTAACGGCAATAAGCATTTTCTTTAACAATGATTTCAACAACAGCACTGTGAAGTGAATTTGTTGTATAAACAGGAGCCGTACAGCCTTCTACATAATGTACGGACGCATCTTTATCAACGATGATCAAAGTACGCTCAAACTGACCCATGTTTTCAGAGTTAATACGGAAATATGCTTGCAATGGTGTATCTACTTTAATACCTGGTGGCACATAGATAAATGATCCACCAGACCAAACTGCAGAGTTCAATGCAGCAAATTTATTATCAGATGGCGGAATTACTTTAGCAAAGTGTTCACGGAAAAGATCTTCATTTTCACGTAAAGCGGAATCTGTATCTTTGAATACGATTCCCATATCTTCTAAGTCTTCCTTCATGTTATGGTACACAACTTCAGATTCGTATTGAGCTGATACACCGGCTAGGTATTTTTGTTCAGCTTCAGGAATACCAAGTTTGTCAAATGTACGTTTAATTTCCTCAGGAACTTCATCCCATGATTTCTCAGACTTCTCAGATGGTTTTACATAATACGTAATCTCATCAAAGTTTAATTCTGAAAGATTGCCTCCCCATTGTGGCATTGGCATGTTATAAAAATGTTCAAGAGACTTCAAGCGGAAGTCAAGCATCCATTGTGGTTCGTTCTTCATACGAGAGATTTCTTCAACAATCTCTTTAGTTAAACCGCGTTTAGAACGAAAGATGGAAACGTCCTTATCATGAAAGCCATATTTATAATCACCGATATCAGGCATTTTTTTAGCCATCGATCGCTTCCTCCTTCTTACTTAGTTTTATCTGTCTTTACACTGTCAGCTAAAACATGTCATTTTAGTTTTCGTTAAGCCCTTTTTCCATAGCTTTCCAAGCAAGTGTCGCACACTTAATACGTGCTGGAAATTTACTCACACCTTGAAGGGCCTCTATATCACCAAGATCAAGATCGCCTTCGTCATATTCCTTGCCCTGTATCATGTTCGAAAATATACCAGCAAGCTTTAATGCTTCCTCACTGCTTTTGCCTTTGACGATTTGAGTCATCATGGAAGCTGATGACATAGAGATGGAACAACCTTCTCCATCAAACTTTGCATCTTGCACAATACCATCCTCTACTTTAAGTGTAAGATGAATACGATCTCCACAAGTAGGGTTATTCATATCTATCACAAGACTGCCGTCTTCCAGGCTTCCTTTATTTCGTGGATTTTTATAGTGATCCATGATCACTTGCCTGTAAAGGGTATCTAAATTATTAGAAGCCATTACTGAAATACTCCTTTGTTTTAACGAGTCCTTCGACTAAACGGTCGATATCTTGTTCTGTATTATATACATAAAAACTTGCTCTCGCCGTAGACGAAGCTTTTAACCATTTCATAAGCGGCTGTGCACAGTGATGCCCGGCACGAATAGCTATTCCATCTGCATCCAGAACGGTAGCGACATCATGCGGATGAACATCCTCAAGGTTAAAAGTTACTACACCCGCTCTTGATTCCGGATTTTTAGGTCCATAGATTTGGAGCCCATCTATACTTGATAATTTATCAAGTGCATAAGCAGCAAGCTTATGCTCATGCGCCTCTACATTATCAAGACCAATCTCATTCAAGAAATCAATTGCAGCTCCAAGTCCAATGGCACCTGCAATGATTGGAGTACCGCCTTCAAATTTCCAAGGCAGCTCTTTCCATGTAGAATCCTGCAATCCTACAAAATCAATCATCTCTCCGCCAAATTCGATCGGTTCCATATTCTCGAGGTATTCCTTTTTCCCATACATGACACCAATGCCAGTTGGTCCACACATTTTATGTGCAGAAAAGGCAAAGAAATCACAGTCAAGATCCTGAACATCCACTTTCAAATGCGGAGTGCTTTGCGCACCATCTACAACCATTACTGCTCCATTTTCATGGGCAATTTTCGCAATCTCTTTAACCGGATTGATGACACCAAGCACATTCGATACGTGCATAACTGAAACAATTTTCGTGTTTGAAGTAATCACTTCTTTGACTGTTTCAAGTGAAATAGTACCGTCTTCTTCAAGCGGAATATATTTCAATGTCGCACCGGTCGTTTTAGCTACTTGCTGCCATGGAATGATATTACTATGATGTTCCATCATACTGATAACAATTTCATCACCAGCTTTAAGGTTAGCTTTCCCATAGCTGGCAGCAATTGTATTAATCGAAGTCGTTGTCCCTCTTGTAAAGACAACTTCTTCGATGGATTTCGCATTAATGAACTTTCTTACCTTTTCACGTGCTCCCTCATAAGCATCCGTGGCCATCGTTCCAAGTGTGTGAACACCACGGTGTACATTAGAGTTATACCGTTTGTAATACTCATCAATAGTCTGAATAACGGATATTGGCTTTTGCGAAGTTGCAGCACTGTCCAAATATACTAATGAATGACCATTGACTTTCTCATTTAAAATTGGGAAAAGTTCTTTAATATTCGTCGGAATCATTATTTAACTTTCCTTTCAATTACCTCAGTCAACTGCTTTTTAACAGCTTCAACAGGTAATTGATTTACTACTGGGGCAAGGAACCCATGGATAATTAAACGTTCTGCTTCTGTTTTACTAATCCCTCTGCTCATTAAATAATAAAGCTGAATTGGATCAACACGGCCTACAGAAGCTGCGTGTCCAGCTGTTACATCATCTTCATCAATTAACAGAATAGGGTTTGCATCCCCACGCGCTTTCGGGCTAAGCATTAATACTCTGGATTCCTGTACAGCATCAGCTTTAGTGGCACCATGTTCAATCTTACCGATCCCATTAAAAATGGAGGATGCTTCATCCTTCATAACACCGTGCTTCAGAATATATCCATTTGAGTTTTTACCAAAATGAACAACTTTAGTTGTAAAGTTTTGAGTTTGTTTACCAGTACCAACCACTACTGTTTTAGTATCTCCATATGAACCATTACCATGTAGGTTTGTAATATTCTCTGAAATAGTATTGCCATCGTTCATTAAGCCCAATGCCCATTCCACTCGTCCATCATTTCCTACATATGCATTACGGTTTACATAGGTTTTCATATCTTTTGATAATGTATCAACTGCACCATATTTAACAACTGCATTGTTGCCGACGATAACCTCGGAAATGATATTTCCAATAGTCTCTTTCCCGTCAACCAATGAAATATAGTTTTCAACGTACGTTACGGAGCTGCTCTCTTCAGCAACAACAAGTACGTGATTATATAATTCAGTCTCAGCATTATCAATCATGAAGATAGCTTGGATTGGTTCTTCAATAACCACATTGCGTGGGATATAAAGAAAAGCTCCACCATTAAAGAGTGCTGCATGCAAAGCTGTAAGCTTATTCGTTTTTACAGGGACACTTGTAGTCATGAAGTATTTTTGCAAAAGTTCAGGATGTTCTATAGCAGCAGTCCTGATATCTGTAAAAATAACACCTTTATCTTTAAGTTCCTGAGATACTGTCAAATAAGCAGCTGTATTGTTTCGTTGTACATATAAACTTCTATTCTCATCTGGATTGATCAGCTTTTTCACGTCTTCAGCAAGTTCATCGATAGATGCAAATGTCTCGCTTGTAACGGAGTTCACTTTCATATCCTCTAATTGCCATTTATCAATCTTCGTTTTATCAGGTCTCGGCATAGGTAGCTCAGCTGAGGCAGAAAGGGCGTCTATACGGAAGCTTTCAAGCCAGGCAGGCTCACTATGTGCTTTTGAAAAAGAAGATACAACGTCTTTTTCGAGTAATGTAGTTTCGATTGTCATAACGATCCTCCTATTGCTTATGCTTCAATTCCTACTGTTTCGTCTTCAATACCTAATTCTTTTTTAATCCAGTCATATCCTTCTGCTTCCAAGCGTTGCGCTAGTTCTGCTCCACCGGATTTCACAATTTTACCTTGCATCATTACGTGAACATGATCTGGAGTAATGTAGTTCAATAAGCGTTGATAGTGAGTAATCATTAGGCAGCCAAAATCTTCGCTTCTCATTTGGTTAATTCCTTTGGAAACAACTTTCAGAGCATCGATATCTAAACCGGAGTCGATTTCATCAAGAATCGCAATGGCTGGTTGCAGCATTAATAATTGAAGGATTTCATTACGTTTCTTTTCACCGCCGGAAAAGCCTTCATTTAAATAACGTTGAGCCATATCTTGATCCATTTCTAATAGATCCATTTTTTTATCCATTTCTTTAATGAATTTCATTAAGGAAATTTCGTCTCCTTCTTCACGTTTACTGTTAATAGCAGAACGCATGAAGTCGGCATTAGTAACCCCAGTAATTTCACTTGGGTATTGCATTGCTAAAAATAGACCGGCACGAGCACGTTCGTCAACTTCCATTTCTAGAACATCTTCACCGTCCATTGTGATGGAACCACTTGTTACTTCATATTTTGGGTGACCCATGATAGCAGAAGACAATGTAGATTTTCCTGTACCATTTGGCCCCATAATTGCATGGATTTCTCCACCTTTAACTTCAAGGTTTACCCCTTTAAGAATCTCTTTACCTTCTATTGCAACATGTAAATCTTTAATTGTAAGAACTGAACCAGCCATTCTTATACCTCCAATATATAGTCATCTAAAGTTTTAGATTATTTCTATTCTCAATTTATTCTCATTACAATCTTATAACAAATCAAATCTAGATTCAACTTTTTGAAACGAGAGAATTACATAAAATGGACATAATATTTTAACATAATACTTAGCATTACTGACATTATAATGTTAATTTTCACGAAAGAAAAGAACCAGCATGATCTTTACCAACCAACCTAATTTTAAAGACGCCAGTATTATTTTCGCAGCTAGTTGAAAACATAAAAACAGGTAGAGGAGAAAACTAATTTTTCTTCCGCTACCTGTTTTTATGATTATCACTTTTAGAAATATTCACTTTATCACTGATTCATTTACCCATGGACTCTTCTATTCACATCATTTAAGATTTGATTACTCTTCATATAACTACGTTCACGCTTCTCTTCTACTTTCATACGCACTTCAAGATTCTGACTGTAAACTTCATAGCCAACTCCATGTGCCTGCCTCATCGCTTTTTCCATTTCATCTGTTACTCTAAGCTGTAACTGATTGTCAAAGATAATGAATCATTCCTTTCCATTTATTATAATAAGGGTATCACTTTACAGAAGAACCCTCAAAGTCTATATACCACACTGAGCACATCTTAAAAGTGATATTGCGTATTTCTTCTAGGAAATCCTTGATTATCCTGAAAAATAATACCAGAGAAGAAAATAATTCATTCAAAAGCATCTTACAAATGCTTTTTAAGACACCTATTATATAGATGAAAAAGGTGCAGCTAAATGAATAGCTGCACCTTCCTTGTTTATTATTCATTTGATGGGATAACAGATCCTTTGTAGGTTTCATTAATGAAATCCTGGATTTCTTTAGAATGAAGAACTTCAACCAATGTTTTAATTTCATCCTTATCCTTGTCCTCGGATCTAACGGCAATAATGTTTACGTATGGGTTGTTATCAGCACTTTCCAATGCAATCGCATCTTCTGATGGTACAAGATCCGCTTCAATTGCATAGTTGGAATTAATCAGTACTGCGTCGCCTTCGTCATTATTGTAAACCTGCGTAAGCATAGGTGCTTCAATATCCGTTTTAAACTTTAGTTTCTTCGGATTTTCCGCAATATCATCGACCGTTGCTGCTGTTTTATCAATGCCTTCTTTTAGCTTTATTAATCCTTCTGTTTCCAGCATAGATAGCATACGTCCATGGTCAGCTACTGAGCTGCTCATGATGATGCTTGCGCCTTTTGGAAGATCATCGAGGCTGTCATATTTTTTGGAGTAGACACCAATTGGTTCGATATGAATCCCGCCTGCATTGGCGAAATCATAACCATTATCCTTCACTTGACTCTCAAAATAAGGGATGTGCTGGAAATAGTTAGCGTCAATTGAGCCATCTGCCAAAGCTTTATTCGGCATTACATAGTCTGTAAATACTTCAACTTCAAGTTTAATACCTTTTTCTTTCAGAAGAGATTCTGCTTTCTCCAGAATTTCCGCATGTGGAACATTTGAAGCACCAATTTTAATCGTTTTTAGCTCTTTGTCCCCTGAATTGGATTCATCACCTGAACCACCACAGGCTGCCAATAAAAGGGTTAATCCTAAAACAAGTATGAACGATAACTTTTTCACTTTGGTTCCTCCCTAGCGCTTATCTATTTTTCTTGTTATAAAATCTCCAATAAATTGGAGAATAAACACAATAATCAACACTAAAATAGTAGCAACAATCGTGACATCTGTCTGTCCTCGGCTAAACCCTTCCAAATAGGCAAGGTTTCCAAGTCCACCCGCACCAATCATACCGGCCATCGCTGTATAACCTACCAGCGCAATTGCCGTAACTGTGATACCAGAAACAAGCGCAGGCAGAGATTCTGGGATTAGCACCTTCCATATGATTGTAAAGGAAGTAGCCCCCATCGATCTTGCTGCTTCGATTACACCTTTATCAATTTCACGCAATCCAATCTCAACCATTCGCGCATAGAATGGAGCAGCACCGATAATTAATGCTGGCAAAGCCGCATTGACACCGATAATACTTCCTACTAAAGCCTTTGTGAAAGGAATTAACAAGACGATTAAAATAATAAATGGAATGGAACGGAATATGTTAACGAAAGCACCTACGATTCCGTAAATCACTTTGTTTTCCCACATATTCCCCTTTGAGGTCAAGAATAATAGTAGACCCAATATAATTCCAAGGAAAAAAGTTGCGATTAATGAGACACCTGTCATATACAAGGTTTCCCATGTCTTTTCATAAATTCGTTCCCAAACTACATTTGGTAATAATGTTTCCATCATTCTGAAATCACCTCCACACCAATTTCCTGATTGTGGAGATAGTCAATTGCTTTTGCCACTTCAGCAGCATCACCGTCTACATGAATAAATAATGTTCCATAGGACCCGTGCTGAGTCTGCGATATTTTACCCTGCAATATGTTTACATTGATTTTGTAAGAGCGGATAACCTCTGATAAAACAGGGGTTTCAGCTGATTCACCAATAAAGGATAATTGTACAACTTTACCCGTCGGATATTCAGCAAGCAAATGCTCAATCGTCTCTTTCGTTTCTTCTGGCTCAGTCACTTGCTGGACAAATCGTTTAGTAATCGGAGCATTCGGTTTTTTAAATACATCAAGTACTTTTCCGCTCTCCACTACTTTCCCCATCTCCATCACAGCAACGCGATGACAGATTTTACGAATAACATGCATTTCATGAGTAATTAATACGATTGTCAAGCCAAGCCTTTTATTTATATCAACGAGTAAATCCAAAATATCGTCTGTAGTCTGAGGATCAAGTGCTGATGTCGCCTCGTCACAAAGAAGAACCTGCGGATTGTTCGCTAATGCACGCGCTATACCGACTCGCTGTTTCTGACCGCCGCTTAACTGAGACGGATAAGCATTTTCACGGCCATCCAATCCTACCAGACTTACAAGCTCCTTTACTCTCTCTTTACGTACCTTGCTTGGTACCCCTGCAATTTCTAAAGGAAACTCTATATTTTCACTGACTGTCCTTGACCAGAGGAGATTAAAGTGTTGGAAAATCATACTTATTTCCATTCTGGCTTTTCTTAATTCAGCGCCCTTTATAGCAGCCATATCTTTGCCTGCCACCAAGACACTTCCTTCTGTTGGCTTCTCTAAACCGTTCAGCATTCTAATGAGAGTACTTTTTCCCGCACCGCTGTACCCGATAATTCCAAAGATCTCGCCCTTTTCAATAGACAATGAGACTTGATCCACTGCTTTGACAGCTGATGAACGTTTAAATGTTCCTGAGAAGGTCTTCGATACATCACGTAATGTAATCATGAAAAGTTCACCTGCTCTTTCTATCAACCTATAATTAAAGAATAACTTCAGTTAAACAAAAATGCCTTTCTGCGGAGGCAGAAAGGCATGATTAATTTATAACATGTTCCTTTCTCTCATCTCCCAGGATCTATTATCCTGTGTGAATTGGCACCTTTTCAATCATAAATGATTGCCGGTTGCCGGGCTTCAAAGGGCACAATCCCTCCACCGCTCTTGATAAGAGTACATAAACTATTCAATTAATTCTAACTGTCTGCTATCCTATCATGTTAAAGAAAGAACTGTCAACACCAAAGTCTGCATAGCATATTCAATATGTTATTTCACAGCCGCCTCAGCGGAAGCTATACCTGTTGCTTTTTCAATAGCAAGCTCCAATTCTTCAATTAGATCTTCTGCATTTTCAATTCCAACAGACAGTCTGATTAAATCCTCCTGCACACCAGATGCTTTTAATCCCTCTTCACTTAATTGCTGATGAGTCGTGCTTGCCGGATGGATAATTAAGCTCTTTGCATCCCCCACATTGGCCACATGGGACCACAGTTCAACGGAATCAATCAGTTTTTTACCTGCCTCGCGTCCACCCTTTATTCCAAAAACAACGACTGCTCCAGCACCTTTGGGTAAATATTTCTTCGTTTTTTCGTAATCAGGGTGATCTGAATCTCCTGGATACAAGACCCATGATACAGCCGGATGCTGTTTTAAATAATCAACTATTAATCTCGTATTGGCTATATGCTCCTTCATCCTCACATGCAGAGTTTCCAATCCGAGAATAAATTGAAAGGCATTGTACGGGCTTAAGGAAGGACCTAAATCTCTCAACAGCTGAACTCTAGCCTTCACAATAAATGCTGCTGCACCAATTGCTTCACTGTAAATCAGATCATGATAACTTGGATCCGGTTCTGTAAAGCCCGGAAATTTAGATGAATTCCAGTCAAACTTCCCTCCATCGACTATGACCCCACCTAATGTGGTTCCATTTCCAAGCAGCCATTTCGTAGCTGAGTGTACGACGATATCCGCTCCAAACTCAATCGGACGTGATAAATAAGGAGTAGCAAATGTATTATCAATGATTAATGGAATTCCAGCTTCATGAGCAATTTCCGCCACCCGTTCAATATCAAGAACCTGCAGGCTTGGATTTCCAATCGTTTCTCCAAAAATAGCTTTGGTCTTTGAAGTAATCGCTTCTCTAAAATTTTCTGGATCACTTGGATCCACGAACCTTACGTTAATACCATACTTAGGAAGAGTATTGGCAAATAAATTGTAGGTTCCGCCATATAGAGTGGATGCAGAGATAATTTCATCACCTGCTCCCGCAATATTTAGAATGGAGAGTGTTATAGCTGCAGCACCACTTGAAACAGCTAAAGCTCCAATGCCACCTTCTAATTCGGCTATGCGTTCTTCGAATACACTTGAAGTGGGATTATGAATTCTAGTATAAATATAGCCAGATTCAGCTAATCCAAATAAATCCGCAGCATGATCTGTGTCTTTAAATAAATAAGCATTCGTCTGGTAAATCGGCACGCTTCTCGCTCCAGTTACCGAATCCTGCTGCAATCCTCCGTGTATACCTACTGTTTCAAACCGATACTTCTTTTCTTCATTTGCCATTCTACATCTCTCCATTTCATTTTAAGTAGAGAAGTGAGTAAATGAAAAAACCTCTTCATATAAGAAGAGGCAGGCATTTTCCATCTCTCCTTATCTCCCGGATTTATTTGTATCCGCAGGAATTGGCACCGTGTATTATAAAAATACCGGTTGCCGGGCTTCAACGGGCCAGTCCCTCCACCTCTCTTGATAAGAACCAAGTATTAAGTTGTTAAAACTATAGCATATGGGGAAATTTGAGTCAACTGATTATTCTGAATTTTTAATTATATATCAAGAGGCTTACCTTTGCTATATTTTATAAAAATCCGCCTGCAGTTAGCCACTCAGTAAACGTCTGATTAGTTATATTACAGGCTATTGGGGAGAATTCTACAATCTATTAAAACTTCTGACATAGACAGCGTAAGATAAAAACAGCACCTTTAAGAGATTCTAGTTAAATATTGTATCGACATATTTCCTGAGAAATAAACTGCTCTTATTCTGTAATTCTCTTTAATTGATCTACAAGATAGGGAACTGAGTGGAAGGCATAGATTTTATCGATTGGCTGGTTATCCTTGATTAAAATGAGGCATGGTACACTTTGAATTTGATATTCTTCTGCAAGTTCCTTAGCATAGTTAAGATTGACTTTTTCCAAAGAGGCATTGGGGAGGACTTCCTTTGCAATATCAAGCATCTTGCCTGCTAATTGACACGTTCCGCAAAGAGGGGTAAATGTGTAGATTGCTTTATTTATCGTGGTTTGATTGTTCATTTTTTATTACATCCTTCATTTGTTTTAAAAATTCGGCTTTCACATCTATATTGGCTGCCAAAAGAACCATTGCTAGATGGTATCTTGGCGCGTTTGCTACTTCACGGTATGTACGATCAATATATATGTGAGATGCATTTGGCATCTCTCGTCTTAACTGTTTTCTCAGCTTTTCTCCAGATTCATCGGCATCAGCCAAAATATACACATCTCTCTGTTCAAGTTCGTCGACTAATTCATCCAGTTTCGATAAACTGATGGTTCCATTTGTACATCTTATATCGACAGGTTCATTAAGTACAGATTGTATTTTTTGGCGGTCGGTAGAACCTTCCACAATTATCACTTTCTCACTTTGAGCATCCCGCATGATTGATCACCTTTTATTAGGAGAGTACGTTCTATGTGATTGGACAAATGCCTTCGCCTTCGTCTTTTTCATTATATGTATCTTACCCTAACATAATGGAAAGTAACAATTGATTTAAAGCATATAAAAAGGAAAGAAGCTTACGAATGACCCAAAACTTCTTCCCTTTATTGACTACTCTTCTTTAGTCGCTGTTTCGTATTGGTCAGCATCCATTAATTCATCATATTCGCTGATTTCGGATGGTTCAACTACTACCATCCATGCTTTTTCATATGGAGATTCATTAACGTATTCTGGACTATCCGCTAATTCTTCATTTACTTCAACAACTGTCCCACTGATTGGCGCATATAATTCAGATACTGTCTTTACTGACTCTACACTGCCAAACGGTTCATTACGGGTCAATTGATCACCTATTTCCGGTAGCTCCACAAATACGATGTCTCCCAGTTCTTTTTGAGCAAAATCAGTTATTCCAATTCGAATCTTACCATCCTCTTGTTTAACCCATTCATGCTCAGCTGTATAACGTAATCCCGCTGGAATGCTCATGATTTAATCCCCCCAAAATGTATGTATGGTTCCTATTTATCATGACATCAAACTGGTTATTTGACAATTGTTTCATGCCCATATTTTCTGATAATTTTCCTCTTTGAATCCTACTGTAACCTTTTCTCCATCAAATGCAATTGGACGTTTGATCAGCATCCCATCTGATGCAAGCAGGGCTAGGCTCTCATCTTCAGACATTTCCTTAACTTTATCTTTCAACCCAAGTTCTCTGTATTTCATCCCACTTGTGTTAAAAAACTTCTGAAGAGGCAGTTCACTTTTCTGACAAATTGTTTCTAGCTCTTCTTTCGAAGGGGGATTTTGTGCTATATCAACTTCTTGATAGGATATTCCCTTCTCATCAAACCATTTCTTTGCCTTTCTGCATGTCCCACATTTAGGATACCAGTAAAATGTAATCATGTTTATCACCTCAATTGAAGCATACCACATTTTTTCATCTATCTTAAATGGTTATACTTCTGCTCTAGAGAAGGTAGTCAGTCTAGCATAGGAAAAGAAAAAGCCTGGTTTTCACCAGGCCTCCATCGCACAAAGGATTAAACAGTGTAACGCTCAGCATCAACTAATTTTTCTGCAGCTTCACGTTTAACTGCGATTACATTGATTGGTGTGAAACGTGTGAATTTACGTAAAGCTGATGTCATCATACGTAATGTATCACCAGTTTCTGTTGCCACTAATGTTTCTTTAGCATGCTTTTCGATTTCTCCAAATGCTTCCTGGCAGAAGATTTGAGTATAAAGCAGTTTTTGTTTGTTCTTTTCTAAGCCATCTTTTTTGATTGCTTTTTCTGTACGAAGAACAACTGATTCCATCGCATAGACGAAAGAAGCAATATCCGCAATATTAACAAGAATTTCTTGCTCTTTTTCCAGCTCAGCACCATATTTTTGCGCAGCCAATCCTGCTATCATAATACCAATCTTCTTAGCATTTTTCACAAGATGTTTTTCTTGATCAAGTGGCTCTGTACCTGGCTCTTCAGGCATTAGCATCATGAGCCCTTCAGAAAGTTCCTGTGCTTTTTGTAATAACGGCAATTCACCTTTTAAAGCTTTTTTCAGGAATGTACCTGGTACGAGCAGACGATTAATTTCGTTTGTCCCTTCAAATATACGGTTAATACGGGAATCACGGTACATTCTTTCAATTTCATACTCAGCCATAAATCCATAGCCTCCATGAAGTTGAACTGCTTCATCCACAACATAATCCAAAACCTCGGAAGCAAAGAACTTATTTAAGGAGCATTCGATTGCATATTCAGCAATTGATTTCGCTACTTCTTTCCCATCCTTTACTTCTTCATCACTTAGGCGGCTCATTCTTTCTTCAAATAAACCAACTGTCCTATAGACAGAGCTTTCAGCTGCGTATATTTTGGAAGCCATTGTAGCGAGCTTTTCTTTTGTTAAATTAAATGAAGAGATTGGTGTTTTAAATTGTTGGCGTTGATTAGCATACGTAGCAGCTAATTCAAATCCTCGTTTGGAAGCACCAACAGCTCCCACTCCCAATTTATAACGGCCGATATTCAAAATATTAAAGGCAATCACATGACCTCTTCCTGCTTCTCCCAATAGGTTCTCAACAGGTACTTCTGCATCCTCAAGAATTAATGTTCTGGTTGAGGAACTCTTAATTCCCATTTTCTTTTCTTCCGGTCCAGTAGAAACACCAGGATATTCTCTTTCTACGATAAATGCAGAGAATTTGTCGCCGTCGATTTTTGCATATACGACAAACACATCCGCAAATCCTGCATTTGTAATCCATTGTTTCTCACCATTTAAAACATAGTGAGTTCCTGCTTCATTCAATTTTGCTGTTGTCTTTGCACCAAGTGCATCAGAGCCTGAGCTTGGTTCTGTTAAAGCATAGGCTGCCAGCTTTTCACCTGTAGCCAATAATGGCAGGTACTTTTGTTTTTGTTCTTCGTTACCAAATAAAACGATTGGCAAGGAACCGATTCCAACATGTGCACCATGAGAAATTGAGAAGCCGCCTGCACGGGATAATCTTTCTGAAATAAGAGCGGAACTGACCTTATCCAAGCCTAATCCACCGTATTCCTCCGGTACATCAGCGCCCAATAGACCTAGTTCTCCAGCTTGTTTCAATAGTTTTACAGAACGGTCAAACTCATGATCCTCTAAATATTCCACCTGAGGCAATACTTCATTTACTAAATAATCCTCAGTCGTCTTCGCAATCATTTTATGCTCATCTGTATAATCCTCAGGTGTAAACATGTTTTCTGCTTCAATATCTTCAATTAAAAACGCTCCGCCTTTTAACACTTCTTCTGTTTGATTAGCCACTTTTCTTCCTCCTTATTTAGACATGACTGGGCTATTGTCGCCAATCATCTCACCGCTCATAATTTTTTATGCTAATAATTCAAATACTCCAGCCGCGCCCATTCCTCCGCCAATACACATCGTTACGATTCCAAACTGCTCATTTCGGCGTTTCATCTCGTGAAGGAGGCTCAATGTTAATTTAGCTCCAGTACACCCAAGCGGATGTCCTAATGCAATGGCACCGCCATTTACATTCACCCTCTCCTCATCCAATCCAAGCTGACGAATTACCTGAATGGATTGAGAAGCAAACGCTTCATTCAATTCGAATAATCCAATATCGGATAAACTTAAGCCTGCCAGCTTAAGAGCTTTAGGAATTGCTTCTACTGGTCCGATTCCCATAAGTTCCGGCGGCACTCCTGCGACTGCAAAAGAACGGAATTTTAAAAGTGGCTTGAAACCATCTGCCTCGGCTTTTTCCCGGTCCATCAGTAATACCGCCGCCGCTCCATCACTGGTTTGTGAAGCATTGCCGGCTGTAACTGTTCCCGTGAGTGAAAATGCAGGCCTCAGTTTAGCAAGCACTTCCGTTGTTGTCCCTTCTCGAACTCCTTCATCTGTTGTGAATTGTACGGATCGCTCTTTTAATTTATTGTCTGATCCTACTTGACGAAAAGTGACATCAACAGGAACGATTTCATCTTCAAATTTCCCATCTCGAATGGCCTGCGCAGCTTTTTGGTGACTGCGTACCGCAAAGGCATCCTGTTCCGCGCGGGTAATCCCAAATTTCTTAGCAACTTCTTCAGCCGTATGGCCCATACCCATATAGTATTCAGGAGCTGCTTCTGCCAGTTTGGAATTAGGACGGACTACATGTCCCATCATCGGAACCATACTCATCGATTCAACCCCACCGGAAATGACCGTTTCAGAATGTCCGAGCATAATTCGCTCTGCTCCATAAGCAATGGATTGCAGGCCTGATGAACAGTAACGGTTGATCGTAATAGCCGGTACATTGTATGGCAAACCTGCCAAGGCACCGATATTACGAGTCACATTGAGCCCTTGCTCTGCTTCAGGCATTGCGCATCCAAAGATCATATCATCAATTGGGCCATCGTAATTTTCTGCTCGTTTTAGCGTTTCCTTTACTACTAATGCACCTAAATCATCTGGTCGAACATTTGCTAGAGTTCCTTTTTTGGCTCTGCCAACCGGGGTTCTAGCTCCGGCTACAATCACTGCTTCTCTCATGCCCATCCTCCTCTTAATCAATCAAAATACGGATCTATTAATTGCGTAATGGTTTTCCTTTAACAAGCATATGCTGCATGCGCTGCTGTGTTTTTCCTTCCTGGACAAGGCTGATGAATGCTTCTCTTTCTAAATCAAGCAAATACTGTTCATCCACTTCTGTTCCATAAGGCACTTTACCGCCGGCTAAAACATAGGCAATTTTTTGGGCAATCTTCAAATCGTGCTCTGAAATATAGCCTGAATACAGCATGGATTGCGCTCCCAGTAACAGCGCCGCATAACCCGGTTCTCCTGATACCGGAATTTTTTTGCGCACCGGTGGCTTATAGCCAGTATCATGTAAAGCAATAACAGCTTGTTTCGCATCATATAACTGATGATCTGGATTAAAGCTGATTCCATCGTTACTATTGAGGAAGTTATTCTCTCTTGCTTCATCAGCGGAAGTAGATACTTGGGCAGTAGCGATCGTTTCAAACACTTTAATAGCCACTTTAGTAATATCAAAATCAATACCATTCGGTAAGCTATCCAGATGTTTAATATACAGCTCTTTATTTCCGCCTCCGCCAGGCAACAAGCCGACACCCGTCTCAACCAATCCTATATATGACTCAGATGATGCCTGAATTTTCGCGGCTGGCAGGCAAATTTCAGCTCCTCCACCAAGCGTCATATTAAACGGCGCGGCAACAACCGGTTTACTGCTGTATTTGATATTCATCATCGCTTGCTGGAATTGACGTGTAATCATTTCTACATCAAATATATTGTCGTCCTGTACTTCCATTAAAATCATGGCCAGGTTAGCACCAACGCAGAAGTTTTTGCCTTGGTTTCCAATCACTAATCCTTTGTAGTTTTTATCTACTTCTTCAATTGCATAATTGATCATTTGAATAATATCAAAGCCAATCGCATTATTAGGAGAATGGAATTCAAGCAAAGCCACACCATCACCAATATCAATCAAGCTCGCACCGCTATTTTTCTTAATGACCCCTTTTTGCTTCTTAATCAACTTCAGATCTATGATTTTTTCGTTTACTTCAACCTCGTGATATTCCCCATTTGCATAATATAGGGTTCCATTATCACCTTCTTTATAGAAGGTTGTGTTACCGTTTTCAATCATTTGTGTGATCCATTCAGGAATATTGCGTCCTTCCTCCTGCATCCTGGCAACGGATTTCTCTAGGCCAATTGCATCCCAGGTTTCAAATGGTCCAAGCTGCCAACCGAATCCCCATTTCATGGCCTGATCGATTGCTACAATATCATCGGCAATGTCGCCAAGTAGTTCTGCTGAATAGAGTAAAGTAGGGCTGATTACATTCCATAGCAATTCACCGACACGATCTTTCGCATAAATAAGCGCTTTCAATTTTCTCGCGGCGCCTTTCTCCTGCTTTACCATATCAAGCGAAGGTGCTTTTAGCTTTTTACGCTCTACATATTCCAAAGTGGATGGGTCAAGCTCCAGTATTTCTTTCCCTTTTTTCAGGAAGAATCCCTGCCCTGACTTACTTCCCAACCAGCCGTTATCAAGCATCTTTTTCATAAATTCAGGTACTTCAAATACAGATTTTTCTTCCTCATTATCTACATTGTCATAAACATTTCTAGCTACATGTGCGAATGTATCCAGTCCCACTACATCCAGCGTACGGAACGTTGCGCTCTTTGGACGGCCAATTAAAGGACCAGTTACAGAATCCACTTCACCAACACTGTAGCCTCGCTCCATCATTTCACGAACAGTTACCAATAAACCGTAAGTTCCAATTCGATTGCCGATAAAATTCGGGGTATCTTTAGCGATTACAACCCCTTTTCCTAAAACATCTTCTCCAAATTGTTTCATCGCTTTAACAACTTCAGGCGATGTTGCTTCTGTCGGGATGATTTCCAATAGTTTTAAATATCTAGGTGGATTAAAGAAATGAGTGCCAAGGAAATGTTTGCGGAAATCCTCTGAACGTCCTTCCGCCATTGCCTCAATGGATATTCCGGATGTATTTGAACTGATAATACTGCCCGGCTTTCTATATTCGTCAATTTGTGAAAACACACTTTGCTTAATATCAAGTCTTTCAACAACGACCTCAATAATCCAGTCGCAATCATTTATTTTCGACAAATCGTCTTCAAAGTTTCCCGGCTCAATTAAAGATAAATTTTTCTTGGAGGTTAACGGTGCAGGTTTTTGTTTAAGTAGTTTTTGAATGGACATTTGCGCCAATCGATTACGGACTTGCTTGTCTTCAAGAGTTAGCCCCTTTTTTTCCTCATCCGCGGTAAGTTCTCTTGGAACAATATCCAATAGCTTAACCGGAATTCCAATGTTGGCTAAATGTGCTGCAATCCCTGAACCCATGACCCCTGATCCAAGTACAGCTACTTTTTTAATTTGAAGGTTCAACATTAAATCCCCCTTTAATTTGAATGAATACTCATTCATTTTTATGACAAAAAAATATGGAATAAAAATCCTACATCTATAACTATAAAAGATTTGCGAAAATTCCGCAATTAAAAAGCCGAAAAAATGGTAATTTGTTAGAAAGTTTTTATTTGGTCAAACTATTACTGGAGGTGAATTTAATGGCAAAGCTTAAAAAGAATCCAAGCAAAGAGGGAGTCAGCGCGGCAAGCGTAAAGGGCAATGCTGGTCCGCACCATGAAAAACATTTTAATAAAGTAAACAGCCAAAATAATCAGTTTAAAAAATAGTCTGCTCCCTGTTTTATAGTATGTTCAAGGCGTACCTTTGCGCTTCCATTAAACGCACATAAAATACCCCAAATCAATGATTTGGGGTATGCGTTTCATCATTATGCCATTACTGTCTCTTCCTGCATAGATATAATCGTTCCCGCATTTCCCTTCAATGCATCTAATGCTTTTTCGAGAGATGTAATAATAGTAGTACGGCCAGGTCTTGATTCTGCAAATTGAATAGCAGCTTCTACTTTAGGAAGCATACTGCCCGGTGCAAAATGACCTTCTTCAGCCAATGCCTTAATTTCATTGGTTGAAATAGATTCCAGCTTTTGCTGATTAGGCTGATTGTAGTTAATGTAGATATTGTCTACAGCAGTCAAAATAATTAATGAGTCCGCATCCACTAATTCTGCTAGCTTCTCAGAAGCAAAATCCTTATCGATTACTGCCTCAACACCAATCAACTCGTCGTCAGATTGCATAACTGGGATACCGCCGCCGCCTGTAGAAATAACAATTTTCCCGCTTTCCACAAGACTATTAATGCTCTTATGCTCAAGGATGCTGACCGGTTTTGGTGAAGGAACGACTCTTCTCCAACCTCTGCCTGCATCTTCCTTAAAGGAAGCACCAGTCTCCTGGATCAATTTCATCGCTTCCTCTTCTGTATAAAAAGGACCAATCGGTTTTGTAGGATTCTTGAAGGCGCCATCGTTTTCATCAACTACGACCCTTGTTACAATGCCCACTACATCTTTATGAATTCCTCTTTTGCTTAGGGCTTTGTCCATGGCATTTTCCAACCAGTATCCAATCATACCTTGTGACATTGCACCGCAAGTATCAAGTGGCATTGCTGGATTTTTCTCTGAATCAGCCGCTTTTTGCTGAAGAAGGATATTTCCTACCTGTGGACCATTACCATGCGAAATGATGATATCCATTCCATTTTCAACAAGTGTTGCAAGCTGTTCTGCTGTCTTTTCAAGTGCCAGTTGTTGAGCCTTTGCACTGGCATCTCCGGATTGAATGGCATTACCGCCTAAAGCTATCACTACTTTTTTTCTTTCCATAGTTGATTCAATACCTCCAAAAATCAGTCTGTATTTAGAACTCATTAAATGGAAATAGTTCCATTGATCAATCCAACAATCGCCATACCGGCAAATACAACAAACGCTGCTGCAATAGCCAATTCTGTTTTCGTAAATACTTGTTTAATATTCGCTTCTTTCTGTACAGCTCTGTAAATCAGGATACCTGGTGCATATAAAAGCATAGTTAATAGTAAGTATCCAATACCGGCTGCATAAACCATCCAAACACCATATACACTTGCCACAATACCAACAATAATGTTTTTCACGCGATCTGCGGCAGTATCTTGTAAGGAATATTTCAATTGATAGAATGCTGTAAATGCATACGGAATTAAAATAGCTGAAGATGCCAATGAAAATGCAAAGTTATAAGCTTGCTCAGATACAAGGAATGTCAATAGGAACACTTGAATCAGACCATTTGTAATCCATAAAGAATTAGACGGAGCCCCATTTTTATTAACTTTTGCAAACCATTTAGGGAATAATTTATCCTTACCTGCTAAGTAAGGAATCTCGGATGCCAGCAATGTCCAGCCCAACCAAGCACCTAGGACAGAGACTATTAATCCAAGATTGATGAATGTTGCTCCCCATGGACCTACCATTTCTTCAAACACATATGCCATAGACGGATTAGCCAAACCGGCTACTTCTGCACGATTCATTGCACCGATAGACATAATATTAATTAATACGTAAATGATTAACGTACTAATCAAACCAATGACAGTCGCTTTACCAACATCCTTTTTGTCTTTCGCACGGCTGGATAAAACAACCGCTCCTTCAACCCCAATGAACACCCAAAGTGTTACAAGCATAGTGCTCTTTGTTTGGGACATAACATCACTAAATTTGAAGCCAGCACCAGTTCCCCAGAAATCGTCTAAGAAAATATCAGCATTAAAAGCAAAAATACCAATAATGATAAATAGGAAAATAGGAACTAGTTTTGCAATTGTTGTTATCGTATTTACAAGTGTTGCTGAATGAACTCCTCGTAAAACTAAAGCATGCACAGCCCATAGCAATACGCTGGCGCCAATGATTGCAGCTATGTTTTGTCCACCTTCAAACATCGGAATAAAGTAACCAATGGAAGAGAACAGCAGTGTAGCGTATGCTACGTTACCTAACCATGCTGACAGCCAGTAACCCCACGCACTGTTGAATCCCATAAATTTACCGAATCCAGCTGAAGCATAGCTGTAAACCCCACCATCAAGATCCGGTCTTTTATCATTCAAGTTTTGGAAAGATAACGCTAACGCAACCATCCCTATTCCAGTAATTGTCCAACCAATAATAATCGCACCAGGAGAAGCTGCACCCGCCATATCTGAAGCAAGGTTAAATGCACCTCCACCAATCATGGAACCTACTACAATGGCAATTAAGGCAAACAAGCCAATCTTTTTATCTTCTGCCATTTTTCTTCACCTCTTAATTTGATAATGGTAGCAGGGAATTGTGTAGAACCAATTCCCTGCTCATCTACTTATTCAATATTTCCTAATGTCAATGCCATTACAGATTTAATCGTATGCATTCTGTTTTCTGCTTGATCAAATACTTTGGAATGCTTACTGCGGAAGACTTCATCTGTAACTTCCATTTCAGCTAATCCGTGCTCTTCATGAATCGTACGACCATAAGAAGTTTCTAAGTCATGGAATGCCGGTAAGCAGTGTAAGAAGATTACATTGTCATTTCCAGTCATTTTGATCATATCCATATTTACTTGATATGGAGCTAATAGAGCGATACGTTCTGCGAACTTGTCTTCTTCTCCCATGGATACCCAAACATCTGTGTAGATAACATCAGCGCCGGATACTGCCTCTTCAACGTTAGAAGTAATAGTAATGCGACCATTAGATTCCTTAGCCAATTCTTCAGCTAGCTCTACAATAGAAGCTTCAGGGAATAAGGATTCAGGTGAGCAAATACGTACATCCATACCAACTTTTGCTCCACCAACTAATAAGCTATTTGCAACATTGTTACGTCCGTCCCCAACATATACGAATTTAACGCCTTTTAAATGGCCAATATTTTCTTGTACTGTTAAGAAGTCCGCCAATGTTTGAGTTGGATGCCATAGATCTGTAAGTCCATTCCATACCGGTACACCGGAATGCTCAGCTAATGCTTCTACTTTGGAATGCTCGAATCCACGGAATTCGATACCATCAAACATACGTCCCAATACTTTTGCAGTATCTTCAATGGACTCTTTCTTTCCAAGTTGGATGTCGTCTTTTCCAAGATATTCAGGATGTGCACCTAAATCAGTACAAGCTACCGTAAAAGCACAACGTGTACGAGTGGATGGTTTTTCAAATAATAGGGCAATATTTTTGCCTTCCATATAACGGTGTGGAATACCTTGTTTTTTCTTTGCTTTCAACTCAGCTGCAAAGTCAATCATATGTAAGAATTCTTCTTCAGTGAAATCTCTTTCTGCTAAGAAGCTTCTTCCTTTAAGGTCTGGTCTTGTTTTAATCATTACTACTTACTCCTCCCACAAGATAACTTACTTTATTTATGTTGATTAAATATCTTCACGTACAAGCGGCATGCTCATGCAGCGTGGGCCCCCACGGCCACGAGACAATTCTGAGCTTTTGATTTCAATTACTTTTACACCATGTTTGCGTAAGCACTCATTTGAGATATAGTTACGGTCATATGTAACAACTACACCAGGTGCAATCGCCAATGTATTGGAACCATCATTCCACTGTTCACGTGGAGCTGCGATTTCATCTCCGTCACCGCAAAGGATGATTTCAAGTTCAGGCAAGTTAAGCACTTCTTTTAAAGCCTCTTTAATGTCAGTACGGTGTGTGATATTTACACTAAATTCATCTGCGCCTTTTTCTAGGATGTAAATATTCATTTTACCGCCAGGTCCCTGAATCATCGGATGCATTGTAAACTTGTTGTAATCTACCATTGTAAATACTGTATCCAGATGCATAAATGCGCGGCTTTTTGGTATTTCAATAGCTACTACTTTCTTAACTTTATCTTGTTTATTCAAGATGCTAAGCGCGAATTTTTCGATTGCTTTAGCAGATGTTCTAGCAGAAACACCGATTGCTACTACTTCTGGGCTTAATACAAGCTCATCTCCACCCTCAATTGGGTTATGGTAAGTACGATCAAGCCATACAGGAACATCTTTACCAGCAAAACGTGGATGATGCTTGATAATATATTCCATAAACATGGATTCTCTGCGTCTTGCAGGTTCGCGCATGTTATTAATCGTTAATCCATTTCCAATTGCGGCTGCCGGGTCACGAGTAAAATAAAGGTTTGGCATTGGATCTGTATAGAATGGATAATGGTCTTCCATCAATTCATACAAATGTGTTTTTTTGCTGATCTCCAGTTCATTTTTGCGGATACCGGACATAATTTTGTCAACCATGTCCTCATTTGAAAATGATAATAAATACTCTTTAAGATTTTCAAATGTACCCTGTACCTTTGCATTGCTTTCTTCAAGCATGCGGCTAACAAATTCCTCTTTCACTTCAGGATTTGTAAGAGATTCTGCAGCAAGCTTCTCAAGGTATAAAACTTCTATTCCTTGATCTCTTAGTGTATTAGCAAAATAATCGTGCTCTTCCTGAATAATCGGCAAATAAGGAATATCATCAAACAATAGTCTCTCCAGATATTCCGGAGTAAGATTTTCTACTTCTTTTCCGGGACGCTTTAACATTACAGTTTTTAAAGTGCCGATTTCAGAAGTAACATGAATTGGATTTGTCATATTGCCTTTCCTCCTGCACACCTTATTTTTCTTACATTTTTAGTGTAAAGGAACGAAAAAAAGAGATTTGTGATTTTTTACACACAAAAAATGTGTAAATCTTCACACAAATCTCTTTAAATAGAAAAGTTTATGTATGAATATTCAATTAATTATCTGTAATTTCCTATTATTTCGCATAACTATGTATATTTTTTTGCATATGATACTTGAAATATAAAAAATATTTCTTATAAATTTGCTATTGTTCTTAACCTTTCTTCCAGGGCCTCTGCTTGATGGATTGTACGGCAAATAATCATACAGGTATCATTCCCACATATAGTTGCCGCTTTCTCTTCCCACTCAAGTTCATCTAAAATTGCCCCAAATGAGTGAGCATGACCAGGTAATGCTTTTAGGATAATAAAATATTCTATTCTTTCAATATTTAATAATGCGTCTTGCATTTTTTTTCGTAGTTTCATTGTGTCATTGTACTTATGATCTCCGATAAATCCATACTTCGTCCCTCCGGTCTTAGATGGATATTTTACTAGGCTTAATTCCCGAATATCTCTTGAAATGGTAGCTTGGGTAATATGCAACCCTTGCTTAGATAATTCTTCGACCAGCTGTTCCTGAGTTTTGATTTCATTATTCTGAATTACCTGCTTAATAATAGCGAGTCTTTTTTCCTTATTCATAACAAAATACTCCTTTTACTAAGATCTATAATTCTATTTTATACTCATTTGTGTATAGATGAGCAATATATTCATGCAAAAGAATAATATGTATTGACTTTCTATTCGGAATTTCTATACTATTTGTATATAAATTAATAAAGATAATATTTATGATGAAGAATAGTACTTAAAATACAAATTATAGCGAGCCGGGAATAGTGAGAGCCTGGTATTATTGGTTTTAAGGAACGCGCTTCTGAAATGCTCATGCGAACATCTTTAGTAGTTTGGGCCGGACTTTTCCGTTATAAAGTTAAAGTGGTTCATTAGAACAAGCAGAGTGGTACCGCGGGTTTACAGCCCGTCTCTTAAAGATTTTTAAGAGACGGGCTTTTTTTATTATATTTTACTGGAGGCTGAGGATATGGATATAAAATTAGATGTAGCTTCTCATATGAATGAAGTACTAAACGGTGACTTAAATCTTGAAACATGCTTGTCTTTGGTCGAAACCCCAAAGAACAAAGCACATGGAGATTTGGCATTTCCCTGTTTCACTCTCGCAAAACTGTGGAAGCAATCTCCACAGAAAATTGCCGTAACATTAGCTGACCAACTAAAGGATGAACGTTATGAGGATGTAAAAGCTATAGGACCGTATGTTAACTTTTTCCTCGATAAGAAGTCCATCAGTGAAAAAGTAATGAATACGATATTAGCTGATCAACATCAGTACGGCACACTTTCTCTTGGACATGGTGAAAATATTGCAATTGATATGTCTTCACCCAATATCGCCAAGCCCTTTTCGATGGGGCACCTTCGCTCCACTGTAATCGGAGCCTCTATAGCCAATATTGTTAAAAAATGCGGTTATACTCCCGTTAAAATTAATCATATTGGTGATTGGGGCACTCAATTTGGAAAATTAATTGTAGCCTATAAAGCATGGGGAAATGAAGAAAAAGTTAAAAAGAGTCCCATCAGCGAACTTTTAAAGTTATATATTACTTTTCATGAAAAAGCCGAGACAGAACCTGAGCTAGAGCAGCAGGGACGTGACTGGTTCAAAAAGCTGGAGGATGGGGACGAAGAAGCCACGAAATTATGGGAATGGTTCAGAGCAGAATCCCTGAAGGAATTCGAGAAAATATATGAGCTGCTTGGCATTCAATTCGACTCTTTTAATGGGGAAGCTTTTTATAACGATAAGATGGCAGAGGTTGTAGAAATAATTGAGAATAGCGGCCTGCTTGTAGAAGATCAGGGTGCCATGGTAGTCAAATTAGAGGAAGAGGGATTAACACCTTGTTTAATCAAAAAATCCGATGGCGCGACTCTTTATGTAACACGGGATTTATCAGCTGCTTTATACCGTCATCGTACCTATGATTTTGCCATGGCTGTATATGTAGTCGGAAATGAACAATCCTTACATTTTAAACAGCTTAAAGCTGTTTTAAAGAAACTTGGATTTGACTGGGCTGACGACATTTCACATGTACCGTTCGGAATGATTATGAAAGACGGCAAAAAAATGTCGACCCGTAAAGGAAGAGTGGTTCTCCTCGAGGAAGTGCTGGCCGAATCAATCGAGCTTGCTCGTAAAAATATTGAGAATAAAAATCCTGATTTAAATGACAAAGATGAGGTTGCAAGACAAGTCGGTGTAGGAGCTGTTATATTCAACGATTTGAAAAATGACCGCATGAATAATATTGAATTCTCACTTGAAGACATCCTAAAGTTTGAAGGGGAAACCGGTCCCTATTTACAATATACAAATGCTCGTGCCCATTCGATTCTTAGAAAGGCATCCACTCCTACGAGTGCTTCAGCAGGCTTAAGTGATGAATATAGCTTTGATATTGTAAAGCATTTGCTGGCCTTTCCATCCGTGATTGAGCGGGCTTTCGAAAAAATGGAGCCATCCGTTATTGCTAAATACTTGATTGACTTGGCTCAATCCTTTAATCGCTATTATGGACATATACGCATATTGGAGAATGACAGTGAATTGCAAAATCGCTTGGCTTTAATAAAATCAATTACCATCGTTCTTGAAGAAGGTATGCATTTATTAGGAATGGAAGCACCGCAGGAAATGTAATCTTAACTAACCTAAAAACAAATCGGAGAACCGTTTACCATAGAAACAGTTCTCCGATATATTTTCCTTATTTTTGTTCAGTCCATTATGATTGTATTGTAAATTCAGGTACCCCTTCGAAAACGGCTAATTCGTCGGCTGTAAATTGGACTCTAATCTCCTTTTTTTCATGAACCTGTAAATAAGCTGTTACCTGTTTTTCTTTCTTTACAGAATCGGAAACAGGAAAATGCAACGTTACCTGCTGTGATTGATGCTCATAATTTTGCAGTATAATTTTGCATTCATACAGATTACCTTCATCCTGCTCTTCCATTGTACATTCGCTTTCCAAATATTCTATAGCATTAGCTCCATTCTCATCAGCATAAATATACGTTTTGGCAGAAGTACTTAATAGACTATTAATTACAAAAGGAATAGCAAACAATAAGACAACCAAGAATACCGGTTCAAATTGCGTATATTTCTTTAAAATCCGGGGATGCTCCATAGATAGCCATTTCAAAAATAACAAGATTCCGCTGACCTGAATGATAATGGATACAATCCAAACATAAGAGATTCCAATCTCGGCTGTAACAGGAATAGAGTACGCTTGAAACAGTTGATGGCCTATAGTTTCATCCTGACCGGGCCATTTCAGTTGTAATACTAACCCCCAAATAAATATAACTGCTCCCAGTGTATGATAGGAAGTTTTGACCACATTACCCCTCCATCCCTTCAGTTTAATATTCCTATTATAGTAGGGAGATGGAGAGATTTTCAATTAATCAGTTCATAAATTCCCTCATATAACCTCTTCTTCAAAATATTCAGGTTTATGAATATGGAGCATTCGATCCTTTATAGACAAAATCTGGTCCTTCTTTAATTTATTTACGACCATACTTACGGTTTCTCTGGAGGTTCCGGACATAACAGAAATTTTGGTTGTTGTAATTGGGCAATTAATACGAATGACCCCCGATTCTTCTTCACCCAAATCATTCATTAAATAATCAATGGTATTCAACACTCTTACATGTGCACTCGGGGTCATAACATTTTTAACTCGATTTTCTTGTACCGCAAGTAATTCATTGACTTGCAGGATTACTTTTTTAAGAAGTGTAGAGTTTTTTGATACAATACTTTCGAATGCATCTGCCACCATATAGAAAACCCGAATATCAGTTTCTGCGACGGCACTATGATTGTAGTCCTCATTTTTAAATAAGCCCATATAAGGAAAGACTGTATTCTTTTTAACGTAACTTGTATATAATAAGCTACCCTGCTGATTCGATTTTTCAAGCATTACAAAGCCATCAATTAATATATATATCCTGAGTCTCGGATCTCCTTCAAAAAATAGATATTGACCCTTCTTATATGTTCTTTCATATATAAAAGGCTCCAGTTCCTTTATCTCTTTTTCTGATAAGCACGAAAATAGGTCAACTTGTCTTAATAATTGAATTGCTTTTGCTTTCATTCGAACACCCACTTATATGTATTGTTCAGTTTCTATCAATTCTTCTATTAAATTCAGCTTGCAAACAAGATATGTTTTGAGCTGATAACAATCTAAAAATCCCTTTAAGGCAAGATTCTACTTAACCTTATTTCACTCCATTGACATTTAGATTATTTTACAAACATACCTGATGCTGATCGATTGGGCCTCATCCTTGCAGGAATATAGTATAAGGCCGAGTAACCGGACGGATCATTTACTTGCATGCAGTTACTATTCTATTAATATCAAAAGCAAAATATCTCTTTTTTTATTTTATCAAAAAATTATATTAAAATAATTAAAAGTAGATAAAAAAACAAAAAAGTATGTATTTTTAATAAATTTATTATTAAAATTCATACTTTTATCACTCTATCCATTTTTATTTAATTGGAACTTCATCTACACTCTCGCAACACTACTTATTTTTTCCTGATTCAATTCAATATTTGCTTCTTCTATAAGAATAGAGTGATCTAAATTGTCTGTCGCTACCCGTGTAGACACTCCCATAAATACAGTAAAATCATTTATATTGGATGCTAATTTATTATCAACTGTCAGCTGAATAAGCCCATTTCTTAATTCAGCTTGCCTCTCTCTAATTTGTTTACCAAATAGTCCTGAAAAGATGACAGCAAATCGGCTGCCCTCTATATGAGTTACAACTCCCTCTCCGTCCACTGCCTCGCATAATTTTTTAGATACTTCCATTAATACATGGTCACTATAGGAAAATTCCTGATCTCTCCTATACTCCTTCATATAATCAATTTCAATTAAATATAATGTAACTGGTGTTCCAGACTTTTTAGATTCAAGCCAAACCTCAGTTAAGTAAGAATTAAAATAGCGTCGATTTGGGATATTTAAAATATAATCCGTGAATGACATTTGCCGTAATTGTTCATTTTTTTCATTCAATAGTTTTATTGAATTATATTGGTCAGTTATCTCATTGAATACGAGTACAACTGCTTCTATATGTTTATCTGCATTTAAAACAGGATTGGCACTAACTTCGAGCCAAATAGGCTTTTGAAATTTGAAATTTTTTATGCCGATAACTTCCCTTTCAACCGGTTTACACGTATTTAATGATACCGATATTGGGATATCATTTTTATGTATTAGATTTCCATGTCTGTCTACGAGTCCCCATAGACCATCAATCAATGATACAGAAGAAGCACTTTCAGTTGCTATTCCAAGGATCTCACTTCCAACTCGATTTATGTCAATTATTTTCCCCTTGGAATCACTGATAATGATTCCATATAAAATCGAATTAATAGATTGTCCCCTCTCCTTATCACCCACGTTTATTGGCTGTCTGGATATGTAATAGGATTGAAGACTAATAACAAAAATCAATATACCAGAGAGAAGGATTGTTCCAAATTCCAAATGTTCATAATCAAGTAGGATTACTATAAAATTCAGGCCTAATAACAAGAGAAACAGAGTGAGAAATACCGGATAATATCCTATAAATAAACCCGGCAATTTCCCATATAACTTTTGTCTCATTCATTCACCTTTTCTTTACATATTATTTATATAATTCGCACTTATGTAGTTTTATATGACTATCTCTTTATTATAAAACAAAAAATAACAATAACTGCCATGTAACATATTCTTAAACTAAATATAAAATAGTAATTTATCATTCATTAAAAATATATATTTTGAGAGCCATAATTAGTTGTTATTAAACAAAAAATACCCCCTGCTGATTCAAACTCAGCAAGAGGTATTCAATGTTAATTTCCTTATGAAGATGTAGAAAACATGTATTTCTTATGATGGTATCTTATGCTGAATATTAATCCGAGCGCCATCATATTGCCGAGCAATGAGCTTCCCCCATAGCTTAAAAATGGTAAAGGAATACCGGTAATCGGCAGCAAGCCGATCGTCATCCCAATATTTTCAAACACATGGAAAGTCAGCATACAGATTACACCAACACAAATATAGGTATTAAAATCATTTTTAGTTTCAAGTCCAATTTTTGTCATGTTATAGATCAATAAGAAGAATAAGCTGATGACAATGCTTGAACCAAGAAATCCGTATTCCTCTCCAATGACAGCAAATATGAAATCTGTGTGACCTTCTGGCAAGTAAACCTCCCTATTCGCAAATCCCTTACCGGATGTGGTCCCGGAACCAATTGCTAATAGCGATTTGATTAACTGGTACCCTTCAGAAGAAGTATAGTTATACGGATCAAGCCATGCATAGATACGCCCAAATTGATACTGTTTAACATGGAAATATTTCTCCATAATATTTGGATGCCATACAACGAGGTAAAAAATAACTCCAACTAACAGTGTACCACCGCCAAATATCGGTAAAAGTAATTTCCAAGTGATACCCGATACAAAAATCATCCCAACCATAATCGCAATCATGACAAGAGAAGTACCCAAATCGGGCTGTTTCATGACAAGCAAAATCGGAATAGCTGTAGTAATTACGATTTTACATAAAAGGATAAAGTCGGTTTGAAGTGTTTTAATCCGATGCTTCAGATGATGATTTTGGATAAGAGCCGCCAACGCCAAAATTAGAAATACCTTCATAAATTCCGATGGCTGAATTGAACCAATACCAGGAAATCTAAACCAGCTTTTTGCTCCATTGACAACTGGAGCGATACTTGTTGGTGCAATTATAATGGTCATCAATAGAAATAAGCCAAAGAAATATAAATACCAGCTCATTTTTTTCATTTGGTCAGCATCAAATCTCATGATCACAAATGCAAGGCTGATTCCTACGATATACCAGACAATTTGCTTTACAAGAAAGTTTTCGGCATATTGACCTGTCGTTTGTGCACTATATATAGCCATACAGCTTGTTATAAAAAGCAAAAATACAATAAATAGAAGACCATAATCTATTCTCGACGTGAAATTTTTATTGTTAGACATGATAAACCACCATATTCATTACTAGTTAGGCCAGTAGCCATTTTCTTTATTATACTTGAACAAGATAAAATCACAACTGACACGGCATTAAGAATATAATTCCTGAAAAAGATAATTATACATATAAATCGTTATCAATTCCACTTTCTACAATACAGTCCTTCTTTAAACTATTTTTAATGGATTCTTATTGTACCAGTTTTATAGATTTGAACTAAAAAAGCAAACATTCGCATCTGCTAGAAAGCTTAAACCCGCTAATTTTTTCTATTTTCATGATTAGTGTTAATGAGAAAAGTAATAAGGGTACATACTACTAAAGAGCTGACTAAAGGAGTGATCTTTTATGGAACATAAATCTAAACAAACATTCCGTCATACATATATTCCTTTAACTTCCTCTACAAGCGGAATGGGTATTGAGGTAAAAGAAGATATTTATGTCCTGAATACGCAAATTGTCAATGTGACACTGGCCGGTCTTCCTAATCAAGAAAATTTTGTTCTGATTGATGCCGGTATGCCTAAAGCAGATGACGAAATTATTGAAGCAGTAAACAAACGGTTTGGTGAAGATAGTATGCCAAAAGCGATTATTTTAACACATGGCCACTTTGACCATGTTGGTGCACTTGAGGAATTACTGGATAAGTGGGATGTGCCTGTATATGCACATGAGCTGGAAATCCCTTATTTAACCGGACAAAAGAATTATCCTGAACCTGACTATAAAGCAGAGGGCGGACTTGTTCCTGATATTGCCCGATTCTTCCCTAATCATGGCATTGATCTCGGCAATAAAGTGCAACCTCTTCCTGCTGATGGGAGTGTTCCTGAAATGCCTGGCTGGAGATGGATCCATACGCCCGGGCATACACCAGGACATATTTCATTATACCGAGAAGAAGATGGCTTCTTGATTGCCGGAGATGCATTTGTTGGAGTAAAACAGGAATCCCTTTATAAAGTTCTTACTCAAAAACAAGAAATCAGCGGTCCACCGCGTTATTTCACAACAGATTGGACAGCCGCAAAGGATTCAGTCATACAGTTAAATCAGCTAAATCCAAACTTTGCTGTAACAGGTCATGGTCTCCCTCTCCTTGAGGAATACTTAAAAAAAGAGCTTAACATCCTAGCATCCAATTTTGATGAGATGGCCATTCCGAAACACAGTATTTACAAGCAGGAAGAATAAGCACTTATTTTAATACCGGATATCCATCTTGATCCCTCTTTAGACAATCGAGAATGTCCTGTTAAAATCACCTTTCTATAAAAATAAAAAAGAGATCAGATGGTTTCTCTACCTCTAATCTCTTTTTTATTTCCCTATTTCCGTAATCGAAGGATCCTTCAGTTAACATACAAAGAGACTCAATCATAAACAGCTGAAAAATTCGAAATACCTTTGTCATCGTTTACTAATAAAATACGAATCAGTTGATTGTGCAGGTTCCGTATTCTAACATTACAAGAAACTCAACTGTATATTTCATTTCTCTATCCCTGTATCCTCTATCATATCCCTTTACATAATCTGTAAGATTAAAATGATTCGCATTCTTTATCCTGCGATTACATTTAATTTTAAGGATATAATAACTACTTTTACTTTGTTCGCCTTCTCGAGTGACTTACCTCTACGAAACAAACACATTGATTGAGCCTCTTTATAGGTTAAAACTTTGTATATGATCCTTCTGCTCTCATAATAACTCATATCCCAATCAAATAAATGCATATATTTTGAACTTTTCGTTAATATTACCTTTTTATTTTACAAATTCATCCATATTTCCTATATGATTATCTTAGAAATATGCAAAGGAGCTGCCAAAGATGAAAAGGAAGCTATACATAAGTTTTACAGCTATTATAATCATCATACTTATTTACATATCCATCCTTCAATTTAATATGTTTCGCTACGCTAATCAAGAACAGGAGGAAACAATTGATTATATTATTGTACTCGGTGCAAGAGTAAAAGGTGAAACACCATCACTGTCACTAAAGTACCGTATTGATGCTGCAGCTGATTTTTTAATAAATCATCCTAAATGTATTGCAATCCTATCCGGTGGTCAGGGAGATGGTGAGGATATTTCTGAAGCTGAGGCAATGAAAAGAGGATTAGAGGAATACGGTATACCAAGCAACAGATTAATCCTGGAAGATGCTTCGACAAACACGAAAGAAAATATATCATTTTCGAAAGAACTGATACCAAACCACCTAAATTCTGGTGCCGTTGTAACAAATGATTACCACCTCTATCGAACAATCAAAATAGCTGAGAAACTAGATTTAAAATTAACTGGGATCCCAGCTAAAACACCTAAAATTTCAAGGCTGAAATCACATGTGAGGGAGTACGCGGCTATAACGTCTTATAGACTAAAAAAAGATATTAACTGGTGATTGGTATAAAAAAAAGAAATGTAGATCATGGCTGTCCCATTTTCTGCATTTCTTTTTAATAACATCTTGTTATTCCCACGGTCTCTTTGTTGTGATGTATTCAGCAAGCTCCTTACTTTGGATACGATGCAGTTTTCGTTTAGCAGCACGAATGCTCCCTGTCTCATTCAGTTTCTTCTCTTCCTCGGTTTCAGGGACGATGGTTGGAACACGACATGGCCTTCCTCCTTCATCCAGTGCAACAAATGTAAGAAATGCTGTTGCTGCAATTTTACGTTCTCCGCTCATTAAATTTTCAGCAATTACCTTTACAAATACCTCCATAGAGCTCTTGCCAGTATAGGTCACATACGACTCCAAACATACAGAGTCCCGGGTTGTAATGGGATTTAGAAAATCTACAGAATCAGTTGAGGCCGTAACCACCGTTTTACGGCTATGTCTCGTCGCTGAAAGTGAAGCTGTCATATCAATATCACTCATTAACTTTCCGCCAAATAATGTATTATGATCGTTTACATCGCTCGGAAATATACGGTTTGTTTTTACAATTCTTGTTTCACTGCATGTCTTTGTTTCCAAGTTGTTACCTTCTTTCCTTCTATACGCTCATTTATTCTTTTTATATCTTACTATATGGAATGTTTCAACCAATACGATTCAGTGTGCAGACAATATTGATACATTTTAAGGAATCATCAAATTTGATAAATTGTTGTATAAATTATTTAATTAAATTATGGTATGCGTATAATTCCCATAACCTTTCCTGAAGGAGGAATTTAATTGAAGAGATTATTAGCCGCACTAACAGATAGGGTTACTACTAAACGCGGCATGTGGATAACATTAATTGCATGGTTAGTGGTGACCTTAGGATTATTCTTATTTGCACCAAGTGCCAAAGATTATGATGTGTCGAGTATACAAACATTACCTGATGATGCAAAATCCGTTATTGCCAACGAAGAACTGAACAAATACTTTAAAGATGATCAGGGGGTCCCAGCTCTTTTAGTATTCTCGACTGAGTCAGGCAAAGCAGACACGCAGACAATAAGTCAGGCGATGGATGTGATTATTAAGGAAGATATAAAAGGAGTTAAGGAAGCTGTTCCTTTTTCTTCACTGCCTCCACAGGCACAGGCACAATTTTTATCAAAGGATGAAACAACAGCTGTTATACCGCTTAATTTTGAAAGCTCACTTGAGTCAAAAGAAATTCAAGCTGGCATTGAGGATATCTATTCTGCAGTAGAAGACACCACTGCTGACATGACATTCAAGATTACTGGACCGGCGGGAATTGCCGCTGATACATTGGGCTTATTTTCAAAAGCCGACCTTGTCTTATTATTTTCAACAGTTGGATTGATTTTAGTCCTGCTAATTGTTATTTATCGTTCCCCATTATTAGCACTGATTCCACTTTTGGCTGCTGGTTTTGTATATATAGTGGTAGATCAGGTGCTGGGAATTATGGGGAAAGCAGGTTTGGAAATGAGCACGCAATCTCTCTCCATTATGACCATTCTCTTATTTGCAGCCGTGATAGATTATTCTCTATTCGTTTTTGCACGATATCGAGAAGAACTGAAACGTTATACCAGCAAGCATGAAGCAATGAGTTTGGCGATGAGAGAAACAGGCGAACCTGTTTTCTTCTCAGGCGGGACAGTTTTGGCCGCCATGCTTGTCCTATTCATGGCTAAAAATGGGGATTATCAAAGCTTTGCACCTACTTTTGCCACCACGATGTTTATCATCATGATTGCATCCGTGACACTCGTTCCGGCTTTATTTACCCTATTTGGCCGAAAATCCTTTTGGCCTAAGATCCCTCAGGTTGGGGAAAGTAATCAAATAAAAGCTACGTTCTGGTCCAGAACTGCAAACTTTGTTACCACCAAGCCTTTAATGGCTGGAGGAATTGTCTTTGCTATTCTGCTTATCTCTGCCTTAAACATTTTTAATATAAAATATGAATTTGATACAGTAAAAGGATTCCCAGAGGATATGCAATCTCGTGAAGGCTATGAGATTGTGGAAGAAAAGTTCGATAAAGGTGACTTGGCACCCACAACCGTTTTACTTAAATCTGAACAATCTATTTCAAAGGACCAAAGCGAAAAACTTGCAAAAACACTTGAAGAACAAAATCTGGTAGCAAGTATTCGCCAATCAGGTGCTACTGAAGATGGAAAAGCACTACAGTACAGTCTTTCATTTTCAGAAAGTCCATATGCATTAGAATCCTTAGATGCTTTAGAGTCCATACGAGACAAATCAGATACGCTCTTAAAAGAAGCAGACATTGAAGGGGAGCTATACTTCGCTGGAGAAACTGCTACAAAAGTGGACGATCGAACCATTAATGATCGGGATATTATCGTGATTGTCATTGCAGAAACATTACTCATTTTAGTTCTACTGTTTGTTTTGACCAAATCGTTCAAGATGCCTATTTATATGATGGGAACGATTTTACTATCCTTCCTGGCAGCTCTAGGTCTTGGAACATTTTTAACAGATATCCTATTTGGCATTGATGCTATTAACACCCGTGTACCGCTATATGCTTTCGTATTCCTTGTAGCACTGGGTATCGATTATAATATTATTTTAATATCCAGATACAAAGAAGAACGCGAAAAGCACCCTGTTAAAAAAGCTGTGGAAATCGCGGTGGCCAATACAGGCGGTGTCATTTCCTCCGCAGGAATCATTCTTGCGGCCACATTCGCTGTATTAATGACACAGCCCATTGCCGTTTTATTTGTTTTTGGTTTTATTGTAGCAATAGGCATTATATTGGATACATTCCTTGTAAGAGGCCTATTACTCCCTTCTCTAATCCTGTTCTTTGAAAAGGATGCAGACCAGCAGAAAGAAGTTCATTCAACTAAACTATAATTTAACCCACCAATACCCGGTATTGATGACAGGATTTAAATGTCACCGATATCGGGTATTGATATTTTATAGTTTGGAAAAGAATAATTTGATTCGTCTTTCATTAAATTCACGAGAATCATCCATTATAGAAAGGATGACTGCGTATTGATATCCGAATCAATGGGAGGACAGGATATGACCGAACAAAATTATGCTAAACACGAGGAAGAACAACGACTATCAACCATTACCAGGATTATTGAGGACAAAGCCAATAAGCTGAACCAATCATCAGGTGGACTTAAAGATGAAGTCATTCATATTCGCAAAACCTTTTGGGAAGATGTCACCGTCAATATGGACAATGTGGAGGATGCTGTCGAAACACTGGCGAGCATAAAACAGCAATCTGAATTACTGTCAGAAAGAGAAAGAACCCAACATCAGATTACAAAGCAGCTAAAAACACTGGATCTACTTAAAGACTCCCCATATTTCGGCAGGATAGATTTTCATGAAGACGGTGAAGAACAAATAGATCAAGTCTATATTGGAATTGCTTCTCTAATGGATCAAAACAATGAAAATTTCCTAATCTATGATTGGCGTGCCCCAATCTCGAGTCTATACTATGACCACTTGCCCGGACCTGCTGAATATCAAACACTCGAAGGGTCCATCACGGGTACGATGGAGCTAAAGAGACAATATATCATCAAAAATGGAAAGCTTAAAAGTATGTTTGATACCGGCTTAACAATAGGAGATGAACTCTTAAAAGAAGTTCTTGGCACCCGTGCGGATAATCAAATGAAGAATATTGTCGCCACGATTCAAAAAGAGCAAAATAAAATTATTCGTAATGTACAAAGTAAGTATTTGGTCGTCCAGGGTGTGGCCGGAAGCGGTAAAACTTCGGCTGCCCTTCAGCGCGTGGCTTTTTTACTATATCGTTATTTTGGGAAAATCAAATCAGATCATATCTTATTATTTTCTCCAAATCCTCTATTCAACAGCTATATAGCCACTGTTCTGCCTAATTTAGGTGAAGAAAACATGCAACAAATTACTTTTCAGGATTATATCGAAAAGTATGTAGGTAACGAATATGATATCGAGGATCCTTTTCAACAAATGGAATACGTATTGAAAAATGAACAGGATGAATATTATCAGGCTCGACTTGAAGGAATTCGTTTTAAGTCCCACTTGCAGTATAAACAAATAATTGATGCCTATATTGACCATCTCAGTCGACAGGATTTAAAATTTAAAACCATTACTTTTCGCGGTGAAATACTTATTTCATCAAGTGAGATTGCGGAATACTTTTACTCTCTCGATGGTGGGGGCCCTATCCAGCTTCGTATGCAGACCGTGAAGGATTGGCTCTTACAAAAACTGAATCAAATAGAAAAACTCGAATATAAAAAAGAATGGGTAGAGGATGAATTAGAGTTACTTGAAACAGATGAATATACTGAGACTTATATGGAGATTCAGGCAAGAAATCGCTTGTCAGAGGACACATTTAATGATTTTGAACACGAGAGAGATGAATTGGCCAAAAAAATAGTTCGTAAATATTTTAATCCAATAAAAAAAGCCATTAAAAATCTAAAATTTATCCATGTAAAAGCTATCTATATGAACTTTTTCCTTAATGGCTATAAATATATTAATGATGCTGATTATCCTAAAATATGGCCAAGGATTTGTGACTACACCATAGACAAATGCAAACAAAACCAATTAGCCAATGAAGATGCAACAGCTTATATTTATTTAAAGGCACAATTGGAGGGACGAAAAACTAATAATGTTATCCGGCATTTATTTATTGACGAGGCACAGGATTATTCGCCATTTCAATTTGCTGTTCTCAAACAACTTTTTCCAAATAGCAAAATGACCATTTTAGGCGACTTTAATCAGGCTATTTATGCTCATTCGATGAATGCACCAACCCTTCTGTCTAATGAGCTGTATGAGTCAGAGAGCTTTGAGAAGATGGTTCTGACAAAGAGCTACCGATCAACCCGTCAAATTGTTGACTTTACGAAGGAAATTCTCAGCAATGTCCAAATTGAACCATTTAATAGAACTGGGCCAAAACCTACGATAAAAATCGTTAATAACAATTCAGAACGGATCCAGGAAATAATGAATCTAATCGCTTCTTTGGAGAACGCTGGCCATCAAACCATTGCGATTATATGTAAAACAGAAGAAGAAACTCAGAATGCCTACGTAGAATTATCAAGAGATCTTGATATCCAGCTCATGCAAAAAAACACCTATTCGTATAATAAGGGAATATTAATCCTGCCTTCCTATTTATCGAAAGGAATTGAATTCGATGCTGTCATTATTTTTGATGCATCAAAAGAAACCTATAACCGTGAATTGGAGCGAAAGTTATTCTATACGGCTTGTACAAGAGCTATGCACGAACTCTATCTGTTTAGCAGTGATGAAATGAGTCCATTTCTTGATGCGATACCGCCTGATTTGTACCATGTTGATTGAAGGCATAAAAAGACCTGAATGGTATAATCCATTCAGGTCTCTTTATGCAGTTATTTTTATTCATGTCCCGGTAAATAGATGGTAAAGGCTGTCCCTTCACCAGGCTTGCTTTTTACACGGATTGACCCTTTCATCGAATCTATTATCCGATATACCGCCATCATTCCAAGGCCTGTTCCTTCTACCCCTTTTGTTGAATAATAAGGCTCACCCAAACGCTTTAATTGTTCATTGGTCATACCAATACCCGTATCTATAATATGTATATCTACACCTTTTCTCTTATTATCCGTGGTGATTGTAAGAGAGCCCCCATGACCCATTGATTCGATTCCATTTTTTAAGATATTAACGAAACATTGCTGGAATAATTGCTTTTCTCCTCTCACTATAAAGGAAGCCACTTCAATCTGAATACGTACATTTCGCATAGTGGCTAACGGCTGAACAATATCAGCTACTTTATTCAACTCTGTTTGAATATTGATATCTTCTTTACTGTTAATATGCGGCTTGGCAAATGCTAGAAAATCTTTAATAATACTATCAGCGCGGTCCAATTCGGATAGTGCAATATCAATATACTGCTCTTTCTTTTCCTTCGTAAGATTCTCATCACTTCTTAATAGTTGTAAAAATCCTTTCGTTGCTGTTAATGGATTACGAACTTCATGTGAAATTGAGGCAGCTAAATGACTGACAGACTGCATCTTTTCCGTATCAATCAATTTACTTTTAAAATTCCTATTTTTCTCCAGCCTTTCTATTGAAAAAACAAGCCAGACCATTCCAGTTATATACAAGAAAACATACAAAACTTGATTTATTAGTTTAACGTCATTAATTGTTATAATTGTGAAAGTCGCCATAATAGCCAAAGAGGAAATAAGCGCCGTTACAAAGGAGGCGACTAAACGCTGTCTGGTCATTAATTTGACGTATTGCTTTCTCATAACCATGGCAGAGAATAGGACAAACAAGCCTGAAAAAAAGTGAAACCATTCAAATGAAGAGGTGTAAAGGATTGAAGCAGTAAGTGTCAGCGTATATAAACTGATACCAATCGCGTAACCACCATAAAAGATACCGATGACAACGGATATAGAACTATAATTCATGATCTGAATGCCTGGAGGTGATTCAGCAGTGAAGAATAAAATATTAATAAGAATCGCAATCGCTTGACCAATTCCAACGATTAAAG
The DNA here is from genome assembly GCF_058267535.1 of Pradoshia sp. Z5_111. Taxonomy (NCBI): domain Bacteria; kingdom Bacillati; phylum Bacillota; class Bacilli; order Caryophanales; family Bacillaceae; genus Pradoshia; species Pradoshia sp. Z5_111. Next base: position 64,273 of record NZ_JBZCPQ010000002.1, read on the forward strand.
GATTAATTACTCCAAGTACCCCATATTTAACATGCCAAAAGTAAATGAATTGAATAATAATCAGAATGATAAATAGATTAATAAATAAATTTGCAATGAATTCACTTGTCATCTAATTCTCCTTCTAAATACATCTATACCTTGAAGTTTAGAGGAAAATATATCCAAAGTAAATTATTATTTTCTTGAATTCTCATCATATTAATCTAAACTCATAAAAGCTAGGCCTCTATATTATTTATCTTTTCGTAACCTTCAAAGGCAAACCTCCAAAACATACTGCAATAATCCCCCTTCATTTCCGGGATAGAAAGCCCTGCATACATTAATTCATCTCCACCATATATTAAGGATGTATGGGTATCGAGGTATTCTTTTTCGGTATCTAACCCCCTGAGCCTCAGAATATGAAACGGTTCTGCAGGCTGTGCCATCATTCTGAAATACATCACAACCGTTTCAGATAAATCTTGACTGACAAATTGCCAAGCTGCCTGATTTCCTGCAAATGGGCTAAGTAATCGATAATACGTGCCAAATTGTATAATCGGACGGATTTCCTTATACAAGGAAATCTGGTCTTTAATCATTTTCTTTTCTAATTGACTCAGTTTGGAAAAATCCAGCTCATATCCTAGATTTCCTGACATAGCAACATGTCCACGCATGATTAAAGAAGTGTGACGATGCACCTGATGGTTTGGACTTGCTGACACATGAGCTCCCATTGTCACCGGCGGATACACAAGGCTTGTTCCGTGCTGGATTTTCAACCTTGAGACAGCATCTGTATTGTCACTCGTCCACACTTGAGGCATATAAAACAGCATTCCTGGATCATATCTTCCCCCTCCCCCCGAACAACTCTCAAATAAGACCGTTGGATGGCGGGTAGTCAACACCTCTAATATATAATAGAGTCCCAGAATGTAGCGATGCCCTGTTTCTCTTTGGCGTTCTATAGGAAAAGCAAGTGACCCCACTTCCGTCATATGTCGATTCATATCCCACTTCACATAACTAATAGGAGCAGATAATAAGACATTCGAAACCGACTCAATAATGTACTCGCATACCTCGGCTCTTGTTAGATCAAGGACCAATTGATGACGTCCTAATGATTTCGGGCGATTGTAGACTTGAATGCACCAATCGGGATGATTTCGATATAAGTCACTTTCCATAGATACCATTTCCGGTTCAAACCAAAGTCCAAATTTCATCCCAAGCTGATTAATTTGCTCTGCCAGCGTTTTTAACCCTCCAGATAATTTTTGCTTATTTACATACCAATCTCCAAGAGAAGTTTTGGCGTTGTTACGTTTTCCAAACCATCCATCATCCAGGACAAATAATTCAATCCCAAGCTCCTTGCCTTCCAGTGCAAGTAGTAAAAGCTTATCAGTGTTAAATTTAAAATAAGTAGCTTCCCAGTTATTCAACAAAACTGGCCGCAGACAATCTCTGTACTGCCCTCTCGCCAATCGAAAACGATATAATTCATGATAAGTTCTCGACATGTCACTGAAACCCTTATAAGAATAAACCATAACGACTTCCGGTGTTTGAAAGATTTCTCCACTCCCCAAATGCCAACTAAAGTTAAAGGGATTAATACCAATGGAAAGGCGCGTGGTTTCATACTGATCAACCTCAGCCTGTGCTATAAAATTCCCACTATAAACCAGGCTGAACCCGTATACTTCTCCATACTCTTCATTTGTATCTGGCTTTGCCAGGCACATAAAGGGATTATGCTGATGACTGCTGGCCCCACGTCTGCTCTCGATTAGATGACTTCCGGCTGTTAAACGTTTTCTGGATAGATTACATTCATTCGCATGTGCGCCATATAAAGTGAGCAAATCAAATTCGCTTTCCCTAAAATCAACAGAAGCACTCATGGCTTTAAGTATACTCACGGGGTTATCTCCATGATTTATAAACCGGATTGACCGAGTGATCACATTGGATTGCTCGTATGTACTATACGTCAATATCGCCTGAAGCCCCGTTTGATTATCCATAAGGGTAAAATCTATAGAGGTTGCTTCCTCTTCTTCTTCAATGTACGTAGCAGGTAATCCGGTTAATTTTCGTTTCCCCTTATATATGTGAAAATGTTTATATTTTAAATCAGTAACGGCTGAACCATCCGAAAATTGAACTTGATAGGCCGGCGTACGAAAATCAGTGTTGTTTGCTGGATATTCCTGAGGCAACGTATCAAGGGAAAACGTTCTGTCAAACCCTTCTGGTTGTGGAGAGAACAATCGGTACTTAAACTGTAATTGATTGCTTTCATTCACATCCTTGATCCTTTTCCCCCAATATAAATGAGACAGATATGCTTGATGATAAATTTTTATCACATAGCTCATTTCACCAGCTTGCAAATGGAATATTTTCCGTTTAGGACAGTACGACACTCCCATTTTGGTCTCCCTCATGTCTTTTTCTTCTATATATATGTACACGAAAATACCAACTTGCTCATAAATGCGAAAAAAAGAAGCCTTAAAATAAGGCTTCAAAGCGAAATCTTCATCTATTTAAATAATGTCTTCTACCCAAGGGGGCAAGGCAGTCGACAGTTATTCTCAGTTATTATTTCTCCGTTACTGTAACAGATACGGTTTTCTCCACTCCATTTCGATAAAGCTTGATTTTGACCTTATCTCCATTTGCAGCATTAGAATACAAGTATTTTCTGAACTCCCCAAGTGTAGTGACTTCCGCATCATTGATTGCCACTACCACGTCCTTAGCCTCTATACCTGCTTCAGCAGCGGGAGAACCGGTTTCCACCTGAGTTACTAACACTCCACTTGTTATCTCGGAAGGAAGATTCAATTGTTGCTGCAATACATATTGAGGTATTTCGGATATAGATTGCAAGCCTACACCAATATATGGACGCTGTACTTTTCCATCGGCAAGAAGGTCATTGACAATATCTGAAACATCCTTACTTGGAATAGCAAACCCTATTCCCTCAACCTCTTCAGATGATATTTTCATACTGTTGATACCGATAACTTGTCCGTCGGAATTGACAAGCGCTCCGCCACTGTTCCCAGGGTTTATAGCTGCATCCGTTTGGATTGCGTCCATATCCCATTCACCAGCTGATGTGGCAACCGTTACTGTCCGCTGTAATCCGCTGATAATTCCCTGGGTTACGGACCCTGAGAAGTCAAGGCCCAAAGGGTTACCTATTGCCAATACCGGTTCACCAACACTTAGCTTTTCAGAGTCTCCGAATTCAGCTACTTTTGTCACTTTGCTTCCATCAATTTTTAATACAGCCAAGTCTGTTAATGGATCTGTTCCAATCAGTTCAGCCGTTATCCTTGTGCCTTCTGACAAGGACACCTCAATAGTATCTGCATTCTCAATAACATGATTATTGGTCACAATAAATGCATCTTTTCCCGTTTTTTTGAAAATAACCCCAGAACCAGTCCCGCTCTCCTGGCTGTTATTGGACTCCTCATTGATTGTTGGTTGGCGGTAGTCATAATAATTAGTTGAGTTTTGTATATTCACAATACCTACAACCGCAGGAGAAACCTCCTCAATCATTTGAATTAGTTCAGAGGTTGTTTTCGTAGAGTCTACAATCTTCAGGCCATCCTCATCATTTACCTTATCATTTGTAGCAATGGCTGTTTTAACAGGTCCATCATCACCTGGCAGTACGCCTGATAAATCAACAAAACCTAAGTAAGAACCTGCTCCAAGTGCCACCATTCCACCAAGAATCGCGGTAATGACTGGTGTCAGCCATCTGGACCTTTTTTTCTTCTCCCTTGTAGATTTACCCTCTGCTTGATCATCAGATGCTTGAAGCGGTTGTACTTCTAAGTGTTCATTATTTTCATCTGTCATATCTTCTTCCTTGGCAGAGCTTAATTCATGATATCCACGATATGAAATAAATTCTGTTTCAATATCTTTCTCATTCGGTAATACAGGAATTTGATTTTTATCCTGATTAGCAGTATCTATTGGTTTATCAAAATCATCATAATCACGACGGTTATTGTTTTCCATCCAAATTCCTCTCCTCATTCATTAAACTGTCTATTTAATATATTACGATAATTGTAGAATAATTGCATTTCTGCTCTTTTCACTATCTAATTTACTAACTGTATGTGTCAACAAAATGTCAAAATCTTTTCTCCTCTTAAAAAATTTAAAAGCTGCCTGTTCTTTGGCAGCTTTTAAACATATTCATTATGTTCTGGGGGGGCCTACAGGATGTAGGTCATGAAGACGTTGCCACACGACGTGGCGGTCTTAGTCTTCGTTCCTTAAAATAAGGTCCTTCAGCATTATGGTAATCCGGCTTCAGAGCCTAGGAGTTCGGGACATAAGCATAGCCTCTACGGGAGGCCAACACGACGTTGGTCACAAAGACGTTGCCACACGATGTGGCGGTCTTAGTCTTTGTTCCTTAATCCCTTCGAGCCTCTGTCTTATGCTCCTCACTCCTGGGCAAGGCTCTTCAGCACTATAGTAAACGTTGTACCTTTTTCATTGCTTTTCGTTAATACTAAATCTCCATCCATTGCGTTGGCGAGCATTCTGCTGAATGGGAGGCCTAGTCCTAGACCGCGGATTTTGTATTTTTTATCTTCTCCTCGATAAAAACGTTCAAATATTAAATCCTGCTCGGCAAGCCGTATCCCCGAACCGCTGTCCTGTACATCGATTGCGACATGATCCTCATCATATTTATAAATACGGACCTCTATCGTTCCCTCTCCCTGAATAGCATGCTTGGAATTATTCAAGAGATTAATCATAATTTGCTGCAATCGCAGAGGATCCGCCGATACGATCATATCTTCTTTTGGCTGTTGTACAGTAACCTTTACGAGTTGGTCATCCTGCACAATATCCCATTGGTAAATCATTTCATTAATGACCTCTCCAATTTTTATAGACATTCTATTAACAGGAATGGCATTGGCCGTAAAGGAGTTGAACTCCAATAAGTCTCCCACCATTTTTTGCATACGAGTCGTTTCCTGTAAGGATATGGCCAGAAACTCTTTTGCTTCTTCCCCTGTGACAACTCCATCATTAACGGCTTGAAGCAAACCGCTAATGGACGTTACAGGCGTTTTCAATTCATGCGTAACACCTGCCAGCAATTCGGCTCGCATAGCTTCCAGCTGCTCTAATTTAATCGCCATTTCCTTAAAGGAATGGACTAAATCATAAACTTCCTGTTCATTTACCTCTTCAATAAGTTCAATATTATAATTTCCTTTTTGAACCTGCTTAGCTGCTTCAGCTACATTCTCAATCGGCTTAACCAGTCTTTTGGATAAAAAGTAAATCGCAACCCATCCGAGCAAGGCCAAACTTAAAATCATAATCAAAAGTAATTTGTATTCCTGATCTACTGCAGTTAACTCATCCTCAGATTGCATAACAACAATCCAACTAATTACCGTATCATTCACAATCATAGGCCGCTTAACCAGATAATAATCTCTGCCACCAATATTGTTTAATTGTTTTACTTCATCCTTACTATTAAGCAGTGCAGTTGAAAATGAAGATACATTAAGGTGATTACTTGAACGATTCTCAATCACTATTTTTCCATTTACATCCACCACATAAATGGACGGATTGCCGCTGACCTCTAATAATTTTTTTCGATTGGCAAAAACCTCTGGATTCTGCTCTGTTTGAATATCAGTTCCAACCGTCTGATCCAGTATTCGCGCTGCTACTTCCTCAGCCAAATATTTATTAATATCCAGGTTCTTATTAAGAGTGGATTGCCTGATAATGATTCCTGTAAGAAATCCTATGACGATAAGTCCAATAAACAGGGTAACCAGATATCGTGTCGTCCAGTATTTCAACAAACTGACACGTTTAGTCGGATGGTTCTTCTTTTTTTGACCCAAGTGCTTCAGAAAATCCATTTGCAGTTTATTATTTTTTTTCATAGACACTTAATTGATACCCCAATCCTCGCAGAGTTTTAATTTCTCCTTCAGATGCAGGCCAGTTTTGCAGAGACTTTCTCAGCCTTTTGATGGACAAATCTACCGCTCGGTCACTGCCGTCGTAATCCATCCCCCATACATGATCAATTAATTGATCTCTCGTAAATAATTGATTAGGATTTTGCGCCAAGAAGATGAGCAGTGAGAGATCGCGCGGTGTTAAGTCAAGCTCTACTCCATTTAATGTGACGTTATGAGCTTTCATATTAATGCACAGCGCGCCAAACTGTTTCTTTTCCTTATCATCAATGACCTGTCCAGATCTTCTTAATACTGCCTGGACACGGGCAACCACTTCGTCTCCAATGAAGGGTTTAGTGATATAGTCGTCAGCTCCATCATTCAAGCCTGCGAGCTTATAATTAATATCACCAAGTGCCGTGAGCATAATAACAGGGCATGCGCTTTTCGTACGAATTTCTTTTAATATATCCCATCCACTCATACCTGGAAGCATAACATCGAGCAAAACAAGATTCGGTTGAAACTCCTCAAATTTAGCGATGGCTTCACCACCTGTAAATACTTGTTCAACTTCGTAGTTTACTTTCTTCAAGTATGCCTTTAAAACCTGGCTGATGGCTTTTTCATCTTCTACAATCATGATTTTTTGCATCTTCCTTACTCACTCCTCGATGATTAAAAGATAGGACAAAAATCCCCGATATAACTCGGAGATTTTCATTAAACAAAATTCACTTATTGGTTCGAATGTTCGCTTATATTATTAACAATCGTTATTTGGCCTTTAGAAAGGCGAATTGTTTGATCTGCAATGTCAGCAATATGCTGATCATGCGTAACGATGAAGACACATTTATTTTCCTCATGTGCCAGCTGCATAAATAGCTTAATGATGTCTTGAGCGGTATCCTCATCGAGGTTTCCAGTCGGTTCGTCTGCTACAATTAAATCTGATTTACAGCAAAGGGCTCGTGCAATGGAGACACGTTGCTGCTGACCGCCACTCAGTGTGAGCACCTTTTGTCCAGCCTGCTTTTCATCGATGCCCACTTTTCTAAGCATCTCGAGTGCATACTGTTTTTTGTCCTTAACCTTATTTCCGGTAATCTCCATCGCTGTAGTGACATTTTGTAACGCAGTCATATAGGGCAGTAAATTATAGGATTGGAAGACAATCGAAACATATTTATTTCGAAACGTGGTATATCCAATTTTTCTTATATCTTTTCCTTCGTATAATACCTGTCCATCCTTAGGAGCATCCAGCGCACTCGCCAAAGCGAGAAGCGTAGTTTTTCCTGAACCGGAAGGACCCACAATTGCATAAAATAATCCTTTATTAAAAGAAACATTAATTTTCTTTACTATATCATGCTGTTTATTATTATGTCTGTACCAATAACTTAAATCCTTAAACTCCAATAATGCGCTCATTTACGGTTCCTACTCAGATAAAACAAGCACACAGATAACCGTGAATACAACTAACTGTAGAATGCTCTTTCCTTTTCTGGCCTCACACTTAAAAATGCCCTTTTTATAAAGTTCATCTTTTTCATCCTTTCTGACAATCTATACCGGGTAAATCCTTTAGAAAATCTTTTCTATAAAAAATCTTACGACCATAATGTGTCGATGAAATGTCAAACAAAACTAAAAATATTTGTGTAGGCGAAACTATTATATTTGTATGAAAAGCTTTACAATTGACGTTAGAAATGTTGATTATGTACAGTTGAAAAGAATATAACTATTAATATAACCGCTTGATACATAGATTTTTTATACTTCATAGACACATAATGATCTAAGCATTTTGAGCGGTTTTAGAGGAGACACTCATGGAAAATAAAAAAATATTGCCCGTCCTATTCCTGGTCATGTTTTTAGTGATGGTTGGCTTCGGGATTATCATTCCGGTCCTTCCATTTTTAGCAGAAGAAGTTGGCGGCACACCTACTCAACTTGGCTTACTAATGGCAGTTTATTCGTTAATGCAGTTAATTTTCGCTCCGATTTGGGGAAAAATATCGGATCGAATCGGCAGAAAACCAGTCATGTTAATTGGTATATTTGGTCTGGCCTTATCATTCTTCATCATGGCCATAGCCGACTCATTATGGTTAATGTTTGCGGCACGGATCATTGGTGGTATCCTTTCCTCAGCCAATATGCCAACTACCATGGCATATGTAGCGGATATTACTACTGAAGAAGATCGTGGAAAAGGAATGGGGATTATAGGAGCAGCGACCGGGTTAGGCTTTATCTTCGGACCGGCCATTGGCGGGATTCTTTCAAAATCCAGCTTAAATACGCCTTTCTTAATTGCCGGAATCCTCTCTACTTTGACGTTCTTATTAGTACTTATTGTTCTTAAGGAATCCTTAACATCTGAACAATTAGGAAAACAAAGCTCAGGCAACAAATCGATGTGGATGAATTTTCGCGGTGCTGCTTCTATTCTGTTTGTGCTTCAATGCGTAGTATCTTTGTCTATGGCTGGTCTTGAAGCCACTTTTGCATATTTTGCCGCTAATAAAGCTGGAATTGATACGGTCCAATTAGGGTATATCTTTATGATCATGGGATTTGGCAGCGCGATTGTGCAGGGAGGACTCATTGGAATTATGACGAAGAAATGGGGAGAAGGCCGAGTCATTCAAATCGGGCTAATCGTATCAATCATCGGGTTTATACTAATTCTATTTACCAATAGCTTCTGGACCGCAACAATCTTCATCACCATCTTTGGTTTAGGCAATGGCCTTATTCGTCCAGCTGTCACTGCATTGCTGACAAAGACCACATCAGGAGGACACGGCAGCTCAACCGGACTACTTTCATCCTTTGATTCCCTTGGCAGGATCATAGGCCCTCCACTTGGAGGTCTACTGTATTCATTCGCCGTTGGGCTCCCTTATATTTCAGGAGCTATTCTGACTGTAGGCGCATTATTGCTTTATCAGGTTTACCATGCTCAGGCAAGAAAAGTTCAAGCTTTATAAAATAATAGTATTGAAGCCTCCGATTTTCTCCATCGGAGGCTTTTTTGTTTTATAAGGACAATCTTACGCGCTATGGGGAGGCGTTGGCTGGTTTTCCCCTCGATTCGGCTGGATTCTCCCTGCTATCCGCCGGATTATTCATCTAATCGGCTGAATTCTGCCTCTTTCCCGCTGGAATGTTGCTGAATCAGCTGGTTCCATTCTATTACTCTCCTAAAATATCCTAATCATCAGTTTCCTTTCCGCTATTTCACTTGCAATCTAGATTCGGTCTATATTTAGGAGGAATTTTGAGTGAATTATAGAATATAGGTATATCATAACTAACATTTTACAAATGTACGATTCAGGATTGAGAACCTTATAAACCCTGCATATAACCATATACAGATTGAATAATAATACCAGCTTGGCCAGCCATAATTTTTACCCAATTAAAATTAAATCTTGATAAATCTATTCCCCCAAGATTTATCTATATATGAATGTGAGGAATACTTTTCATGAATAATCCAATTTAATTCCCCCATTGAATCGAATTAATGGATCGAGAAAAATGGGGGATATTTTAAATGAATAAAAATTTCAATTTACTGCTGACAGGTCAATCGCTGGCCAATATAGGTGACATCCTATATACAGTGAGCATAATCAGTCTAATATTTACTTTGACAGGCTCAGCAACTGCGGCTTCCTTTGTACCATTTACGATTACATCCTGTATGTTTATATCCAGTCTATTGACGCCTTTATTATTTGGAAAAGTTAGCTTAAAGTGGTTGATGACCTTTTCACAGATAGGCAAAACCATTTTACTTATGATTTTAGGTATTTTGTTAATAGGAATATCGGAAGCTGATTTTCATTGGTTATTTCTACCTATCGGATTGATTGCATTTCTTGATGGGTGTGCAAATCCAATCAGGCAAACGCTGATTCCCCACTATGTGAACTCCGAACAACTGTTAAAGGCAAATGGAATCAGTGAATCAGTCACCCAGCTTGTCCAAACCATTATGTGGTTTGCAGGAAGTTTATTTTTGGTCATTCTGAGTTATCAACAGTTGATATGGATTGTGGGATGCCTATTTGGTCTAGCGAGTATTTTGCTCTCTTTTTTAGAAAATGTCTCTAGCGAACAACCAATCAATCAGGGTGGACGATTAGTACAGGTTCAAAAAGGCTGGAAAACTGTTTCTACAACGCCAATATTGAGACAGATTATTAAGATAGATATCCTTGAGACAATTGCAGGTACTGTTTGGATTGCAGCGATTGTTTTAGTATTTGTGGACGATGCTTTAAAAAGTGGTGCAGAATGGTGGGGATTTATTAATGGTGCTTACTTCTTCGGTTTAATAGCTGGTAGCATCTATTGTGTAAAATATTCCTCCTTCATTGGAAACAGATTAGGAAATGTTATTCTTTTAAATACGTTCATGACATGCCTGCTCACAGTACTATTTAGCATAACCAGCATTCCTATTATCGCCTTATGTCTATCTCTGTGGATAGGGGTTTTTGGGCAAATAAAAAACATACCCCAGCAAACAATTATTCAATCGAGTGTTTCAAAGGATGAATTATCAACCGTCTATACATCCCTAGGGGCAGCCTCTACTGGTGTTTTTGGCATCTCTTCATTACTCATGGGAGTACTGGCAGATTTAATGGGTGTTAGATTTGTTTTTCTGATCTCAGGCCTGTTACTTGCCTTGAGCAGTATCATAATCTTTAAACACAAACATTTATTTATACAAAATATTACGCAATAACTAATTGACGTGCGGAGTTTCTGGAGGACATCCAGTGCCCGCACTTTTTTTGAAAAAGGATGAAATGGCATGAAATCCATCAAGTACAGATGATTCCTACCGAGATCTATTAAGGGATTAAATTGTTAGCGGGAAGCCATTACTTAATTTATCCAATCTTAATGGCTATTAAGTTAACCAGAAGGATTCATGCTGAAAGAAGGAATATGATTCTTTTTGGAGAATTGAATATACATGAAACTAATTATGGACTTGGGAGACTTCTAATGGAATTTACAATAAGTAAAGATTATTTCAACGAGGCATTATCCGATGTTAGCAGGGCAGTGACAACAAAATCGCTTTTACCAATTCTAACAGGCATAAAGTTGGTCGCTAAGGAGGATTGTTTAATTCTGATTGGCAGTAATTCCAATATTGCAATAGAAAGAATAATTCCTTTAGAAATGAACGGTATCCGGATATTAAACGTAGATGAAACTGGCAGCGCAGTTCTTCCAGCTAAATATTTATGTGAAGTTGTAAAAAAATTATCTGATGATATTCATATAAAGATATCCGGAAATAACGTAGCTGAAATTCAATCTGATGAAGTCATGGTATACCTTAATGGATTTAATCCTGGCAAGTATCCCAATTACCCTTCAATAGAGACAAACCATTTTATACAGATACACAGCTCTGCCTTAATGGAAATCATCAAACAAACTACATTTGCAGTCTCCAAAAGTGAAACAAGACCTGTTCTAACTGGTGTGAATATGTCGTTTAAAGAGAATAAGCTAACCTGTGTTGCGACCAATTCCCATCGACTGGCTTTAAGGAAAATACCAATAAACTCACAAATTGAAGCTTCTTTCATTGTCCCTGGTGCCAGCCTTACTGAGCTCACAAAACTAATGAATAATGAAAAGGATCTTATACATATTTACATATTAGACAATTATATCGTATTCAAATCGTCGACTACCTCACTATATTCCAGACTTATTGAAGGTAATTTCCCTGGCATCTCTAAACTTATACCAACCGATTCAAAAACCGTTATGATACTAGATACAATAAAGTTATTAAAGGGGATTGACCGATCTCGTCTGTTTGCAAGTGAATGGAAAAATAACAATATATTGATTGAAATGATAGATGGTAAACAAATAAGGATTGCATCAAACTCAACAGAAATGGGGAAAATCGAAGAAACAATGGATATCAGTATGGTTCAAGGTGAAATTAATTTAAGTATATCTCTTGATGGAGAATTTCTACTCGATGCTTTAAAAGCCATAAAAGAAAAAGAAGTAAAATTAAGTTTTGGCGGATCCTTAAGGCCCGTCTTGATTGAACCAGTTAACAATCCGTCTCATCTTCACCTTATATCCCCTGTACGATCCTATTGATGAAAATCTTTTTGTGAAAAAATAACGGCTGCTTGTACACGGCAGCCGTTATTTTTTATTGAATTCTGTTTTCAACTGCCTGACATACTTCCTCAGCAGTAAGACCATCAGCGTTGATGACTGAAGCCTTCATTGCCGTATCCTGCATACCCATTACGTTAATATCCAGGCCAGATACAACACAGCAGTCACACCCTTGTGTGTCATTTTCCTGTTTTAATTCGATTACATTATGCCCTTTATCACGTAAAGCTTGTTGAACGTCTGATAAAGATTGCTCCACTCCAATTTTAGCCATAACATCCACCTCCTTCTTCTGTAAATTGTCCATTGATGCAACAATTTATACCAAAAATGCAGAAGGTCAAACAAAATATTGTCATATATGTATTAATATTCCTGGTATAGCATTTAGTATTACAATCTTGTTAATATTTGAGCAAAACTATTTACTTATAACCAATTTAAGACTATTATTCTATAAAAAGGAAGAAAAGTGGTGTAATAATGAAGTCAACTGGGATTGTTAGAAAAGTCGATGAACTCGGTAGAATTGTACTGCCGATTGAACTTAGAAGAACTCTTGACATTAACATAAAAGATTCTATAGAGATTTTTACGGATGAAGACAAAATTATCCTGCAAAAATATACACCTGGTAAGGCATGTGCCATTACAGGTGAAGTCAGCAATCAGAATATTTCATTAGCCAATGGAAAGATTGTGTTAAGTCAGGAAGGATTACGAATACTACATTCAGAACTAAATCGGATGAGTGAAAGGTAAAAGGCGATTTTTCATCACCTTTTACCTCGAATTCAAGAGACTTTTATACTTACGTTAATATGTTTAAATTCTTGAATAATAAATAGGCCTTGATTAGTTTAAGTTGAGGAATAACTGGCCGTGCCAAAAAGGAATAACGTTAATGAAAGATTAAAATCCTTTGAGGCACCGAGTTATTCTAATCCTTTCTGCAGCCTTCCCACTTCTAATGCAGGCAAAACAAAAAGCATGAGTCCAGTAAAGTACCGAACTCATGCCCTAAATCATCTGCAAAACAATATGTCATTCAATCATTTATTCTTTCACTAAATCCTCAATTGAATCTATATCCATATAAGCAGGAACAACCAGTCCACTCTTGGCACCTTTTAGATTTGGACCCAGGTCAATTAAATCTTCTTTATACTTATCATAGTAGGCTTTATGAGTCATTGGCAGCCAAGCCGCAACCATGGCATCTGCTTTTTGGTTGGCAATTGATGCATACATCGGTCCGACTTCTACCTGCTTTAGTTCAGGACTATACCCATGCATTTTTAATACTTCACCAATAACATTTGTTGATGCAATCTCTGACTCCCAGGCAACATAGATCAGACTAATACTTTGTCCTTCTCCCTTTTCTGCACCTGTCAGCCATTGATCCACCTTATTTGGATTTTTGTCAATCCATTTAGCAGCTGCCTCTTTTGGTGTCATTCCTTTTTCCATGTCCACCATTACTTCTTCCATATCAGCTGGAGTCCAGTAAAATTGATCTAAGATTTGTTCTGCTCCAGGCAACTCTTCTTTCAAGCCTTTTCGGACCAATGTATTAATATTTTCACTATCACCATATACATTCTTAGGATCATCCAAATATTTCAAATCGTATTTTTGAAACTTCCAATGTGGTGTCCAACCTGTCAGAATAATTGGATCCTGATTATCGTAAGATTTTTGAAGCTCAGCAACCATAGCAGCAGATGATCCTTCTTGTAAAGTCCAGTCTGCTTCCAGTTCATATTTCTTCAACACTTCTTCAGTTGCTGACATAATTCCCGCTCCAGGCTCGATGCCAACGATTTTATAATCTACCTGATTACCTACATAGGAACTATCTTGAGTACCTTTTTCTGCAGACGAAGATATCGCAATATAGGCATATCCTCCAAGAAAGACTAAGATAATGAAACCATAAACCCATTTCTTAGAAATAACTCTTTCATATACTGGGGTTCTGAGGTTTTGCGATACTCTATCCAAAATAATTGCAATGATAACAAGTGCTAATCCAGCTTCGAATCCTTCACCTACTGCTATTTGTGAAACGGCACGGTATACCTCGGCTCCCAATCCAGGCGCACCAACAAGAGATGCCATAACCACCATGGATAAAGAAAGCATAATACTTTGGTTAATTCCGGCCATTATCGTCGAAACAGCTAATGGTAATTGGACCTTTGTGATTTTCTGCCACGTGGTGGAACCAAAGGCTTGTGAAGCTTCTATTAAGTCTCCCGGAACCTCCCTGATCCCTAAATTCGTCATTCGAATCGTCGGTGCAACAGCAAAGATGAAGGAAGCCACGATTCCAGGAACAACTCCAATTCCAAAGAAAAGGATGGCAGGAATCAGATAAACGAAGCCTGGCATTGTTTGCATAAAATCCAGGATTGGCATAATTATTCTCTTTACAACATTGCTTTGTGAAGCCCAAATACCAATCGGAACTCCCACAATTATTGTAATCAGTACAGATGCCAAAACTAATGCCAATGTTTGAATCATAGCATCCCATAATCCTAAATTATCAATCAATAATAATCCTATAAACGTTAATAATGCCATGCCCCAATTATTTGTATATAAAACTAGCAGAGTAACTAGGATAATTAGCAGAATGGAAGGTCCTAAACCCAAAACCTCTACACTTGTATCAATAATAGTTTGAATAAATATCGAAATCCAATTAAACAGTGGTCCACATACTTCTGTTACCCATTCTACAAAACGGTCAACTCCAGAAGCTATTGGTAATTTTTCTAGGTTCATTGACTTTCCTCCTTATCTTGGAGTACATCTTTGTTGCCAGCCAATGCTCCAATGACAACACCACGTACAAGAACACCCTTCAATCTGTTAGCTTCATCAACGATTGCTAACGGAATTTGTGCATTTGCCATATCGTCGAGCAAATCAGATAGAATAGTATTTTCCAATGCTGTTGGCACTTCTTTTGTCATGACCTCTTCTATAGGGATTTTCTTAAGTATAGCTTCTCTTGCCTGGTCGGCAGAGAGCGCCCCAAGCAGTATCTGTTTGCGGTCGACGATAAATATACTGGAGTATCCCCTGTCCTTCATAATTTGTAGGGCAACACGAGGACCTCTGTCAATTGTAATACGTTCCGCCCGAGTCATAATCGAAGACGCAGTAAGAACATGTGACAAATCGATTCCTTCAATAAATCGTTCAACATAATCATTGGCAGGATTCATCATGATTTCCTCAGGAGTTCCCACTTGAATTACCTTACCATCACGCATCAAGGCGATCCGGTCACCTATTCTTAAAGCTTCATCCAAATCATGTGTAATAAACACAATTGTTTTTTTGTAATTATCCTGGATTTCCAGCAGCTCATCCTGCATGCTTTTGCGGATAAGAGGATCAAGGGCACTAAACGCCTCATCCATAAGAACAATATCTGTATCACTGGCCAAAGCCCTCGCCAGTCCAACACGCTGTTGCATCCCGCCGCTCAATTGGGATGGATATTGATCTTCATATCCTTTTAGGCCAACTACTTCCAGTGATTCCATTGCCTTCTGTTTTCGTTCCTGTTCAGGTATTTTTTGAATTTCCAATCCATACTCTGTATTCTCCAGGATAGTTTTATGAGGGAATAGGGCGAAGTTTTGAAACACCATACTAATTTTCTTTCTTCTAGTTTCACGCAATTCAGCCGGTGACATGTTGACTATATTCTCATTATCAATCAAAATCTCACCGGATGTCGGGGCAATTAGACGGTTTAACATTCGAATCAACGTGGATTTCCCACTCCCCGATAAACCCATAACAACAAAAATTTCTCCTTCATAGATATCAAGATTGGCATCATTAACCCCAATCGTACATCCTGTCTTCTTTAAGATATCTTTTTTTGAAGAGCCTTGCTTTAATAATTCAAGTGCAGATTGTGGAGACTTTCCAAATACTTTTACAACATTTTTTATACTTATTTTTGGTTGCAAACAACCACTCCTTCTATGTATTTTTTTGAATAAAACCATTTTTCCCTACTTATTACTATATCCTATTTAGTGAAAATTTAAACTTTTTTGCTCTTTTATACTCTTTTACATAAGAATTAACACTAAAAAAGCCCCTCTTTTATGAGGGGCCCGACATTCTATTTATTCAATTTTATTCTTCTTCACCAATTATTTTTACTTCTGTTTCCAGGCTGACGCCAAAATTAGCTTTAACCGTGTCCTGAACATGCTTAATCAGCGCCAGATAGTCAGTAGCAGTAGCATCGCCAGTATTAATGATGAACCCAGCATGCTTTGTAGATACCTGTGCTCCACCAATTTGAGCTCCTTGCAAACCGCTATCCTGAATCAATTTACCCGCAAAATAGCCCGGTGGACGTTTAAAAACACTTCCACAGGAAGGATACTCAAGCGGTTGCTTGGACTCCCTTAAAAAGGTTAACTCATCCATTTTTTCTTTAATTACTTTTACATCTCCAGGTACCGGGGCAAAACGAGCTTCTAAAACGATATAGTTTTGCTTGGCAATCAAACTGCTGCGGTAAGTAAGCTCCATCTCATCTTTCGTCAATGTAAGAAGCTCACCCTTCTCATTTAACACGATAGCTGACTCAATCACCTGTGAAATTTCCCCACCGTAGGCACCAGCATTCATATACACAGCTCCACCGACTGAACCAGGGATTCCGCATGCAAACTCAAGTCCCGTCAGCTTCTGTTCTAGAGCAAAGCGGGATACATCAATAATGGTTGCACCGCTCTGGGCAATAATCTTCCCATCTTCCATATAAATCTTATCTAAATGATTTAGAATCAGGACAATTCCTCTAATTCCACCATCTCTAATGATTAAATTCGATCCATTTCCTAAAATCGTCAACGGAATATCATTCTTATGTGCATAAAGGATCGTATTTTGAACCTCTTCATAGGTTGTAGGCAACACCAGAAAGTCTGCATTCCCACCCGTTTTAGTAAATGTATATTCACGTAAAGGTTCATCCTGTTTAATATGTTCTGCCTGAATAATCTGCTGCAATTCTTCAATTGTTTTTTGTTTATTCATACTCTCAACCTTCTGAATTTATATTTGTCATATCTTATTATATACATGATTCACTCTGGGAAATCACTGCAAATGGTTGGAAATCGCTAAAATCACATTCATGAGTAAAACGATATTCCCGTTAGTGAGATTTCTTATAGAAAACCTCATTGACTATCATACTATAAATATGCCCTATAAAAAAATAGTATATCTATACAAAGATACATCGAGTTAATTAAATGAACCATTTTTCTTTATGTATATGACATCTACCTAAACTAATGTGCAAAAAAGCACCATCCCTCCTTAGGGATGATGCTGAATACACGATCTACGCCCTTTTAATCTCTAATCTTCTGGCAACTAAGGATAAACCATAATTAACCACAAAATACATTAGTGCTACGAGAATCAGGATTGGGTAAATATAATTCCCATTTTGCGCGTAAACGGTTTGTCCATGATGCGTCAATTCAGGCAATGCAATAACTACAGCTAATGATGTATCTTTTAATAATGAAATAAACTGACTGACAATAGGCGGAACCATGTTACGCAAGGCCTGGGGCAAAATAATATGAGTGAGAGTCTGAATATAATTCAAACCCGATGAACGGGCTGCCTCTATGTGACCTTTAGGAACCGAGTTTAGACCGCTTCGAATAATTTCTGAGATCATGGCAGATTCAAAAATCGTTAATGCCATGATGGCCGCAGTCGTTACACTCATATTTAAGGACCAGCCTCTGCTTGGATCCTGTAATCCAAAATAAACAAAGAAAATTATAAGGATTAGTGGCAGATTTCGAATCGTTTCTACTAAAACCGCCACAGCCTTTGATAACAATGGTATCTTCGCGTAACGGATGATCCCTAATATCCCCCCGATAATAAAACTAAGGATAATAGAAATTACAGCAACCTTTAGCGTAACAAGAAATCCATCTACTAAAAATTTAAGATTATCGGGCGTATATGCTCCTGCAAAATCCATGATTACGCCTCCTTACGAGCTTTTTGCCAGGTGTTTTTCTAAATACCCAACACCTAAACTGAGTGGAATGGTTATAACCAGATAGAATAAAGCAACAAAAATATAAACATCAAACACAACAAACGTATTAGAAGAAATCAAATCTGCCTGATACATTAACTCACCACCCGCAATGACAGCCAGAATGGATGAGTTTTTAACTAAATTGATAAATTGATTGCCTAATGGAGGAATTACAACTTTTATAGCCTGAGGCAAGACAATCCTTCTCATAGCCTGCCCATAGGTCAAACCTGATGAACGGGCTGCTTCCATTTGCCCTTTGTGAATGGATAGAATCCCTGCTCGAATGGCCTCAGCTATAAAGGCAGCCGTATAAATCGTTAATGCTAAGGAACCTGCTGCAAAGCCCGGCAGTTTTGCCCCATAATAAAAGATAAATGCAATGATCAATAAGGGGATATTTCGTACAAATTCAACATAAGCGGTCCCAATCCAATTTAATGGCTTGAACGGCGCAATTCTCATGACTGCAATAAATGCCCCTAAAAAAAAGCTTCCTACGAGGGCTAATAAACTTATTTGTATCGTCTTTAGAAAACCCTCTATATACATATCCATATTTTCTGCGAGTAAAGAAAAATCCAGCAATTGATTCACTCCTCTTAATCAATCAGGATGAGCATGTTTGCCCATCCTGATTGGAGAAATTATTTATTTTCGATCCATTTATTAAATATCTCATCGTAAGTTCCGTTATCTTTAATTGTTTTTAGAGCTTTATTTAATTCATCCACTAATTCTGTATTACCTTTTTTAACAGCGATTCCATATGGTTCTTCCGTAAATTGTCCGCCAACTAATTCATATGAAGGATCTTCATCAACCATTCCATACAGGATGGCATCATCCGTTGTTAAGGCATCTCCTTGTCCGGATTTAAGTGCTGTAAAAGCTTCTGCATAGTTTTCATATTGCAGTACTTCCGTATCCGGTGCTTTTTCAGCTATATTAATAGCAGAAGTAGAACCTTTAACAGCAAGAACTTTAGTACCTGCTTTTAAATCATCAATGCTTTTAATTTTGCTTCCCTTTTTGACAAGTAATGATTGACCTGCTTCAAAATAAACATCTGTAAAATCTACTTCTTTTTTACGTTCCTCTGTAATGGTCATAGTGGCAACAACAGCGTCAATCTTTCCATTCTGTAGCAGCGGCACACGCGTTTTAGAAGTCACTTCTACGAACTCTACTTTATTTTCATCCCCGATTACCTCTTTAGCCAGTGCTTTTGCAATGTCTATATCAAAGCCTTCTACTTTACCAGTGCTTGTATTTTTCAATCCAAACAAACGAGTATCATTTTTCACGCCAAATACGATTTTATCTTTATCCTTTATTTTTTCCAGACCGCTTTCAGACGATCCTCCGGTTGTTTCTTCTTTACTGCCGCAGGCTGCCAACATGAATACAGCAATGATTGAGAGTATTGATACCTTCCAAAACTTTTTTAATAACATTCTTTTTCCCCCTTATTAATGATTTAAAATACGGCTTAAGAACGAACGAGCCCTTTCTTCCTGTGGATTCGTAAAGAATTCAGCCGGTGTGGATTCTTCTAAGATTTTTCCTTCATCCATAAAGACAATACGATTAGCAACCTCTTTCGCAAAGCCCATTTCATGCGTGACGACAACCATCGTCATACCTTCCTTCGCCAACGCTTTCATAACATCCAATACTTCACCAATCATCTCAGGATCGAGTGCGGAGGTTGGTTCATCAAAAAGCATAACTTCCGGATTCATCGCTAAACCTCTTGCAATAGCTACACGTTGCTGCTGCCCGCCGGAAAGCTGGGCAGGATATGCATTTGCCTTATCAGGAATCCCTACTTTTTCAAGATATAGTTTTGCGGTCTTTACAGCTTCCTCTTCAGATTTACCCAACACTTTCATAGGAGCCAATGTTATATTTTGAAGAACTGTTTTATGAGGATATAAATAAAAATGCTGAAATACCATACCGATATCACGACGAAGTTCGTTGATATTTGTCTTTTTATCCGTCACCGAAATACCATTTACTTTTAAAGTACCGCTATTAATCGCTTCGAGACGATTAATACATCTGAGCATCGTACTTTTACCTGATCCCGAAGGACCAATTACGACTACTACTTCTCCCTTTTCAATTTCTAGATTTATATCTTTTAGAACATGAAAATCACCAAAATACTTATTTACATGATCAAAGACAATCAAAATACTTCCCCCCTGCTAATATTTGCGGCAATATTTTATATTTTCTGATATTATATGGACTACTTAGAATTATATGTATATAAAGTTTGTCCGTCAATAAAATTAAAACAGCGATTTCCGTTTTTGGGATAATTTTACTGAGAAAAGGTCTATAAAATAACCTCCTATTATCATTGAAATATACTATTTTATTATCTGAAAATATATTTAAGTGCGTAGTTGTTTAATCATTCTAATAGAATTTATTGAAGTAGCAAATTCATCTCGTCTGGATGTAAAACTTGCTGTACTAAGAAGTATCATACTCTGAGGTAATAGAAATGTAGATCTAAAGATGTTTAAAAGGAATATTTCCTCCGATAAATGAAAAAGCAAAATAGGAACATGTTACTACATTTGTTCAATCCTATTTTACCTATATTTCATCATATAATTTAGATTTTACTGGTATTTTATAACATTATCAATCATATTTTTTAAAAATTAAAACATATTCTACTTAAACCAGCCTTTTTCTTTAAATCGAGAGATAGCTTCTATTCGATTATTGACGTCCAGTTTATCAAGTATGACAGAGATATAGTTTCGAACCGTCCCTGTTGTTATAAATAGTTGATTGGCAATTTCCTTCGTATTTTTCCCATCTGCAATTAAGCCCAAAACCTGTTGTTCACGTTCCGTGAGAGGGTTTTCCTCTTCATATATCATGTCAACCAGTTCTGGTGCATAAATACGTCGTCCATCTATAATAACCCTGATAGAGTTGGCCAGTTCTTCACTCGGACTGTCCTTTAACAGATACCCGCGTACATCCGCTTTTCGTGCCCTTTCAAAATAGCCTGACCTCGCAAAGGTTGTAAGTATAATTACTTTGCATGCGCTTCCTTTTAATTCTTCTGCGACATCGAGTCCACTTTTACCAGGCATTTCTATATCCATCACACAAACATCCGGCTTATGCTGTTTGATCATAGATATAGCTTCCTCTCCATTTTTCGCTTTACCAACCACCGTCATATCTGGTTCTAAATCTAACAATGCGCCTAGTGCACCAAGCAGCATTCTTTGATCTTCAGCTATTACGATTTTAATCATGCCATTACCTCCTGTTGAACGTTCCGCTCTATCAGTGGAATTTTAAAAATTAACTCTGTTCCTGAATTAACGCGAATATCAAGGCTTCCATTCACAAATTCAAGCCGCTCCCTCATTCCCTTTAAGCCATTCCCTTTACCCATTTCTTTTTCAACAATTCCTGTTCCATTATCCTGAATAATCATTGTTATTTCTGTATGCGTTTTTTTTATATCTAGTCTGCATTCATTGGCCCTGCTATGCTTCACGATATTAGTGATAGCTTCCTTTAAACACATGCTCAATACATTTTCCACAAGCAGCGGAATCTTCTGGATACTCTCTTCTCCTTCAACATAAAATTCCATTTGAGCAGCTCTCAGTATTTGCTTGATACGGATCAATTCATCCTCCATTTTGGTGCCTCTCATATCAGCTACAATTTCACGCACTTCTTTTAATGCTGTTCTTGCAGTCACTTGAATATCTTTCAATTCATTCTTTGCCTGCTCCGGATTTATTTGTACCAGCTTACCGGCCAAATCACTTTTCAGTCCGATCAACGAGAGTTTCTGACCAAGAATATCATGTAAGTCCCTTGCAATTCGCTGGCGTTCCTGAAGCTTAACTAAATCTGATATTTGTTTGTGAGCATCTTTCAGCTCAGCCTCCAGCCTTTCTCTTTTGTGAATATTATAGGAGCTCAGCGGCAGTAAAATGACACCAATTACACATATTAAAATAAAAGGAAATTGTGAAAAGAAGAGTGGATTCTGAGTAATGAATCCCCAATTAACCGTAATCACTGTGCCTCCAACATGAATACCATATAAAATAAAGAAACCTACCTTATTCTCAACAGTTCCAATATAATAAGCCAGAAAGAGTGAAAAATAAACAAATCCAAAAATTAATGACATAGCTATACAAATTGCCATTTGGATTCCTACCCAGAAATAAATAAATCCACCTTTTGAATTAGCTGAAATACGATTACTTATAAAAAATGACAGAATAAGAATGATTCCTAACACAATCATAAAAATGGATTTTGTATGAAAAATAAAATAGAAAGGGAGGATACTAAATACGAGCCAAATATATAGATTCAGTCCTTTATTAGTTGGGAATAACTGATTCAAAGCATTCAATTGTTGTCTCCCCCTTCATTAATTTTACTCCAGCATATACCAGTAAATAAAAAAAATACAGTAAATATACTGTATTTTTTTGTAACATCTAAATTATGACTTTGCCTTACCAGCACGACCATTTATGTCTTTAAAACTCACAAAGCCTTTACCTTTTTCATCCCATAGACGAAAACGGATTGCCTTTAAACTAGAAGATATCGTAATGGTTGTAGCTTGCTGCAAAGGAGCAGTCTCATTATGGACTTTTTCAAGATGATAATTTGGTACTCTTGGACTTAAATGATGAACATGATGAAAACCTATATTCCCTGTTACCCATTGAAGAACTCTTGGAAGCTTATAATAAGAGCTTCCGTCGATTGCCGCTTTTACATAGTCCCAATCTTTTTCTTCCTCAAAATATGAATCTTCAAATTGATGCTGTACATAAAATAACCAGATTCCCAGAGCACCTGCAATAAACAAGATCGGCAATTGAATTAATAAAAATTCCTTCCATCCGATTAGCAAGCACATAGACGCATAAATGACGACGATAGATAGATTGGTAATGTACGTGTTTATGCGTTCTTTTCTTCTGGCACCTTTACGATTGAAACGATTTGTAACTAAAAATAAATAGATTGGACCTAACCCAAACATGACAATTGGATTCCGATATAGTCGATATATTAACTTTTCCTTAAACGAGGCCATCTTGTATTCCTCGACAGTCATGATCCAAATATCTCCGGTTCCACGCTTATTCAAATTACTGCTTGTCGCATGGTGAATGGAATGACTTCTTTTCCATTGTTCATATGGAAACATAGTAATAACTCCAGTTATCGTCCCTAAAATGTCGTTCCATTTCCTGTTTTTAAAGAAGGATTGATGGCAGCAATCATGGAAGATAATAAACAATCTAATAACAAAACCGGATGTAAGTACCGCAAAAAACAATGTCAGCCAATACGAAATCTCCAGGCTTTGATAGGCAGCAAACCAAAGAAGTAAAAATGGAATAAATGTATTTAGAATTTGTTTTACGCTTGATTTTGTATTCGCCTTTTCATAGGGAGCAATTTGTTTTCTTAAGGATATATTCTTCTCCTTGGACATTTAATTCACCTCTATAACAATATTTATTCTTAATGTTATAGAATAGTTCAACTCCAAACTAGTCATAAACGTCAATAGGTGAACATGACATATGTCATATACAAACATTTTAGAATAAACTGAATAATTCGTTTGCAAATCATACAAAATTAAACTATAGTTAATGTAATCACTTACACAAAGGAGGAATGTATTATGGAAACTCAAATCATAAACATCGTTTCTGTCAATTTCATATCACAGCCCTCTGGTAAGGATGCATAAAATTCCTTTTATTTTAACATGATTGAATTTGCATATTTCCATGGGCTGTGTGCGGTCCATGGTTTTTTATTTGTCTGATCTGTCTATAACACAGAACCGACATGAAGGAGACCAACGTATTTTTTGGTCTCCTTTTTATTTTGCAATCAAAACAATCATTTGGAGGAATTTAAATTGAATTTAAAACAATTAGGCTGGAATCAACACTTTGAAGAAGCTTTCAAACAATATAGCAATAAAGAATACACAGTAGGCCGTGTAGCTTTAGAGCATAAAGGCATGTATCGTGTTTTCTCAGCAGATGGTAATCTTTTAGCTGAAGTTACAGGCAAAATGCGTCATGAAGCAAAGGAAAGCTCAGATTTTCCTGCAGTCGGTGATTGGGTTGCCATCACTTCCCGAAAAGAGGAGCAAAAAGCAACCATCCACGCCGTATTACCAAGAAAAAGTAAATTCTCAAGAAAGAAGGCTGGAGTGACTACTGAAGAGCAACTTGTCGCAGCCAATATCGATACCATTTTCTTAGTCAATGCACTTAATACCGATTTTAATATGCGCAGGCTGGAACGTTACTTATTAATGGCTTGGGAAAGCGGAGCAAATCCTGTCATTATTTTAAGCAAATCTGATTTATGTGATGATGTTGATCAAAAAATCAGGGAAGTAGAGGCAGTCGCATTAGGTGTACCCATTCATCCTATCAGTGCGGAAAATAGGATGGGTTTAGAGCAATTAGACCCTTATATCCAAGAAGGTAAGACGGTTGCTTTACTTGGTTCATCTGGTACCGGTAAATCAACATTAACAAATGTCCTTTATGGCGAAAGCATCCTGGAGGTTAAATCCATTCGGGAAGATGACGATAAAGGAAGACACACAACTACACACCGAGAACTAGTTATCCTTAATGGAGGAGGTATCATAATTGATACTCCTGGAATGAGGGAATTACAATTATGGGAAGCCGACGAGGGAATCAGTCATAGTTTCACTGATATAGAAGAATTAGCCGCACAATGTAAATTTACAGATTGTAAACACAAAACCGAACCAAGTTGCGCAGTACAGGAGGCACTATCCAATAAAACGCTGAGTAAAGAACGATTTGCCAGCTACCTAAAACTCCAACGCGAACTCGCCTACCTAAACCGAAAAGAAAACCAACGCTCCGCACTAGCTGAAAAAGCTAAATGGAAGAAGATAAAAAGATGAAGGGCCTTGCTCAGCTCCGACAAGCATAAGAGGAGTCACGTAGGGAGGCGCTCTTCCCTCCCGTAGTGGCTACACTTATGTCTCGAGGAGCTAGGCCCTGAATCTGGATTAAGCAAAAGGCTGAAGGGCCTTGGTCAGGCCCGACAAGCATAAGGAGAGGCACGTAGGGAGGCGCTCTTCCCTCCCGTAGTGGCTATCCTTATGACTCGAGGGACTAGGAGTCGAAGCTAGATTAAACAAAAGGCTGAAACGACTGGGTTAAGGATCGAAGACTAAATTCGCCACGTCCTGTGGCAACGTCTTCGTGACCTACATCCTGTAGGCCCGCGACAAGCATAAGACAAATACTCGAAGGGAGGGTTCTTCTCCCGCAGAGTATTTGCTTATGACTCGAGCTCCTAGGAGTTGAAGCTGGATTAAGCAAAAAGCCGAAACAACTGGATTATGGTACGAAGACTAAGTTTGCCGCATCCATGGCCCAAAGTACGCAAAATACTGCGTGCTTTTTCTTTTGTGTCCATCTATCTTTCCTGGCAAACTGAGTGAACTGCCCACTCAAATCAAACCTCTCTTATACAAACCCTCTTACATAAAAAAATTACAAAAATCTCCTCTCAGTGCAGAATATTCAATCATTTAACCAAAATATGTTAAAATCATCTTGATAAAATGATTATCCGTAAAAAGCTGAGACGACTGTTCAGGAGCGACAAGCATAAGACAAATACTCGAAGGGAAGGTTCTTCTCCCGTAGAGTATTTGCTTATGACTCGAGCTCCTAGGAGCCGAAGCTGGATTAAGGAAAAAGCTGAGACGGCTTGCCCAGAAGCGAGGAGCATAAGACAGGAGCTCGGAGGGAGGTGTTTTTCCCTCCTGTAGAGTTCATGCTTATGTCCTGAGCTTCTAGCCGTCGAAGCTAGATTAAAACGTATTTATAAGATAAAAGGCGGGCCTTTATACAGAAAGAGGAGATTTAAATGAATAGTCCTATAGGAAGAAAAAAGCGGACAGAAAAATTATTAAAAGAGATGGGAATCCCAATAAATACACACTTACATACATTAGAAAGTGCAAATAGACTGCGCTTTAAAGAGATTGAACAGGTGATTGACCGAATTATTGCCATCACTATAGTATCGGCTAAAGGCAGTGGTGCACCCGATGAAACGATTGACGAATTTTTAGAGAGTTACAATGCGAAAGAATTATTTTCTCCTGAGGAAAAAGAGTTCATTGAGAATGAGGAACCTGACCAGGACGAATATAACACTTACTCCTGGAAAATCGAATGTAACTCTGCCCTTTTATGGGCCATCAATCTGATTCCTGATCTTCCATTCCCACATACTTTATCAGATGTAGAAACACTTTATAATCTTGTATTGAATTCAACCAAGGAAGAGCTGTTGGAACGAGCATCCTATCGAGATAAAAATGAAATTCTGGACGCACTCGATATTTTGTACAGACTTCATTGGGCTATTGCCGAAACTCGTATGAATAATGAAGAATTCCCAATTGAAATTAGTCCCGGTGTTGTTTATGAGAGAAGATATGCTCTAAATTGGATGATCAATATCTTGGATGAGGAATGGGACGATATATCAATGGATACAATCTAATCCATTACTATATTTGATCAATTCAGATGGGGAGGCCTTGGCTTGCAGTCTCGTCACTACTTGTTACGAACTTACCATATCCCCTCCATTTGGATGGAGGATTTGCCCGGACATATAGCTCGAATCATCTGAAGCTAAAAATACATAGCTGGTGGCAATTTCAAATGGTTGGCCTGCTCGCTTCATCGGTACCTCAGGAGTTAATGTTCCAAAAGTCTTTACCTCCTCGGCTGAAAATGAAGAAGGAATCAGCGGTGTCCAAATTGGTCCTGGAGCTACACCATTTACTCGTATCCCCTTTTTTATTAAAGAAAGAGAAAGCGAACGTGTAAATGTTACAACTGCACCCTTCGTTGCTGAATAATCCAATAGTTTAGGATGACCATTATATGCTGTGACAGAAGCCGTATTGATAATAGAAGACCCACGCTGGAGATGTGGCAGGACAGCCTTCACCATGAAAAAATAGGAATAAATATTCGTACGAAATGTTAAATCAAGTTGTTCCTCCGTAATATCCTCAATCCGTTTTTGAACAAACTGTACAGCATGATTATTTACCAAAATATCGATCTTTCCAAATTCGTCCAAACATTGACGAACGGCAGCCACTGACATATCCTCATGTATAAGATTTCCACATATAAGCAGGCATTTAACCCCCAGCTTCTCAATCCTTTCTTTTGTTTCCTCGGCATCTTCATGCTCATACAAATATACAATAGCAATATTCGCGCCCTCTTTCGCAAAGGCATAGGCGACCGCTCTGCCAATACCTGAATCTCCGCCTGTAATAAGAGCAGTCTTCCTCACCAGCTTTCCGCTCCCTTTGTAATATGGATTTTCAGATATAGGTCTGGGGGTCATTACATATTCCAAGCCCGGATGCTGGTTTTGATGTTGAGGAGGAAAAGCAATTGGCACATCCTTACAATACCTTTCCTTCCTTAAATGCTTATAGTATGGATACATATAATTCAGACCTCCCGAATTTTAGCCTCCCTACTATGCGTATAGCAGAAAAGCGTCCCATATGCGCCCTTAGGTTATATATTTATTAAAATAGATCATCAGGAGACGGGAGAATTCCTATAATTCCTTTAGCACATAAAAAGACACCCATTCTGGGCGCCCTTCATTTAAGTACTTTTTACGTTTTGGATGATAAATCCACTTTTTGGATAGGTTGGAATTCTGGTCTTACTGATTGTTAAGTCCTGTTCGGGTACTTCATAATCAATATCTTTTACTAGAAAATCAACAGTTGTTTGCAAAATCTTGACGGTCGCCCATTCCCCTGCACAACGGTGTCCCTTATCATAATCTCCTCCGCCTTGCGGAATAAAGGCAAATGGACTGTCCTTCCATTCTCTAAATCGCTCAACCTTAAATGTATCTGGATTATCCCAAAGATCAGGATGATGATTGGTTCCGTATAGATCCAAAAGAACCAATGTTCCTTTTTTGAACGGATATTCATTCCAATAAAAGTCTTTGCGGACTCTGGCTCCTAAAAATGGTGCAAAAGGATAATAACGACGTACTTCTTGTACAAACATTTTATTGTACACTTCATTATTGGTTTTCAATAATTTACGTACCTCAGGATAATCATGCATCGCTATAGCACAGAATACAACAAAATAACAATTAGCCACCACAGGTCGAATGATATTAATTAATTCGACCGCAGCCAATTCCGGTTCCAGCAATTCACCATTCAAATCACGATGATTAGCTATAATCGATAAAGCAGTACCTGGCTCAGCGCTTAGCTTCCCATCCCGTACTTGTCCAATAATATCAGCAACCCACTTATCTGAATCTCTTCTTGCCCATCTGCCTTTTTGGTATCTTGGACCCACTCCACCAATAGAATCGACTAAATTAAACATTTCTTCTGCTCTCTTTTTTACTTCCTTTTCTTTTATCGGAACCCCAGCCCACTCACAGGCGATCCTGTAAAGAACTTGTTTAGCCTCTTCCATTAAAATCACTTTTTTACTCTTTTCCCATATTGGGATAACCGACATCCATTGCTTTTTTGTGATTTCCTGGAGTTTGTCCAAACTTTGGTGTGTCATAATCGACATGAACATTCCTTTACGATGTCGGTGTTCTTCTTCATCCAGCGTTTGTACACCATTTTTACCAAAAAGAGATTTCTGAATTCTCATCGGAATTGCCGGTTTACGAATAAATCGATCTTCATCATAGAAGGCTCTTCCAGCTTCCTCTCCTGTCATACAAATAACCTTCTGTCCCAGAAGGCGAGTCTGAAATATGTCCGAATTGAATTGCTTTCGCCTGTTAGAAATAAATTCGTACCCTTCTGATAATAGGGTGAGGGTGTTATCAACTGTTTTTTCACGAGGAATTTCTTTTATACCTTTCATATCAACAGCTCCTCATATATAGTCCATAATAAAACAGGATACCCCTCAGAATTGTATATAAACATACTATTCATGCATGCCATTTCCGTTCTGTACCAACTAGCTGCCCTAATAGAAATAAGACTTACGTAATCTGTAAGTCTCTAATCATTCAATATATACATGCTGGGATAGTTCATGTTTTAAATGTTGCGGTATAGGTTCTGTTTTCTGAGTCTCCAAATTAAAATTAACGTATATTGCTGTCCCTTTGGCACAAACCTGACCATTCTGGTGAATCTCCTCATACAGCTCCAAGCTTGTATTTCCAATGCGTTT
This sequence comes from Pradoshia sp. Z5_111, assembly GCF_058267535.1. Lineage (NCBI taxonomy): Bacteria > Bacillati > Bacillota > Bacilli > Caryophanales > Bacillaceae > Pradoshia > Pradoshia sp. Z5_111. Next base: position 93,948 of record NZ_JBZCPQ010000002.1, read on the forward strand.
AACCCATGTGTAAACTTCGACATTTGTACCGAAATATATTTGTCTACTATAATCTATATTCATATTTAGAATGATCATTTTCCATTTCTGAAATGAGAGATCTGGAGTAAACAGTTTAAAAATCGGGTTCCTTGCTGCTTCAAACCAAATGGGAATCGTCGTATTATTAACATGGCCAATGCCATCTGTTTCAGAAACTCTCGGCTCGATTGTTTTCTTAAACATACTTGCCTCCTGTCTCTCTACTCAGAGCCACACCTTTATAGGCATGCTGATAAATATTCAATATATCATCCTTATTTAAAGGCAGCGGACTTCTGGCCAGCAGCCTTGTCTGTTTGTTCGCATCATCGGTCAATCCTACCAACGAAGCTTCCTTCACACCATATTCCTTCAATGTGACAGGCAATCCAACGTCCTCTATCAATTGATGAAACACCTCGAATGGCGACTGCTTTTCATCTCCCAGTATCGTTACTAGCTGATTCATTTTGTCCTGGCAATTTTCCTTTATATAGTCCATTACATAAGGCAGCAATACAGCGTTCGATTCCCCATGGGGCAGTTTGTATTGGCTTCCCAGTGGATACGCAAGTGCATGAACACCGGCTACACCTGCATTGTAAAAGGCCAAGCCAGCCAGATAACTCCCATGGCTCATTGCTGATCTTGCTTCCAGATTATCACCATTTTGTACAGCCCTACGGATTGCCCCTCCAATAAGCTTAATGGCATGAAGAGCAATTCCATCCGTCACATCATTCGCTTGGACTGAAAGATATGATTCTACTGCATGTGTCAAAGCATCCACACCGGTAGCAGCCGTAATTCGTCTTGGCACAGAAACCGTCAGCTTTGGATCGACAATTGCCAGATCAGACAACAAATACTTATGGGTAATGACATCTTTTGTTCCTTCAAGCGATAGCACGGCAATGTCCGTCACTTCACTTCCAGTCCCCGAGGTGGTCGGGATTAATATTTTTGGTTTCCCTTTATGGAGGATGGAATTTTCCCCATTTAAATTTAAGTAGTCGGCAACATCCCCTTCATTGTCAGATATGACCGCTGCCAGCTTAGCTAAATCCAATACCGATCCTCCGCCAATACCAACAATACAATCAAAATCTTCTCCTCTTGCAAACTCAACCAATCGTTGAGCACAAGCAAGCGTCGGCTCTGGCTCCACATCCGTGTAAATTTCAACTCTGTATTTTGATTGTAATGGAGTCACATAAGGTGTAAGCAATCCAATATCAAGTAATAATTGGTCAGTGATCAGCAGGATTTTATTACTTTTCATAGATTGCAAACCTTCATCCAGTCTCTCCATTGAACCCCAGCCAATAAAAGTTTCCCCCGGAAACTTAATAGTAGACAACGCCATGACAACCTCCTTTTATCTATTAATAACTCATTTCTGAGAATCTAATGACTTCTTTTACATACTTCGTTATAAACGATCTATTTCCTGTTATTTTTTCCAACAATGACACCACTTTCTTCTAATTTAATATAAATTTTACATCTATTAGCTATTTTAATATGATAGAAGTAACTACATTCCCATCGATAAAAAAATAATGAGCCAAGGGTTTCAGGAGGTGAAGATACATGAAAATCAAGAAAGTCCTTAATAATAATGCCGCGATTGTCATGGATGAAAATCAGGAAAAAATCGCGCTTGGTCCTGGAATTGCATTTAATAAAGGGAAGAACGATATCATCAACAGGAATAAAATCGATAAATTGTTTGTTATCAAAAACAGTGACCATTTTGATCAGCTTTTACCCCAAATCCCCAATGAGCATATGATTCTAACACAGGAAATTATTCAGTATGCTGAGGATTGCCTTCACGTAAAATTAAATCCCCATATCTTTATTGCTCTCGCAGATCATCTTACGTTTGCGATTGAACGCCATGAAGATGGTATATTTATAAAAAATAAACTTATCCCCGAGATAAGAGTTTTATATAAAAAGGAGTTTGACATAGGCATTTGGGCAATCAATCATGTTAAGGAGAAAATAGGTATACAAATGCCCATAGATGAAGCTGCCTTTATCGCACTCCATCTGCATACGGCATCTATTCCATCTGGAAATTTGCAAGTTTCCTTACGTCAAACTTCTATTATTAATGAAATTGTTCAGATGATCCGGGACTATTTTTCTATCAGCTTAGATGAAACTGGACTTTCCTACGAGCGCTTAATAACTCATTTCCGCTATACCCTGTATAGAATCGATGAAAATCCTGAGCGAACAACAATGGATGAAGAGATGCTGCTCATGATAAGCAATAAGTTTCCTTCCTCCTATCATTGTGCTAAAACAATCGCAGAACATCTTTCTACACAGCATGGCATACATCTTCCTTCTGAGGAAATTGGGTATATTACCATTCATATTGAGAGATTGCAAGGCAGAAAGGGATGAATTTGTTATTCATGCTGATAGCTTAGACCCCTTCTCTCCCATGAATGAGCTTGTAATAATAAAAAAGCTCTTTCCATATTGACTGGAAGGAGCTTTCGCTTGAGTTACTTTAAATTATAGGCTGTTTTTAGATGCCTTCAAAAGATGAAGCAAAGGTGCCAATTTAATAGTAACCATTTGAAATTCTATAATTGTATCTTTCATTAAAGACGATAATGAACTAGTTCTTCACTATTTTTTTTAATTCATCAGCAACAAATTGAACATTTGTACCGACGATAACCTGCAGACTTTCCCTTCCGGTTATCTTAATACCAGGTACACCAGTCGATTTAATTTTATTTTGATCAACCGCATCCATGTTTTTGACTTCCAATCTAAGGCGAGTTGCACAATTATCAACAGAAACGATATTTTCTTTACCGCCCAATCCTGTATAAATCTCAGCAGCTAAACTGGCATATTTATTTTCAATAGAGGCCGCTGCAGCTTTCATCCCATTTGCCTCATTCTCCAATTCTTCTCCTCTTCCAGGGGTATTAAGATTAAATTTCACAATAATGAATCGGAACAAGAAATAATAAATGACTGCAAAAATTAATCCCTGGACAATCAGCATATAAGGCTGATTAGCGAGCGGTAATTGGAAACTTAGGAGAAAGTCTATCAATCCAGCACTGAATCCAAACCCCGCTGTCCAATGAAAAGTGGCGGCAACCGCCAGCGAAATTCCTGTCAATACAGCATGGACTAAGTATAATAATGGAGCTGCAAACATAAAAGCAAACTCAAGAGGTTCCGTCACACCTGTAAAAAATGCAGCAAAGCCTGCAGCAAGCATTAAGGAAGCAATCTGTTTCTTATGTTTTGTTTTCGCCGTATGGTACATAGCCAGTCCAGCAGCAGGTAACCCAAACATCATTACCGGGAAGAATCCGGCCTGATACATTCCAGTTACACCTTTCACACCTTCACCTTTCCAGAAGTTACTGATATCATTGATGCCAGCAACATCAAACCAGAATACTTGGTTTAACGCATGGTGTAAGCCGGTTGGTATTAGTAATCGATTAAAGAATCCGTAAAGACCGGCACCTACGGCTCCCAATTTAGAGATACCTTCACCAAATGAAATCAGGGCTGTATAAACAGGAGGCCATACAAATAGTAGAACGAGAGAGACAACCAGCATAGTTAAGGCTGTCATAATCGGTACCAAACGTTTACCACTAAAGAAAGCCAATGCATCCGGAAGCTTGACATGACTGAATCTGTTATACATGGAAGATGCTATAATACCTGATATGATTCCGACAAATGCATTTTTGATTTTATCAAAGCCTGGAGCTACATTTTCTACCTCAATCCCCTTTAACATCGCAACCGTCTCGGGTGCCAGCAAGGTTGTTACAACCAAAAAGGCGACTAAGCCACTTAAAGCAGCTGAACCATCCCGATCCTTTGACATTCCAAGCGCAACACCGACTGCAAACAGGATTGCAATATTGTCAATAATTGATGATCCGGCTTTGATTAAGAAGGCTGCCACAGGACTTTCAGCACCCCAGCCACCCGGGTCAATCCAATAACCAAGTCCCATCAAAATAGCAGCAGCAGGCAAAACTGCGACAGGCAACATTAACGAGCCGCCCAGCCTTTGTATATACTTCTTCACTTTACTCCCTCCGCTTCTTTTAATTAGTGAGCTAGACTACGCTTTCAAGCCATACATTTGACCAGATTTTGAAAACGTTTTCAAAATAATACACTTTCCTAAAGTTCTCATCACCTCCTTTCATGTATAATAAAAAATAGTTTTAGATTGTCATAATAACCGTTTCACCTTGTTTACACGTTCCCTTACTGCCGTAGGTAATTTCCTTATCGCTATTCATCACTATAATTGGAGTAACCGTACTTTCAACTCGCTCCTCTAAATACGCCCAATCCACCTCTATCAACAATTGTCCAGCTCTCACCTGTTCTCCTTCTATAACGGAAGGCTGAAATCCTTCTCCATTTAAGGCAACGGTTTCAAGACCAATATGAATTAAGACCTCAATACCAGATTTACTGCGGATCGCAATGGCATGTTTGGTTGGAGCAATCATGATAACCTCTCCATTAAAAGGCGCATATACATCGCCGCCTGAAGGCTGAATTGCAATACCTTCTCCCATCATTTTTTGGCTGAATACTGGATCAGGAACCTCTTCAATTGAAATAACCGTACCATTTAATGGTGCCATCAAATTATTCTCTTTCTTCTTAAAAAAATTAAATGCCATTCTTAATTGCTCCTCTCTGTCTATAGATATGATTTGTATTTAGAAATTAATCTTCAAACTGTCCTATTGAACAAAAAAGGCATGGCGGAATTAGAAATAGGTTATTTCTAACCTATCACTTTACCACCATGCCTGAAGAGTATCAGTTACATGTGAGACAGATAATATTTCTATTTCCATAGTATCATTTTCCCCATGTAAATTACAGGGAAATTTGTATACCCTTACAATCTTTTTATATTTACACTAGTCTTATACCATTCATGAAATTCCACAACGACTTCCTTCGGTACATCAGGTAAAGAGGTAATCACAACCGGCTTGGAGCGATTGGTGAATTCCAGTGTAGCCACGTTAAATTTACGCTGCAGCCATGAATATTTACTCACGGTTTGCTGGATATTCTTACGTTTGGTTAAAAAGGTTTCTGTAATTAAACCGCCATTTCGTACCTGGATGAATGCATCCGTTTGCAAATAGCTTGTAAATTTATAATTAAGGAAGCGGAGAATCAGCTCAATTACGAATACACCTATTGCCAACCAAATCCAGTCTTTCTTGAAAAAAAAGAGACCGATTAAAGCAGCAATCGTCCAGTAATATGGGCGAATGAGCCTTAGCCATAATACATGCTTCGGTAAATGTTTCATCTCCTCTTCAATATGATAATCTGGCAATAATTCATTCGTTAATGAATAGGCTTCATGCTTTGGCAGAAATGGGTAAAGTGAACTAATCTCCTCTTCACTACTCTCTGTTTGGCCGGCACTTACTACCTTGACCTCGGCCATTCCCAGAAGACGCTTGATTAAAGACTGTTTAATCGTGATTGCCTGAACCCTGCTTTTTTGAATGGAAAAAGTGTTTCTGTTTAACACTCCTTTAGAAATATAAATCCTTTGATTATCACCGGCTATTTCATAATTTCCATACTTGAGGACAGTTTGGATATATCCTATTCCAAAAGAAAGAAGAAGCGCAATTACAATCAACGGAACCAATAAACCTAAGTGATTCATAAAGTAGGTAAACACTGCTTTAGTGGATTCCTCTACATTAAAAAAATCATCAATATTTGAGTAAACAGCTGCCAGAAGCGGGAAAATAGCTAGAAAACTGAATGATGTCAGTGCAGCTTTTAAGTTATCTTTTTGAGTCGAGCGGAAGTAGATCTGCTTTTCAATGACTTCTTCTTCTTTTGCTTCATCTAACCGATTGGAATTCTTCCTGTATACTAAATCAAGGATGCGATCCGCTTCCTCTGAACTAACAGCCTCAAAGATTAGAGTCGATTCGTCATCCGTAGTCCCGGTTTCAAGTTTAATCGTTGTTAGCCCAAGCAGCTTATGGATAAAGTTTGTTTGAATATGATGGTCCTGAATTCGCTCATAGGTTGTTGTACGCAGCTTTTTAACAAACACCCCTTCATGAAGAACGATCGCTTCTTCGTTCAATTCATAGGTATTTGAATACCATTTTAATGGAATGTATATAAGGGCCCAAGCAACAACAGCCCAAAATGCATATCGCGCCCATACAACCCAACCGGTCTCTGTACCAGCATTTAAAATAAATAAAAAGATGATAATAAATAAAAGACTTTTAATAAATGAAACAATTTCTATAAGAATCCAGGCAGGATGTTGTCTTTTCTTAGATTGATTCATAGCTTCTGCTCCATCCCTATTTCATCAAGGTCTTTCACCTTCGCAAAAATTGCAATTTGCTCCCGTAAAGCGATCGCTTGTTCAGAAGGTATGGCTGGAATCGTATGATTTGTAGTTGTCGTTCCTATTTCAACATCATAAAGCTGATACTTTCGTAAGAAGGGGCCTTGATGTGTCGATACATATTCTACTTTTGCCATCGGAATCACAATGTGCTCCACGATAAAATGGCCACGTTTCAATTGAACGTATTCCTCGTCAATCTCGTATCTCCAGGTTTTATGTTTATAATAAGGCTCGAAAAGAATAGAATAGATTGCCGAGAGTACAGTTAAACCAATAAGTACAATTAATCCATATGTAATCCATATCTTCCAATCATACATTTCTGAAAGATACCATAATACTCCTAATATAAGAATGGTAATCCCGTGTCCCAGGCTATTGGACAGCCTCCAAACCAATATACTATCCTTCGATATTCTCTGCGTCGGTTCTTGAATCTCTAAATACATTGCTCCACATCCCTGCCTATCTTTTCCTATCTATACGTGAAGATAGATATTTACTCTGTAATGCTCCTATCCCTTATTTCGACAAAAAACCTTCTATTCCTTTTAATCAAACAAAAAACCCGGTAACTAGTCTTACCGAGTTGTATCCTTTCAGGGTTATCCCAGCTTGATTGAGATACTGCATTTAGCCTGTAACTCTTCGTTTGCAGGTAAACGAACAACACCTTCTTTTTGATCAAATCCATTAGGAAGTGCCATCCATGGTTCAAGACATACATATTGATCCGGCCGTTCTGACCACACAACAATAGTAGTAAAATCGTTGCTATACTCTACTTCTATAGTGTCTTGATTATTACTTAGTCTGGATATCCCTTCAGATACCGGACTGAAATTCTTAGCATCCTGAATAAGTAAATCTTTTAGGTTTTCTTCGTACTTTTTTGTTATGCCATCTTCATTATCAACATATTGAGTTGCTGGAATTTCATAACGACTGTTTGAATGATTCGCATTAAAATAAGGGTGAAAACCAGCATAGAATGGCATGGTTTCTGATGATAAATTTTTGTAGGTTTGGTAGATACTTAGTTTTCCGTCTTCCAATTTATACGTAAATTCTAGAGAAAAATGAAAAGGGTATTGTTTAAAGCTTTCTTCATCATCCTGCAGTTGTAAAGTAGCCCAATTTGAAGCTTGATCGATTACTTTCCAAGCTTTATTCCGGGCAAATCCATGCTGTCGCATTGTATATGTATGTCCGTTTAATTGATATTCATTATTTGGTAATGGACCACAGATTGGAAACAGAACCGGGTTTCCTCCGCGGATATTCTTTGATGGATCAGCAAACGTTTCCTCTTGTAAATATAAAATGTCTTTTCCATGAAGAGTTAGCTGAATTAAGATGCCCCCTCTTTCCGGACATAACACTGCTCTTGAATTTGTGGCTTTTTCTGTAAGAACAATTACGTTATAACCAGCCATTACTTCCATCGGCATTCCGTTCACTCCTTAAACTTAAATTGAGTTATATTTGTGAATTATACCACAATTCCTAATCGTATTGATTAATGGCTAGACAAAAAAACACAGTTTCGTTAGCAATCTAGGTTGCTAAGAAACTGTGTTTTTAGTTGTTTAATCTTCTACTATATCCTTACGATTCTTCTTAAGCATTTTAGAAAGTACCTCATAAACAATCGGTACTACTACCAAAGTTAATAGCGTGGAACTAATCAAACCGCCAATAACGGTAATAGCCAGGTCTTTTGAAACAAGACCTCCACCGCCGCCATCACCGAGTGCCATTGGTATCATTGCACCAATTGTAGCAATAGCAGTCATGAGAATTGGACGCAATCTTGTTGCTCCAGCCTCAAGAATGGCTTCACGCATCTTCATTCCTTCACGTTCCATGTGAATGATACGGTCAACTAACACGATGGCATTTGTAACAACAATACCAATTAACATTAACAGACCCATCATAACAGATACAGAAATGGTTTGATCGGTTAGATATAATCCAACAAATGAACCTATTACTGCAAATGGCAAGGAGAACAGAATGGCAAATGGAGCCAATCCTTCACGGAATGTGACAACTAGGATAAAGTAGACGATCGCAACTGCTGCAATCATGGCCACTCCTAGCTGCGTAAATGTCTCAGTCATATCTGCTGCAACGCCGGCAACTCCCGTCGTTACACCCTTAGGTAAATCGAGTTTATCTACTTCTTCATCTGCTGCAGTTGAAGCCTTGGATACATCTTCACCGATAATGGTTGCAGACACAGTCGCATAATACTCACCTTCAGAACGAGCTAATGTGTTGAGTGTTGTGCCTTCTTCAACTTTTACTAGCTCAGATAAAGGCATTGCCGTACCCTGTGCAGTTGGTATTGGCGTTTTCAGTAAGTCATCCATTGATTTCGGATCAGCTTTCGCTTCACGTTGAACGACTACCTCTATATCATTGCCATCATTTTCAACTGTCGTTAATACTTCTTTTTGATCAGATGCATTTAGTGCCATAACAATTTGGCCAGTAGTTAAACCATATTGCAGGACATCCGCCTGATCTACATTTAATACATGCTCTACATATGGATCCTCAGCATCCGAAGTCACATCTTCTACTTCATCCACATTACCGAGAGCACCTTCCACTTGTTTTACAGCATCCTGCAGATCATCCAAGTCCTTACTGTAAATCGTGTAGCTTACTTCATTGGATGACATGCCGCCCATAGCCGCAAAGTCTTGCAGCTTCCATTCACCTGATTGGCCGATATTAAGTAGATATTCTTCAACTTCTTCTTTTGCCTCACTGAAGTTTTCCATATCAGGATCAAAGATGAGGAACATTAATGCTCCGCCAGCACCGCCTCCCATAGCCATAGACGCTGCCATATCAGCAGAATCAGAATCGTTTACGGATAACTGGATTATATCTATATCTTTCCGGTCCATTAATTTCTCTTCGACTTGCTCAATGTTTTTCAATGTATCTTCCTGTAACTCACCAGTAGCTGGTGTGTACGTAATATACATTGTTTTCTCTTCCTGTGATCCCATAAAGCTGAATCCAATTAACGGTGTTAAGGCTATTGAACCAACTAGCAGAACAACAGCGATAATGGAGGTGATGATTTTATGGTTCAGCACCTTCGCCAATACACCTTTATACCATAATGCTAGTTTACCTACTTCTTTATGCTGACCTTCTTTTCTGTCACCATATATTCCTTTTCTGAATAAGAAGTGAGATAGTGCCGGAACAATTGTAATGGCCACGATTAACGATGCAATCAAGGCAAATGACATTGTTAGGGCAAATGGCATGAACAATTCTCCTACCATACCACCAATAAAGACCATTGGGGCAAATACTGCGATTGTTACTAATGTTGAAGACAATATAGGCTTGAACATTTCAAGCGTTGCTTCACGAATTAGCGCACGTCCTCTAAGCTTCTCTTCTTTCAAATGCATTCTTCGATAAATATTTTCCACCACGACAATGGAGTCATCAATTACCCGCCCAATCGCAACCGTAATCGCACCAAGTGTCATGATATTTAATGTAATATCCATCCAATTCAAGAGCAGTAATGCCATGAAAATGGATACTGGTATGGAGATAATGGATATAATCGTAGATTTAATATCTCGTAAAAATAACAAGATAACTAGAATTGCAATTAATCCGCCAAATAAAGCTTTTTCTATCATTGTAAATACAGAGTCTTCAATTGGTTTACCCTGATCAAGCGTAACATCAATCTTCAATCCATCGATTGCTTTTTCTTGATCATCAATTAAATCTTTTACAGCATTCACGACTGTCACGGTATTTGCTTCTTGTCCTTTAACGATTTGAATCGCAATGGCATCCTTACCGTTTGTACGTGAAACAGATTCCACTTTACCAACTTTTTTAATTTCTGCAATGTCACTTAATTTTACAAATGGCGTTGGGTTTTCCGCAGACGGTGTAACTGGAATGACCATGTTTTTCAGGTCATCAACCGTTTTAAGTTTACCATCTACATAAACCGCTTCTTCGCCTTCCTCAAACTCATAGAGACCAAGTGAAAGCTCCATATCGCTTGCCTGGATCATTTCCTTCACTTTGTCTTCAGTCAGTCCCAATTGCTTCATCTTTTCCTGATCGTAACTGAAGTTCACTTCTTCTATATGCTGCCCTGTGATAGTTGCAGAAGCTACACCATCAATATCTTCAATTTTAGGCAGAATTGTATCTTCAACAGTTGAGGTTAAATCTACAATGTCCTCTTCCCCGCTGCTGATGGATAAAGAAAGAATTGGCATCATATTCATACTGATTGCCATGATGGATGGTTCTTCAGCATCCTCCGGCATTTTTACTGCATCAATCGCAGATTTCAGCTGACGTTTTTTCTCATCCATATCTACCCCATACTCATACTCTACCTGAACCTGAGATACACTGGATGATGAATTGGAATATACGGCATTGACATCTTCAAGTCCTTCTATCGCCTTCTCCATTGGAATGGAGACTTCATTCATTACTTGCTCTGGAGCAGCACCTGGATATACACCCATAACAATTAAGTATGGAATAGATATATCTGGAATAGACTCCATTTTCATTCTTGTGCCTGAATAGATTCCTGAGGCTGTAATAATAATCGTTAATAGCCACACAGCCAGTTTATTTCCTAAAACAAAGTTGACTAACCCCTTCACCCTTACACCTTCCTTTTACTAAAAAGATTCTAACAATTGACTCAATTCCTACATTTATTTATAATAATGACTGGTTGGTCAGATGTCAACTAAATGAACAGGAGTGTCGGCATGGTTAAAAAACAATTAATAATGGAAAAGGCTTTTGAGCTTTTCGCAAAAAACGGGATTGAAGCAACATCTGTTCAACAAATAACGGAGGTCTGCGGAATCTCAAAAGGCGCATTCTATCTATCATATAAGTCGAAGGATGAATTAGTGTTTGCACTGATTGATTACTTTCTGAGTGATATGGCAGCCAATATTGAACAATCGGTCAGTGAATCTAATCCAGACCATTCACTGCTTTATCATTTTTATTTTAATATTTTTAGTTCGTATCAAAGCCATTCTAACTTTGCAAAGGTTTTAATAACAGAACAATTTACCTCCTGTAGTATGGAACTATTTGAACAGTTAACAAAATATGACCAATTTATGAATTCTATCATATTCACAATAGTTGACCGACAATTTCCAAATGTGGATGATTCGATGCGGCCAGATTTGGTTTATACGATTAAAAGTTTCTGTAAACTATATGCAGAGCTATTTTTCATATCAAATTATCCTTTTGAGCTTAATATTCTTTGCAATTCTTTAGTTGAAAAAGTAACCATTCTAGCCAATCAAGCAACCATTCCGCTAATTTCAGCAGAATATTTAACCTATACAAGCTCAAAATCAATCATTCCTACCAAGGGAGAACTGGCTGATCTGCTTACGGCAAAAAAGGATGAAATATCAGATCTAACCGTACAGCAATCATTAGAGCTATTAAAAGATGATTTATTGAACCCCCAATATCCAGGAGTCATCATTCAAGGCCTACTAAAAAACTTAAAGGCAAATTCCCACACTAAATGGACTGCTTATTTATATGAAACATATTTGGAGACATTACAATAAATTTTAGTAACCGCAATTATTCATTAATCCCAAACACAGAGATGCTTGGGATTTTTATTTTAGGTATTGATTTATGAAATGTTCTAATTATTCCATTTATGTTTATTACACCCTGCCGATATTGCAGTATAATATATAGAATAAGAGGGTTTCACCAAGGAGGGGTTTTCATAATTGAAGGATTTAGGAAACAGCCTTTATACCATATTGGAATGGGTTATGAGGTTTGCTTATGTAAATATCTTATGGTTTTTATTTACGATGGTCGGTGTAATTGTTTTAGGGATATACCCCGCTACTACAGCCATGTTTTCTGTAATGAGAGAATGGTTAAGAGGGAATTCAGATGTACCTGTGTTCCATACTTTTTGGTCCTATTACAAAAAAGACTTTTGGAAAAGTAATCATTTAGGAATTTATACATCCATTATCTTTTTATTGATAGGTATTGATCTTTTTTACATACAGAGTGAGGCAAGCAAGCTTATTACCTGGACTCATATCCCGATATTTGCTTGTATTCTATTTTTTATCTTCTTACTGTTTTACCTATTTCCAGTGTTCGCTCATTATGATTTACCGGTACGATCCATTTATAAACAAGCGTTTTTCATTATGTTAATTAGCCCGATTCAAATCATCATGATGGTCATTTGCCTTGTTGCATTTTCAATCATCTCGTTCATCTTCCCTGCACTTGCATTTATTTTTGGTTTAAGCTTTTATTCCTTTATTACATCATGGCTAGCCTCCTCCTCTTTCAAACGTTTAGAGGCAAACAACAAAATAAAACAAACTGATTTATAACTCTATCAGTTAATTAAAAACAAAGCACAAATGTTCCCTTATCGCACTTGTGCTTTTATTGATTTCATTGAATAAATTCCTTAACCATAAAAACGACATACTCCCCATGCCAGGTGTATGTCGCTTTGGATTATCCTATTATCCTTTTACTGCGCTAGCTGATAATCCTTCAATTACTTTATTACTGAAGAAAATAAAGGCAAGCAATAATGGTAGGAAACTGATAATTAATGTGGCACCGATGGCACCCCAGTCAGTCATATACTGTCCAATAAAATTCTGAATGCCGACTGTTAAGGTTTTATATTTATCAGAGCTGATAAATGTATTAACAAAAACGAATTCATTCCAATTGTAAATCATATTGATGATAACTGTAGTTGACATAATAGGCATGGACATGGGCAGAACAATTCGGAAAAACATCCGGTTGATTGAGCTTCCATCTATGATCGCAGCCTCTTCAATTTCTCTTGGCAATGTAGTATAGAAGCCAAGCAGAATCATCATGGTAATTGGCAAATTATAAGCCGTATAGGTAAGAACAATCGACCATGGATTATCAATTAAGTTCACGTTCAAAAACATATTAAACAAAGGAATTAACGCTGAATGAATCGGAATCATCAACCCGATCATAAATAATCCTAATACAAGTTTACTGTATTTCCAGTGCATTCTTGTAATTGCATAAGTTGCCATACTTGCAAAAAGAACCGTTAAAACGATGGCAACACCTGTAATCCAAATACTATTAAAAAAGTATAATCCTATGCCACCATCCCAAACCTTCAAATAGTTTTCCCATCTAAATTCGGAGGGAAGAGCAAATGGCGAACCCGCAAATATCTCCTGATTGCTCTTTAATGAAAACAGGAAAAGCCAAATAATTGGGAACACCTGAAAGACCGCAACCACTGTCAAACAAATATATAACACTATTTTTCCAAAACGAGCCATTCTTTTCCTCTCCTATCTAATATTGGATTTCTTCCTTGGATGCAGTCAGTTTATTGATAATAAACGTCACAATTAACGTAATGACGAGTAACAGGAAGCCAATTGCACTGCCGTAACCAAAATTAGAGGATGAGAAAGCCAGCTTATACATATAGGATGCCATTACTTCACTGGATCCGTTCGGACCTCCACCTGTCATAACATAAATAAGATCGAAATATTTAAGTGAACCAACAATAGCCAGTACAATTGTAACTTTTACAACTCCCATGATCAGCGGCAATTTAATCTTCATGGCAATCTGCCATGGAGTAGCACCGTCTATTTTTGCTGCTTCAATTAAAGATTCAGGTATATTTTTTAGGGCTGCATAATAAATCAAGATATAAAATCCAGCATACTGCCATAGGATGGGGATAAAAATAGCATATAAAACGATAGATGTATCAGATAACCATAAAGGTGGATTTTCAACCCCAAACCAAACCAATATCGTATTTAATATTCCGTTCGATGGATTGAACACTTTAATCCAAAGCTGCGCAATAGCCACTGAAGATAGCAGCATAGGAATCAAATAAATTTTCCTTAATAAATTTGCCCCTTTTATTTTGGAAGCAAGAATGAGAGATATAGCTAAATAGATAACTAAACTCAATGTTGAAAAGATAGCCAGTAAAATGGAATGCCAGGCACTATCCCAAAATTTCGCGTCCTGGATTGCATTTATATAGTTCTCCAAACCAATAAACTTCATGGCTCCAATGCCATCCCAATCCATAAGCCCATAATAACCTGTCAAAATAAGCGGGATAAAAATCAGTACACTGACCAATAACAAAGCCGGCAGAATATACATAGCTATAATCCACTTATTGGACATCACCTTATTCATAAAAACCACCTCATCTGTATGTAGGAAAAGGATTCATCGTATCAGGATGAATCCTTTTTCCTTTGTCGTTTTACTTTGAAGAAAGCGCCTTTTCATGCTCTTTTGCAAATTTCTCTGGAGTTGTTTCCTTGCCGAATAAAGCTTGAATTTGATCTAAGTGAACCTGTGCTGCATCGGAGCTTAATTGTACATCCGCATATAAGGTAATATTAGTTGCTTTATTTAATTTCCCTAAAACATCTACATACATTTGCGGCAAATCAAGCTTCTCAGCATCAATTTTAGTAGCTGGTATTACGCCGGCATCCGTGACAGATTTTTCTCCCCACTGCTGAACAAAGTAAGATACGAAATCCTTCGCCTCTTCTTTTACTTTAGAGTCCTCAGAAACAAACAATCCAACTCCAGGTCCACCAACATAACTGTTCATATCCCCTTTTCCATCAACAGATGGGAAGTCAAAGAAACCAACCTGATCTTTAAATTCCTGAGGTACATCCGGATTTGTTGTGTAGTTTGGCAAATCCCATGTAGCAATTAGATACATAGCGGCTTGGCTGTTCATGAACATACTTTTTGCTTCTTCATCAGATAAACCGTTGAATCCGTTTACAAATCCATTTGCATCAACTAATTCCTGTACTTTTTCAGCGGCAGATACAAGCGCTGGATCTTCGAAAGAACCTGAACGATCAATGGCACCTTTCAATGCTTCAGTCCCGCCAATTCGATCCGCTAAATACATATACCATAATGAACCAGTCCATTTATCCTTATTACCTAGTGCAATTGGCTCAACTCCATTTTTATCAAGAGTTTTTGCGGCCTTTACTAACTCATCAAATGTTTTTGGAGCTTCTAAGCCATTATCCTTAAACATTTTCTTATTATAGAAGACAGAGGCTATATTAAGTTCCAGTGGCAGACCGTACGTTTTACCATCGATTTGGTAAGCTTCCGAAGTACCAGCTACAAAAGAATCCTTTAAATCTCCTTCTAGAATGTCATCCAGTGGCGCAAACTTTTTGCCTTCCACATATGGTTGAAGGTATCCTGCTGACCATGTCATTCCCACATCAGGAAGTTCATTGGAAGCAGATAAAACTTTAATCTTATCCTTGTATTGTTCATTGCTAAGTACTTCAAGCTCAACCTTAACATCCTTATGTTCCTTCTCATAATCCGCAACGATTTTCTGAACAATTTCATGATGTTGTTTAGAGCTTCCTTCCGGCCATAGGTGCATAAACTTAACAACTTTCTTTCCATCACTGTTTGACTTTTCGGTTTCTGACGAACATCCCGCTAGAACTAAAAATAAGGCCAAGAACCCAGCAAGAAAAGAAAACGCTTTCTTTTTACGCATAATTAAACCCCCAATAGTTAATTTGACTTACTAGTAAACTTAAATTTAGAATATCATGGAAAACTTTGTTTGTCTACTAGATAAACAAAGTATTAGATGTTACTATTATAGTAAATGTGATAGAAATGAGGCGGACCATTGAAAACGTATAATCAACAGGTTGTTAAAAAAGAAAATAAGTCTTTGGTCATGCATGTCATTAAAGAATCTCCTCCTTTATCACGAACAGATGTGGCCAATAAAACCGGCCTTAATAAAGGAACAGTCTCTTCATTGGTTTCCGAGCTTATAGAGGAACAGCTCGTATCTGAATCCGGACCCGGCAAATCTAACGGGGGCAGACGGCCAGTTATGTTATTATTCAATGAAAATGCAGGCTATTCCATAGGAATTGATCTTGGAGTTAACTATATTTTAGGAATCGTGACCAACCTGCAGGGGAAAATCCACAAAGAAAAACTGATAAAATTCCAGGAACTAACCTATGAAGATATTAAAAAAAGACTGTATGAAATGATTGATTGTATGGTTGCTTCCATACCTGATTCGCCATATGGTTTAGTCGGGATTGGTATTGGTGTACCAGGCACGGTCGATACAACCGGAAGAATTTTAATGGCTCCTAATCTAAATTGGAAAAACATCGATTTAAAAAATATGGTCGCAAAAAAATACTGTGTACCTGTTACAGTTGAGAATGAAGCGAACTGTGGGGCATATGGCGAAAAAAATTTTGGTGTCGGAATAAATTTCACCAACATGATATACATCAGTATTGGATTTGGAATCGGAGGCGGCTTAATCCTGGATAACCAACTTTATCAGGGTAATAATGGACTTTCAGGGGAGCTCGGTCACATGACGATTGAAAGAAACGGAGAGAAATGCCGGTGCGGAGACCATGGATGCTGGGAATTATATGCATCAGAGAGATCCCTGGTCAGTCAGGCGAAGCTCATGATGAATGATCCCACCATTACACTCGAACACTTAATTGATCTTGCCGAAAATGAAGACCCTACAGCAATTGAATTATTCAGTGATATAGGGAAATCGATTGGGATTGGCATTAATAATATCATTAATATTTTTAACCCTAATCAAGTTATTCTTGGCAATCGCCTGGCCGCCTGTAAAAAATGGATTCACTCTTCCTTAGTAGATACCATAAAAAATCATTCACTGTCTAATCATCAAAAGAACTTACATATTCAATATTCAAGTCTAGCGAGTCATTCATGCGCTTTGGGCGTAGCTGCTTTTTCAACTGAACATTTCTTAAATAACGATTTGTATCATCAAAGTATTCAAACCTATCCATTGGTGGATCAATATTAGCTGCTTTCTTTGCTGACATAATCAAATTTCATATTTATGAAAGCGCTTCTATTTTTATATATTAAGGAGGATACAAAATGAAAATTCAAAACCCTATTTTAACTGGCTTTAACCCTGATCCAAGTATTTGCAGACGTGACGAAGATTATTATATTGCCGTTTCTACGTTTGAGTGGTTCCCAGGAGTAGGTATTTATCACTCTAAGGATTTAAAGAATTGGTCATTAGTTTCTCGTCCATTAAATCGATTAAGCCAATTAAATATGATGGGAAATCCTGATTCAGGCGGTATCTGGGCTCCTGCTCTCTCCTACCATGATGGGAAGTTCTGGCTCATTTATACGGATGTTAAGGTGACAGGCGGACAGTGGAAAGACAGCCATAATTATCTCAGTACCTGCGAAACGATTGATGGCGAATGGTCTGATCCAATCCATCTTAATAGCTCTGGCTTTGATCCATCTTTATTTCATGATGCTGACGGCAAGAAATATCTTGTGAATATGGTCTGGGATCATCGTCTTGGAAACCATAGTTTCTATGGAATTGTACTTCAGGAATATAGTGTAGAAGAGAAAAAGTTAGTTGGAGATAAAAAAGTAATCTTTAAAGGGACCGACATCAAACTGACAGAAGCTCCGCACTTATATAAATGGAATGGATACTATTATCTATTAACGGCCGAGGGTGGAACAAAATATGATCACCAGGCAACGATTGCCCGTTCCAAAACGATTGATGGACCATATGAAGTTCATCCGGAAAATCCATTAATTACTTCGTTTCCTTATCCAAGAAACCCATTACAAAAAGCGGGCCATGCTTCCATCGTTCACACACATACAGATGAATGGTTTTTAGTCCATTTAACCGGACGCCCTCTTCCTAAAGAGAATCAGGCATTACTGAATCCAAGAGGATTTTGTCCGCTCGGACGTGAAACAGCCATTCAACGATTAACATGGGAGAACGATTGGCCATATGTAGTGGGCGGTAATCAGCCTTCTCTTGAAATAGAAGGTCCTAAGATGGAGGAAGTAAAATGGGAAAAAGACTACCCTGAAAAAGATGATTTTAACGAGAAATCATTAAACCTTAACTTCCAAACGTTACGGATTCCGTTAGGAGATCATCTCTCATTGGAAGACAAACCGGGTCATTTACGCTTGTACGGTAAAGAATCACTCACTTCAAAATTCACACAGGCTTTTGTAGCAAGACGCTGGCAGCATTTTAACTTTACAGCAGAAACTAAATTGGCTTTTAACCCGGACACTTTCCAGCAGGCTGCCGGCTTAGTAAACTATTACAACACAGAAAATTGGAGCGCCCTTCAGCTTACATGGCACGAAGAGAAAGGTAGAGTTCTAGATTTAAGCGTTTGTGATAATTTCACCTTTGATCGACCATTGAGAGGTAATGAAATTCCGGTACCGGATGAAGTCGAATATGTTTATATACGTTCCGAAGTCCAAACAAACACGTATCACTACTCCTATTCATTCGACGGAGAAGCTTGGACACAAATCCCGGTAACCTTATACTCATATAAACTATCGGATGATTATATCCGCGGAGGAGGATTCTTTACTGGAGCATTTGTAGGCATGCAGTGCCAGGATACATCTGGAGAAAGCAAGCCTGCGGATTTTGATTACTTTACTTATAAGGTCAATGAATAATTTTCGTAGGGGTAAAATAGACTGCTTTAGCTTAAGAGGGGATATCCAGACCGGATATCCTCTTTTCTCATGTATAAATGCATCGTAAGCAAATTTCCTATGTTTAAGTCCTTACTATTTTAGGAAAGGTATAGGATAACGAGGAGGTTTCTGATGGATACATTTTTGTATTTATTGTTTGCTTGTTTTTATGCCGGCTTGCTCATTATGATGCTTCAATCTATAAAAAAGAGCCGTGTTAGCAAAGTATCGAATGTACTGGTTCTGGTTATTGTACCGCTCATTTATGATAATGCCATTCTTGGCATCGGAAGGTGGATTGGGGAGGGAGAAGTTTTAGAGAATTTGAATGCAGCTCGGTTCTGGATGCATGCGATTTTTACACCGTTGTTAATTACGTTTTCCTGGGATGTACTTAAACGTGCTGGGGTCAAGTGGGCGAATACAACCTCAGCCTTACTTATTACAGTTACCTTTACACTAATTGCTTTTTTGATAGAACTATTTACGGTTGTTTTGGATCTCTCACTAAAGGTGGAAAGAAGCTATGGAATTCTAAGCTATACTTCAACCAGTTCCCCTCAAGGACCGCCAATCATGATTTTAATGGTCACCATGGCTATCCTTGTCTCATCCATTATTCTTTGGAAAAGAACAGGTTGGTATTGGATGTTTGTTGGGACCGCACTTATGATTATCGGAAGTATGGTCAAGATGCCAATTGAAAGCGGCGCAATCACCAATGCGTTTGAGTTAATCTTACTCATCTCTCTTGTATTTACAAAAAGATATCAGGATCGTTATCAGGGCGAAAAAAGACTGGCTCCCGGTTAAATATCCAAGGAGACCAAGCCAATGAAAGTCAGCTTGGTCTCTTTAAAGCTCTATTTCTTATTAGGTTAAACTCCATTTATGATAAATAACAGATGCGCATTTAAAGGAAATATAAGACAATAAAATAAATCAAAGTTATTGGAGGAGTTCATTTGGAATGGCTAGAACCTTTTTATGGAGACCTTTTTGTTGATGAAGAAGTGGACAGCCTACCACTTTTTAGATCCAAATTCATTGATGGTAATGGAATACAAAAACACTATTCCATTCTGACGCAATTTTTCCTACTATTAAGCGCACAGTTGAGAGATAGCGTTACTTATTTTCCGATAAAAAACGACCTTATCAAGGATAAGGAGCTGCGAGAAATCATCCTGCACTTCGATGAGCGAAAAGTATTTCTGATGAATGATAAACCGATTGAGGTCATGTTGGCTAAGCCCAATGATGATTCTTTAAAACATTTCATGTCTAATCCTATAAATCCTGTTATTAGGAGCCTTTTTCCGCAAAGTAAACAACTTCAACAAGTTCAGTACTCACCTTCAAATCCGTACAGAGTAATTCCAGAATATATCGACTCCTACGAAGACAAGGAGTTCGATGAAGTACTAGCCTATTTAAAAGCCAACACAGAAACCCCTTCATTTGGTTTTCAACTCTCAAATTGGATTCTGAATGATTCCCTTAAAGATTCACCTGCTCTGCGTTATTTATCTCATCACACACAAACACTTTGCCTATGGATAGACGAATCAAAAAGAATTATCTCCATCGAAATGCAATTTTAGCATTAGCTGAAAGCAGAAAAACAAAACTGATTAACACTAGCAGTAAAATATCTAACCTAAGTTAAACCAATGCCTATACAACACACTCATCAAGCTTTAAAATGCATAAGAAATTTCACTAAATGTAATTGGAATACCAAAAGGAAGGTAAAAAAACCTTCATTAATTATGGCGCTTTACGAATAGTAATGCGCCAATTACTGCCCGTGCTAATATGATAAGTATCAGCAAATGATTTCTGATTGAGAGCCAGCCCCAGATTATCAAGCGAATTAACATAAAGAATGGCTTCCTCTAATGCACTGTCTGCAAAAGATCTGCCATATACAACCTCTTCCTCATACCTCACTGTTCCATCCTTTTCAATTTGAACCCAGACCCTATCTCCTAGTGAAATTTCCAGTTTCCTAAACAGCTCCCGCGAAATATTCGTCCACAGATTCCCAAACCGAATATCAAGAATTTCAATAATGCCCGTAATCTTATGATCATGTATGTATGCCTCATAAAGAGGTAGCTCAATAAGGGAATCAACAGAAATTTCCGGCCCCACTTCCTCAAAACCGATCACCCCAGCTGCAATCCTTGCCCCTGTATACGCATAAACATCACGCCCGTGGAAAGTGTAGGATTCTCCTGAACGCGGTAAACGATTTACCTTCTCATCTATCACTCTTGCTTCCGTGATGCCAATTTTATTTTTGATATGGGATAGGGTACCGTTATCAGGTGTGACCACATAGTGTCCACCAGAGGTCTTGGCAACGATGCTTCGGCGATCGCATCCTACTCCCGGATCTACCACCGATACAAATACCGTTCCTTCCGGCCAATATGAGATAGCCTGCAACAGACGGTATGAGCCTTCCCATATATTAAACGTTGGAATATCATGCGTATTGTTACTAATCTTTAAAGAAGGATCGACAGAAAGCGCTACTCCATACATAGCACTTACAGCTCCATCACTTAATCCAAAATCTGATTGAAAAACTAATAAACGTTTCAACTTCATCCCACCCATTTCTTTGTCCATAATAAAAAACACCACGCCCTTACCATGATAAGGACGTGGTGTGACTTCACGTGGTTCCACCTTAATTCACTGCTTACTCACATAAACAGCCTTCGTAAGTGCAAAAACGAATCAACGCTTCATACACACTGGTATGGATAACGAGTACCAAATCTCGTCGGAACCTACTAATATACTAAATTATACTTTCGGTACGAGGCTCTGAACCATTTTTGATACTGAGATATTTCAGTTCTTTTCAGCAGCCGAAGCTTTCTAAAAGAAACAGTATCTACTCTTTTCTTCATGCCACTTTAATATTTAGAATTATCAAAATTATAAGTAAGTATGTCATGTTTTGTCAATAGATATTATCCAAATAAGGAAATAAAAACCGGTAATACTGACAAATTTAAGGAAAGTTACAGCTATGTCTTCTCTTGTCGATTGAAGAATATATGTAAGGGTTCCCAAACGTACTTTCTTCTCCAATATAGTAAAATGGAGACAGCGTAGCGTACAGATTACACGGACTACCAAGATAAGAGCGACACATTTAACTGGTAATCGGTCGCTAGCATAGATAGAAAATATACAAGCTTTATCTAACAAATGATTGGAGGAGGAATAAGTATGTATTCAAATCTTGTAGCTCTTTTTCCAAATTAGTAATGCTCCAGGCGAGAGTAGTAAAGATACCTATATAAAAAGGACAATCCAAATGGATTATCCTTTTTATACCAAAGAATATGTAATACTTTCTAGTAACTTTCTAAGATTTCATCAGTTACTTCTAGAAAGTATTCAAAAGTATCATTAGCCTTAATTAATTCATCATATAACAACTTTAATAGATTTCCATTCTCAACATCTTCTGGATTATTCGGTCGTCCTGGATTTGTATCTGAACCTGTTTGATTATCGTTGTCTTGAGATCCATTGGATGAATGATCATTATTAGTACCACTATTACTTTGGGTATTCTCCCCAGTACTATCATCAGTATCACTATTATCTAATAAACCATTCCCATTATGACTTGTTTGATTATCACTATCTTGGGAACCACCTGATGAATAATCATGATTATTCTCATTATTGCCTTGTATATGGTTCTGATTACTACTTACTAAACCATCTTTATTGTTAGTAATTTGATTAGCACTGTCTTGAGATTCACTTGATAATTTATCATTAGTAGTAGGATTTTGATCTAGATTGTCTTCGTTATCTTTCCCCTCATCTTTTGATACTTCAGATGTAGTCTTTTGTTCATCTTTAGAATCTTCATTTACTGAGCAGGATTTAACTAAAAATACAAGAGCTATTAGCAACACTACTATCATTACTATTAATAAATTTCTTTTCTTAGAGCCGTTATTAGTTGATTGATTATTGTCCATTATTCTACCTCTGATTCATTGTTAGTTTGAGGTTTTTCTTCTTGGTCAACATTAGATTTAGACTCTAAGTTTGCTATTTGTTCTTCTAATTCTTTTATATAGTCCTCTTGTTCTTTATTCTTTTCTTCTTGATTAACCTGATTGGACTCTAAGTTTTCTATCTGTTCTTCTAATTCTTTTATATAGTCTTCTTGTTCTTTATTCTCTTCTTCTTGATTCTCTAAATCTTTCTTTAAACGATCAACCTTAGATTCTAATGCTGCATCACTATCTTGTTCCGAAGCTTCTTGTAATTTAGTGTATTCCTCATATAATTTCGTATATTTGTTTACTAACTTCTCTTCATTAGTTGAATAAGCTTCTACTTTATCCTTTAAAATATTTATATTATTTTCAATACTATCTATTGGAGTAGGATTAAAAACTACGGATGATGCTATAGCAACTGATGCTATAGCCGCACTACCAATAACCCCAATTACTGTACTAATTAAAACCTTACTCATCATTTTCTCCCTTTATATCCAGATTCTAAAATAAGGACTAATAAAAATTAGTCCTTATTTAGATTATTATAAAGTTTTTATTTCTCTTCTGGGAATGTTATTTGTTGTACATTACTTCCATCATCATTAGTTACCGTAACAATAACTTGAACTATATTAGCTGCATCTATTTGAGAATACCAAGGTTTATTCTTTACACTTAGAGTTGTAGAGTATGTATTACCAGCTACTAATTGATTTTCATAATCATTTTGTTCAAGCCCTGTGCCATATTTGTTTCCTTGAGAGTTTAAGTATCCGGCCCAAGTTTTATTTTTTGTTAGTGTTTTACCTTTATTATCCTTAAACTGTATTTCAATATTTCCCTTAGATGATTTAGGTGCTATATTTATATCTTCTTTTAGCGTTATAGAAACTTGAGTATTGTCTACCTGGAAATAAGCTTGTGCCTCTACTAATGGTAACCCTGGTAAAGAATCCGGATTTGTCGGTTTTAATTCATTAACTTCCGCAACAACTTTATCTGAGTCGTCTTTTAAATCCTGTATTGCTTTATTAGCTATATTTATTTGTTTTTCAAGTTCTGCTTTTTCAGATGCAGAAGCATTTGTATTATTTTTCAATTCGTTTTCTAAATCATTTATTTTTGTTTCTGCAGCTTTTTTTAAGGCATAATATTCTTTAACTAAATCTTTATCATTAGCTGCAAATTCTTCTATTTTACTTTTTAATTCTCCAATGTTAGCCCATACTTCTTTTGCGATCTCTGTCTTGAATACTAATGTTCCTGCTAAAGCCGTTACACCTATTGCTCCAGCAATTGCTGCTTTCAAATTCATTTTTAAACTCCTTTACTACGCTATTATTATTGGAAATTATATCACCTTGCATACTAGTGTATCAATTTAAAAGATAATTTGGAATTGCTTACAAAATTCAACTTTTGTGTATATAAAAAAAATCTTGTAAACCATACTTTTTACACCCTTATATAAATTTCCATCTATAATTAACCCACAATAGACAATAAAAAGTAATCCATAATAGTCACCTTAACTGAAACCTAATAGTTGCCATTTTTTATTAGTTATTGAATTTAACAGATCAAAAATAAAAAAAGCCCGGTAAAAACCGAGCTTTCATCGTTAAAACATATTTCAACTAATTTTAGGAATAATTTCATTGCCAGTTTGGCAAAAGTATAATTAGAGTCATAAAAATAAAAAACCACCAAAATATGTATTTGGTGGAGACGGTGGGAGTCGAACCCACGTCCAAAGATAACGGCACTTATGCATCTACGAGTGTAGTCGATATATTGGCGATTCGCTGTGCCTTATGCCTATCGACAGGCGTCCGGACAGCTAGTCTGGTTATTCTCTTCCTTCTCCCTCAGACGGTGAGATCCGGCGTAGTCCACTAAAGTTGAGTCCCTTACCCTACCACATGGACGATGGAGGGAGGAACAGCTTATCGACTGTTATTAAGCAGCGAAAGCTAAGTTGTTGTTTTGTTTGCCAGTTATAGGCTGTGACGTTTTAACGAGGCCGATCCCCTCGACTCGCAACATAAGCTCGAACTACCCCTGTCGAATCCGTAACGTCCCCATGATAAGAATGTGGATCGCACGAAATGAAGAAGCGTACTTTGAGCGTTGCTTCTATTCAATTGTGGTACATAAGTAATTATAACATAATAAGTGTGAAATTCAATTGTAAGAACTTGGTGAGAGTACCAGCCAAAGCTTAACGCTGACGTTCTTTGAACGCTCGTTCGATTTCACGCTTTGCTTCTTTTCTCTTCAAGTCTTCACGTTTATCATAATTCTTTTTACCCTTACCTAAACCGATCAAAACTTTTGCAAAGCCATTCTTTAAATACAGCTTCAATGGAACAAGTGCATAACCCTGTTCTTTTGTTGAACCAATTAATTTACTGATTTCCTTATTATGCAAAAGTAGCTTACGCACACGTAACGGGTCATGATTATAGCGGTTACCCTGCTCATATGGGCTAATGTGCATTCCCATTAAGAATACTTCCCCATTAATAATCCTTGCATATGAATCCTTTAAGTTCACACGACCATTTCGAATCGATTTAATCTCAGTTCCCTGCAAAACAATTCCTGCTTCATAGGTTTCCTCGATAAAGTAATCATGGTACGCTTTTTTATTTTGGCCGATTACCTTTCCTGAACCTTTTGGCATATAATTGCCCCCTCTCTCTTTATATGGGTTAGGTGAATAAAAGAGCCTAATATCAGGCTCTCCTTTTATCATACTACAGCAATAGCTTCTATTTCTACAAGTCCGTCTTTTGGAAGCCGCGCTACTTCTACCGCACTCCTTGCCGGAAAGCTGCCGGTAAAGTAGGTTGCGTATACTTCATTAACTGCTGCAAAATCATTCATATCATTCAGGAAGACAGTTGTCTTCACAATTTGGTCCAAATTAAGACCTTCTTCGTTTAAAATAGCCTGAATATTTTTGAATGCTTGGTGAGTTTGTTCCTTCACATCTTCTTTTAATTCGCCCGTTTCAGGATCTAATCCTAGCTGACCTGATGTATAAATAAATCCATTCACTCGAATGGCTTGAGAATATGGCCCGATTGCGGCCGGCGCTTTAGCAGTTTGAATCGTAATCTTACTCACTTTAGTATTCCTCCATTTCGCTAAAATCCATACCTTTAGTATTCGATTGAAATGTCCTCTTATCCTTCCATCAGGAATGAGAATGCGGACTTAAAGAAAAAGGAAGGATGCAACAATTACGCATTCTTCCTTACTTTTTTATGCTTCAATTGAATTCATTTCAACCATTTTACCATTGTATACATCTTTGTTCAATTCACCCGTCATACGGCCGGTTACCAAACCTGCTGTTGCAGAACCGCTGACATTAAGAGCTGTTCTTCCCATATCAATTAATGGTTCTACAGAAATTAGTAAGGCTGCTATACCAATTGGCAGGTTCATACTGGATAATACGATTAATGCGGCAAAGGTAGCTCCTCCACCGACACCAGCTACACCAAATGAACTGATAGCTACAATGATGACTAATTGAATAAGGAAAACGGGATCTAGCGGATCCGGTGCAATCATTACAGCCAGCATAGCCGGATAAATTCCTGCACATCCATTTTGACCAATAGACGCTCCTAATGAAGAAGCAAAGTTAGCAATTCCTTCAGAGTTACCAAATTGTTTGGTTTGAGTCTCTATATTAATAGGAATAGCCGCTGCACTGGAACGGGATGTAAAAGCAAACGTAAGTAATGGACCCATTTTCTTAACATATTGCATTGGATTTAAACCGCTAAAGAATAATATAACTAAATGGATCAGGAACATCACGATCAATGCTACATACGAAGCAATAACAAATGTAGATAATTCTATGATTCCCTGTACATTTGTATTGGCAATGGTTGTAGCCATTAATGCTAAAATACCATACGGTGTTAAACGAAGAATCAACGTAACGATTCGCATGACGATTTTATATAAGGCATTAATGATTTTCTCAAATGTTTCAAATTCTGCAGGTGCCTTTCTTCTAACACCGATTGCCGCTATTCCAACAAATGCTGCAAAAATAACGGTTGCGATTGTAGAAGTAGGTCGTTGGCCAGTCAAATCAAGAAACGGATTTGTTGGGATGACCTGCAAAATACGTTCCGGAAAGCTTTGGTTCTCTACTTGAACCATTGTTTCTTCTAATTGAGCAGAACGCGCTTCCTCTGCTTCACCAGATTCAAGATGATCCGCTGATAAGTCAAACGTTAGGGCACTGCCAATTCCAACAGCAGCTGCTATAGCTGTTGTTAAAACTAGAACTCCAATAATCGAGAAGCTGATTTTTCCAACTCCAGCCTGCCCTTTTAAGCGAATGATAGCTGATATAATTGACACAACAATCAAAGGCATAACAATCATTTTCAAAAAGCTGACATACCCAGTTCCAACAATACTGTACCAGTTTTTCGTATCCGCTACTACAGCACTATCCGGATCAAACGCTAATTGAAGGAATACACCTAAAAGAATTCCTAATCCAAGACCTGTAAATACTCGTTTTGAAAAGGAAACATGTTTCTTTTGCATATAGAAAAGTACACCGACTAATGCTAACAAAATAAGTATATTTATAATAACTAAGGTCGTATCCATTTTCAATTTCTCCCCCTTTAATTCATACTAAATACATATGTATTATATAGATTGTACTGGTTAATGTACAGTATTATGACTAGACAAGCTGTTTTTCCTATAACCAACTATTCTTTTTTATCTATATACCTCGGCCTGGTAAATATAACCGCAAATCTTTCTCAAAGAAAAGAGAGCCAACATAAGTCAGCTCTCCTCTGCCTCTTATCGTTTTTTCTTCTTACCGGATTTACGCTTGGCAGCCGGTGCGTTTTCATAAAACTTCTTTTTCTTTCTCGGGCCTTTTTTATCGGAGCTTTCTCCAGGTTTACCTTTGCCCTGGCCTTTTGGACCGCGTTTGTCTCCATTTCCTCCCAGTGGTCTGGAAGAATCCTTGCGGCGGTTTTTACCCGGTTCTGCTTTAAATATACGTTTTTCACCGGAAACCCGTTCACGATTGTCTTTCATCCCAACAATTTCAAAGTCTATGGTACGCTCATCTTTATTTACATTAATGACCTTTACGGTGATCTCGTCTCCGATTCGGAAAACCTTAGCTGTACGTTCACCAATCATCGCATATTGACGGTCGTCAAAATGATAATAATCATCTGTCATATAGCTGACATGGACAAGTCCTTCGATTGTGTTGGATAGCTCAACAAACATACCGAAGTTTGTGACAGAGCTGATAATACCATCAAACTCCTCGCCCACTTTATCTTCCATGTACTCAGCTTTCTTCAGATCATCCGTTTCACGCTCAGCATCTACTGCCCGTCTTTCCATTGAGGAAGTATGCTGGGCGATCTCACCAAGTCTTTCATTCCATTTTTCCTGCGTCTCTTTGCTTAAATCTCCATTTATTAAATACGTACGAATTAAGCGGTGGACAATTAAGTCCGGATAACGGCGGATAGGTGATGTAAAGTGAGTATAATAATCTGTCGACAATCCAAAGTGTCCCAAGCTTTCAGGATCATATTTTGCTTGCTTCATGGAGCGAAGCATGACTGTCGATACGACCATTTCCTCCGGTTTTCCTTGTACTGCTTCAATGATTTCCTGCAAAGCACGCGGGTGAATGGAATTGGCTGTACCACGAACGATATAACCAAAGTTCACGATAAAGTCGAAGAACTTTCTCAGCTTCTCTTCATTTGGATCTTCATGGATCCGGTAAAGGAAAGGCACGTCCATCCAATGGAAATGCTCAGCTACTGTTTCGTTGGCTGCAAGCATAAATTCTTCAATTAATTTTTCTGCAACAGATCGTGTACGAAGAACAACATCGGTTGGTTCTCCATTCTCATCAACAAGAATTTTTGCTTCTTTAAAATCAAAGTCAATGGCTCCTCTGCGCATCCGTTTTTCGCGAAGAATTTCAGCCAATCTCTCCATTTCCTCAAACATCGGAACAAGCGGTTCATAGCGCTCAATTAATTCTTCTTTCTTATCAACAAGAATCTCATTCACATCTGAATACGTCATACGCTCCGTTGTTTTAATTACACTCTGGAAAATCTCATGGGAAACAACAGTTCCTTCAGAATCAATTTCCATTTCACATGATAATGTTAAACGGTCAACGCGTGGATTCAATGAACAAATGCCGTTTGATAGACGATGCGGGATCATTGGGATAACTCGATCCACGAGATAGATACTTGTTGCACGCTCTGCCGCTTCCTTATCAATTGGCGATCCTTCGGTTACATAATGAGAAACATCGGCAATATGTACACCCAATTTATAATTTCCATTATCAAGTCTCGTTACTGTAACAGCATCATCAAGGTCCTTCGCATCCGCACCATCAATCGTGACAATCGTTTCATTTCTAAGGTCACGACGATTGGCCAGATCTTTTTCATCTATGACTTCAGGTGTTTGATTAGCTTGTTCGAGTGCATCTTCCGGGAATTCTCCTGGCAAACCAAACTTATGAATAATGGATAAAATATCAACACCCGGGTCATTTTTATGCCCTAAGATCGTGATAACTTCACCTTCTGCCGACATTCTGCCTTCTGGGTAATTTGTTATTTTAACAACTACTTTATGACCTTCAACGGCACCGTTCTTCGCCTCATTAGGGATAAAGATATCATTAGCCATCTTTTTATCATCCGGGATTACAAAACCAATCCCTCTTGTTTCCGTGTATGTTCCTACGACATTCTGGACACCGCGTTCAATGATTTTAACAATGGTACCTTCCCGTCTTTGGCCTGATGACTGCGAAGAGACACGGACCATAACAATATCTCCATGCATCGCATTATTTAACTCATGCGGAGGAATAAAAATATCATCCATGCCTTTCTCTTCAGGTAGCACAAAAGCAAATCCCTTAGCATGACCGGATACCTTTCCTTTTACAAGGTTCATACGTTCTGGCAGTCCATAACGATCAGAACGAGTTCTCACGATTTGGCCATGCTCCTCCATATACACAAGAGCCTTAACAAAATCCTTGAAATCCCCGGAGTCTTCTACCCCCATTGCTTCTTCTAATTCTTGTACGGTCATGGGTTTGTAAGCTTCTTCTTTCATATAAGAATACAGCTTTTCTACATGTTGACGAATCATGTCATCCATCACAAACCCCTCCTTTCTTTCCTTTATCATTGATCTATCTATTAATTTGCCCAATCAAGACTCTCTAAAAACGCAAAGACATCCTGATGAAGCTGATCACGTTCTTTATCCAGTGTTATCACATGGCCTGATTCCTCATACCATTTTAATGTTTTTTGTTCAGTATTTGCAGAATTATAGATAATATTAGCGCTGTCTGTATTGATCATATGATCGTGGCGTGCCTGAGCCACAAAAAGCGGAACATCCACTTGATTCACGTGATCTCTTACATTGCCAATCAATTCTTGCAAGGCTTGCAGGGTATTCATTGGACGAAAACGATTCATTTCTTCCTCAATTTGTTCCTGGCTTTTACCTTCACGCTTTTTATACTGACGGGCATACTCAAGTACCCCATCATACATAACTTTTTCACTTTTTATATACATAGGTGAACACATGGTTACGATACCCTTAACAGGTACAGTGTAACCTAATTTCAAGGAAAATACCCCTCCTAATGAAAGGCCTGCTACCGCAATTTCCTTATGGCCCATTGCCCGCAATCGATCATAGGCTTTCATACAGTCCTTCCACCAATCAGTTGGTCCGGATTCTACCAATTCCTCCGGAGGTACTCCGTGCCCTTTATATTGCGGTGCGTGGCATGTATATCCCCTGCTTTCAAGATATCGGCCTAGCATCCTCACATCAGCGCTATTCCCTGTAAAACCGTGAAGCAATAAGACTGCTCGGTTTCCTCCCTCAAATGTAAATGGTTTTGGCTGAGTCAATTTCATATAAAAAATCTCCCTTTGTTAAAACTTATACTATGTACTATTAGTTTACGATGTTAGAGGAACAAAACGCCATTAATAAGAACGATTTACACATCAAAAAAGCCTGGCAAAGCTGCCAGGCAATGTTTGTTTTCGCACTATTACTTTGCAAAGAAAGAAACCAAAATGGTTAAAACAAAAAATAATACTGATAAAACAATAGTAGCGCGGTGTAAATATAAATCAAGTCCTCTGGCCTTTTGTTTACCAAAAAGCTGTTCAGCACCACCGGAAATTGCGCCGGATAAACCTGCACTTTTACCGGATTGCAGTAAGACCACAACAATTAAACTAATACATGTAATAACCAATAATACCATGAGCGTAGTATGCAACACGAACAAATACCTCCTAATTACGGTCTTATCAATACTATCACTTTACCATAACCACCTTTTTTTCACAATAACTAACAAGGAGGTAATAGTTAAATTCACCGCAGGCAGGGTATAATCAAATAAGAGGATTCAAAAACCCGTGACAGAGGGGGACATGATTATGTTTACCGATTGGTTATATAAAGCAAATTACATAAATATGATCGGATTTATATTTGGCAGTTTAATGATGTTCTTCGTATGGAATGCCCCCTTAATGGGAGCTCTTTTACTCGCGGCCGGTGTACTATTAATCATTTCTAAACTTAATGGAAGGCCATTCATCTATTTTATGACCTATTTGGTACATCTATGTTTGATTGGTTTATTGATTTTTGAACTCTTATCTATAGAATGGTTGTCTATTAACCCCATCCTTTTTGTAGTTTGTATAGCAGCACTGATTAGCTTAATAGCAGTCATTATCCGCTCGAATACGAGCACTCTAAGCCTCTTTTGGTTGGCATTACATATCTTAATACTTGGCTACGGATTCATTGGCGAAGGCACTTTCTGGTTGACTGTTTGGAGTCCGGGATCTGTCCAGGCAGTATTTAAAACCTTCTATTCTATATTAATCGCATTTTTCCTGATTGGCGTATTTTTGGATCGCTTTCAAAACGAACTAAGGAGAGAGTACCGCGATAGAAATTAAATGAAAAGACGCTCACTTTTTAGACCTCAAGGTAGATATACAATCTAACTTGAGGATTAAATTAAAAATGGAGCGTCTTTTTTGTTGATTTATTTATACACTTTCACACGATCTTCAATTGGATTGAATTGTTTTTCACCAGCAGGAGCAACTGGTTTACCAAATGGCATTTGAGCAGACAATCTCCAGCTTGCAGGTATATTCCAGGTTGCCTTCACTTCATCATCAATCAATGGATTGTAATGCTGAAGTGTAGCCCCTAATCCTTCCGCTTCAAGAGCTGTCCAAACAACGAGCTGCAGCATTCCGGAGGCTTCATTAGACCAAACAGGGAATTTATCTGCATATAGATCAAATTGTGACTGCAGACCCTCTATGACCGATTGGTCTTCAAAGAAGAGAATAGTGCCATATCCAGCATTAAACATATCCATTTTTTCCTGAGTGCCAGCAAAATTTTCGGCAGGTACGACTTTTCGTAATGTTTCAGTTGTAATACTCCAAAACTTATTACTTTGTTCTCCGAATAAGACGACTACTTTTGCGCTTTGTGAGTTAAAGGCAGATGGTGTATGCTTGACTGCAAATTTAACAATCTCCTCTACTCTTTCTTCAGAAATTACCTTTTCATTACTAATCGCATAAAGTGAACGTCTTTTTTCAATTGCTGATAAAAATGCATTTGCATTTGTCATGATTTATTCCTCCCCAATGTTTTTTTCATATCAATCTATTTAGACAGATAACCGAATAGATAAACCAAACGGATCTGTTGTTACCCAATTTCCACTCTCTTCTTGAACTTCAACACCCATTTCTTTCAATCGCAAAATCACTTCTTCTCTTTGTTCATGATTAGGATAATGAATAGTGAATGTTTGGAGTCCCACGCTTTCTTTTGAAGCAGCCGTTATATTCCTGCCATTCCATACATTTAAACCAATATGATGGTGGTAGCCACCTGTGGACATAAACAATGCCTGCCCCCCATAACGTGTAACTACATCAAATCCTAAACCCTTGCAATAAAATTCCTCCGCCAGTTCAAGATTGCCAATATGCAAATGAATATGCCCCATTGCCGTATCAGGCGGAAGGCCTTTCCACATCTTGTCTTCCCCTGCTGCCAATACTTCTTCTGCCTTCAAAGGCTCCGTAACCATATGAACCTCTTTGTCTTTCCATATCCATGAGGAAGCTGGGCGATCTACGTAAATTTCAATTCCATTCCCATCAACATCCTGTAAATATAATGCTTCACTCACATGATGATCTGAGGCACCCAATGGGTAATTGATTTTTGCGATATGATGCAAAAAGCTTCCTAAATCCGCACGTGAGGGCAACAATAAAGCAAAATGGTACAGCCCGGCTTTATGAGCCTCTTTTGGTATAACATTTTCAGGTTGAATTAAAGTTAATAATGGTGTTTCCCCATCAGTAGTTAAAACTGTGCGATTACCCTCTCTCTCGAGCACTTTAAAACCAATGATATTTTCGTAAAAGGCGAGCGATCTTTCCATATTGAGTACCTTCAATTCAAGACTTTCCACAAACGTATTTGATTTCTGATGAAAGTTCATTTTACTCTCTCTCCCAATTGGCAATTTATTTTTTAACTCCATTAGTATATAACTTACTTTATGTAAGTAATTATACTTTAGTAATAAATTTATATCAAGTAAATTATTTCCTATAAATAATTATATGATTTATCAATAATGCGATATAATATAGACCATAGGGGTGATGTAATATGAATCAATCTCACATTTGTCCTAAATTTGAGAAAGCTATGGATATCCTCAGCCGCCGTTGGTCAGGATTAATTATTTATCAACTGCAATCTGGTCCTCAGCGTTTCTGTACGCTGGAATCCTCAATTGGTATCAGTGGACGAGTACTATCTGAACGCCTAAAGGACTTAGAAAAACAAGGGATTGTCAAACGAGAAGTTTACCCGGAAACGCCGGTCCGAATTGAATATTCCTTAACAGAAGCAGGAGAAGCCATGAAGCCGATGATGCAATCCATTGCAAATTGGGCTGATGAATGGATGAAAAAAGATTCTCCAGAAACTGATCAAAAATAAATGCCGATTGCGCTCGCCGCAATCGGCTTTTTCTTTTTTCATGATTGTCATTCTTATCAGCCTGCAATAAAAAAGAGAATAAGAGGTTTCCCCTATTCTCCCATCCCATCATTACTTTTTAATCTTTACTTGCTTTGCTTTACTCGTATTTTTTGCTTTGTCTTTTGCCGTAACTGATATGGTTATATTTTTCTTCTGAGCTTTTATATTTACTTTAAAGGCTCCTTTGCTGTTTGCCTTTGCACTACCAAGCGTTTTACTTTTCACTTTTACCGTAACCGTCGCATTTGCTTCAGTTTTACCGGTAACAGCTTTGGTCTTGGTGGTAATGGCGTTTACTGTTGGTGCAGAAGGCGCAGTCTTATCCAACACTGTAATCGTTCGTGCCGAGCTCACATTCTTGGCTGCATCACTAGCTGTAATGATTAATTTGGTGCCTGCCTTTTGTTTCGCTATTTTAATCGTGTACTGTCCCTTTGTATTTGCCTTTATGAACCAGGACTTCTTGCCTGCCTTTACGGTAACCGTACTTCCTTTTTCTGCTTTACCGCTTACCGATGTAGATTTATCTGAAACTGAATTGACACTTGGCTTAGAAGGAGGAATTGCATCTTTTACCGTAATATCCTTTATTTCATGAATGATTCCCTTCGAATCCTTTGCGATTACTTTCAGCCTTGTACCCGCTGTTTGAGCCTTAATCTTAATTTTATAGGAACCCGCCTTCGTCGATTTAAAGGTACCA
This sequence comes from Pradoshia sp. Z5_111, assembly GCF_058267535.1. Lineage (NCBI taxonomy): Bacteria > Bacillati > Bacillota > Bacilli > Caryophanales > Bacillaceae > Pradoshia > Pradoshia sp. Z5_111. The sequence continues at coordinate 129,091 of NZ_JBZCPQ010000002.1, forward strand.
AGTTCTTTTGCTCCTGCTTTTACAGAAAGAATATATCCTTTTTCGACATTCCCAGTAACTGCTGTCGATTTATTCGTCACCGTGCCCGTTGTCAGGACATACTTGGAAAGATAAGCGGATGCGATATATCCTTTTGTTCCATTTGAGGTTTTAACCGGATACCAGACGAACTGATTTGCTTTTGTTTTAATTTTGTCATATGTCATTTTTCCACCAATTGTTAAGACTGTTCCTTTTGCTATAGTGGTTACTTTAGTTGATGAAGTATTTGGTTCTTTTCTCAAATTAACACTACTGTTTGTGATCACTTTGTTGTTCAAATTAAACTTAGAATGTGAAGTAGTGATTGGATTTGTTAATGTATAACTCAATTTGTTGAATTTAATATTTTTTTTACTGTTAGTTTCATAGGTAAAGTCTTTAAGTGCAAATGGATAATCTGTTAATGTTCTACCCCAAATTATGTCTTTTTCTATTTTGGAAAATACCTTTTCTTGATAAGCGGCTGTGTTCCTCTTTTTTGTTTCTTTAACAATCGGGCTATTAACTGGCTTTATACCATTGTAAGCCATTACAGGAAAATACCAGTTCTCAATCACATTACGGTCGGCGCCTTTAATTTTCGGGAGGTCTTTACGGTTGTAATTAGCACTGAGGATTTTGACACCCTGCTCAATATTGTATTCAATCTCATTTTTTAACCTACTCTGATCGAGATCTTTTTTATTGGTGATCTGCATGATACCAATTCCGCCATCTTCGGTTATAAGAGGCTGCCCCTTATCCGTGAATTGCTTCCATCCACTTTCCTGATTAGCAACTGCTTTAACAACCTCTGGAGGGATATTATGTTTTATCGCAGCTTCAGTCAACAACCTATTAATCTCTTGGGATGATGGATTGGTAGCTGCATTTGCCGAGGTGCTGGTTATAAAAAACCCTAATACAATCGTCAATAACAGACTGATTTTAAGCATATATGCTTTCATTTTTTATTAAACCTATCCTTTCATTAGAAACTATGTAACCAGTATCTTATAAGTCTACCTTTTTATTCAATAATTTAGTATTTTTATACACTCAAATAATAAGTGAATTATTTTAACTTTTCTGATAAACTAAATCAAACGATTTTGCTTCTAAATGGTAAGTAGAAAGTGCAGGACAAACTAGACAAGAGATAAAGGGGGAACACAGATGGATTATGCATTATTAACATCAGTCGTTATTTATATGATTTTAATGCTCGGAATCGGATATTTTGCCTATAAAAGAACATCCAATTTATCTGATTATATGCTTGGCGGCAGAACACTCGGACCTGCCGTAACAGCTTTGAGTGCAGGAGCGGCTGATATGAGTGGCTGGCTGTTAATGGGATTACCCGGAGCTATGTATCTATCTGGTCTTAGCGCAGCATGGATTGCCATCGGTTTAACTATAGGAGCCTGGGCAAACTGGATTTATGTAGCTCCCAGACTGCGTACGTATACTCAAATAGCCAATGATTCGATTACAATACCTGGCTATTTAGAGAACCGCTTTGGCGATACATCAAAAATACTTCGCCTGATTTCTGGACTTGTTATTCTAGTATTCTTTACTTTTTATGTTTCATCAGGCATGGTTTCCGGCGGTGTACTTTTCCAAAGTACATTCGGACTTGATTATCATACTGGATTAATAGTTGTTACACTGGTAGTAGTCGCATACACCTTGTTCGGAGGATTTCTTGCCGTCAGCTGGACTGACTTTGTACAAGGAATCATCATGTTCGTGGCACTGATCCTTGTTCCAATCGTCACTCTCATTGAAGTGGGAGGATTAGGAGAGTCCATTGATACAGCACGATCCATTAATCCGGCCTTATTAGATATTTTCAGAGGAACAACGATACTAGGCATCCTTTCTTCCATTGCCTGGGGACTTGGTTACTTCGGCCAGCCTCATATCATTATCCGCTTTATGGCTATTTCATCTGTTAAAGAAATTAAAAAGGCCCGCCGAATCGGGATGGGATGGATGATTTTCTCCATTATTGGTGCGATGCTGACTGGTTTTATCGGGATTACGTATTTTTCACAAACAGGCACTCCATTGGATAACCATGAAACAGTATTTATCGTTTTAGGCGAAGTATTATTCCATCCGATTATTACCGGATTTTTAATCTCAGCTATTTTAGCTGCCATCATGAGTACCATTTCTTCGCAGCTTCTCGTTACATCAAGCTCGCTAACAGAAGATATTTACAAAACATTCTTCAGACGATCAGCATCTGATAAAGAACTTGTTTTCTTAGGAAGATTGTCTGTTTTAATTGTCTCGATTGTCGCGTTATTTTTATCATGGGAAAAGAACTCCACGATCCTTGAACTGGTTGGTTATGCTTGGGCAGGCTTCGGATCATCATTCGGTCCGCTCATATTGTTAAGTCTCTTCTGGAAGCGTATGAATAAATGGGGAGCTTTGGCTGGTATCGTTGTGGGAGCCCTCACTGTTATTATTTGGTCTATCTTAGGTTTATCTGATACGCTCTATGAAATGATTCCTGGTTTTGGAGCAAGCACACTTGCTATCATCATTGTCAGCTTACTGACCGCTCCACCAAAGCAAGAAGTGAGTATCCAATACAAGCAATTTAATGAATTAATGAAACAATAGATAAAAAAGCATTGAGGAGAGCCTCAATGTTTTTTTATTGCCAACTAGCTCCATAATGACTGAAATCATCAACTTAAATCAACTACCACTTCTTATATCGTCATATTATCGCCATCTTTTTTTCTATGAAAGTGCTATAAATAATTTAACAATATGACTGTAATTAGAAGAAAGCTAAGCTCTGTAACCTCTATCAAATCCCTATATGCCGGGATGTATGACGATTACAGAGATGAAAACAGCATTGGAAGCTGGTGTTGATATTGTTAAACTATTCCCTGGCAATGCGTTTGGCCCAGGGTTTATAAAAGCCGTCAAAGCCCCTCTCCCTCAGGTCAATATAATGCCGACCGGCGGGGTGAGTTTAGATAATATCGAAGAATGGATTTCAAATGGCTGTGTTGCTGTTGGAGTCGGCGGCAATCTGCTAGCACCGGCCAAAACGGGTGATTTCGATAAGATTACTGAAATCGCAAAGCTGTATATTGAAAAGGCTGAATCAGCAAGAAAAAATAGGAATTCATTCTATTAACTAAGTTGAACAGTCATCCTTTATAATAAAAGAATAGTTAGAAAAAACCAAATTAGACAGAGGAGGATTCAGATATGCCAACAAATCTCAAAGATACAGTCACCTTACATAATGGCGTAGAAATGCCATGGTTTGGATTGGGCGTTTTTAAAGTTCAAGAAGGTGAAGAGGTTATCCAATCTGTTAAAGCAGCCATTCGAAATGGATATATCAGCATTGATACAGCTGCCATTTATGGTAATGAAGAAGGCGTGGGCCAAGCAATCAAAGAATCAGGTGTGCCACGTGAGGATTTATTTATTACAACAAAGCTATGGAATAGCGAACAAGGATATGAATCTACCTTAAAAGCCTTCGATGAAAGCATGGAAAAGCTGGGCTTGGATTACTTAGACCTTTATCTAATTCATTGGCCTGGTAAGGATAAATATAAAGAAACGTGGAAAGCCTTTGAAAAACTCTACAAGGATGGACGCGTTCGTGCAATTGGAGTAAGTAACTTCCTGATTCATCACCTTGAGGATTTAATCGCTACAGCTGAGATTAAACCAATGGTGAATCAAGTGGAATTCCATCCTCATTTAACATTGGAAGACTTGCGTGCTTACTGTAAAAAAGAAGGAATCCAATTAGAAGCCTGGTCTCCATTAAAACGAGGAGAGCTTTTGGACAATCCAGTTCTTAAAGAAATTGCTGAAAAGCATAATAAATCAGTTGCTCAAGTCATTTTACGATGGGATCTTCAACATGGCGTTGTAACGATTCCAAAATCGATCAAAGAACACCGTATCATTGAAAACTCTCAAGTGTTTGATTTTGAACTATCTCCTGAGGAAATGGACAGAATCGATCAGCTTAACGAGAATAGCCGTTCCGGATCTCATCCTGACACGATGAAAGCAGGATTTGAAGATTAATAATAATCAGGAGGCAGCTTATATATAGGCTGCCTCCTTTCTATTGTTACTCCGCGTATGCTCTCTCTTCTATTAATCTTGCATGAACCACCCTTCTTCCATCCTTTAAACCTTGACTGCACGTGGAGAGCGTTAAAATCTTATCCTTATCAGATAACGGTTCTCCCTTATAACTAAAATCTGACCTTGATCGTAGTTGGTTTATAAAAGAAAGATACTGTTCACTTGTTCCAAATTCTGTTTGGATATAATTAAAACGTGGATCTGTGTTATAAGTCGAGAAAACCTCCCACTTATAATAGCCAGTTTTCCCATAAGAGTTTATGTATCTATGCTCGTAAAGATAGTTTTCATCCTTGTATTTATTCAAATCATGAAACATCGTACCGTTCTTCATATTATGTCCATAAAGAATGATATGATTGTCTGCAAAACCTTCCTGATTGCGATAATCCATAAAAATACTTCCCTGAATGGATGAAGTATTGTTATAATCATGCGTTAAATAGTAACTGTTATCATCACCCTGTACAACCGGGTAGTCAATTGCTGTTCCATCAATGGTAATCCAACCAACAGTTTCATCATTCTTCTCTTCCAACTTAGAAAAATCAAACCTACCCGCATCAGGTATGGATATAGCCTCTTGTTTATCTAGATCCAATTGCTTCTCCAGCCTATACATTTGATATTCTTCCATCGCATATTGAAATAGATACACTCCAGACCAGCAAAAAATAATCAGAAGTCCTAAACCAAGTAACTTTGAAAAGATTGTACGACTGCGCTTCATGTTCTCAACACACCCACCAAAATTTTTTTAGTATAATTTAATTTTAATGAGTGATTTTTCAGAATACAAATTAATTGAGATAAAAACAAAAACCTCCTATTACGAATTACGTAACAGGAGGTTTTGTATGACATATCGTATTTTCTTCAATTCTCAAGCGTCCTTGGAATTTATGAAGAAAGTCTGCCTATGTCAAATTATTTTTTCAAGTTGTAGAAAGATTGAAGACCTTTGTATTCAGCTAAATCGCCAAGCTCATCTTCGATACGAAGAAGTTGGTTGTATTTCGCGATACGGTCTGTACGGCTCATAGAACCAGTTTTGATTTGGCCAGCGTTTGTTGCTACTGCGATGTCAGCGATTGTAGAATCTTCTGTTTCACCGGAACGGTGGGATACAACTGCAGTGTAACCAGCGCGTTTAGCCATTTCGATTGCATCGAAAGTTTCAGTTAAAGTACCGATTTGGTTAACTTTAATTAGGATAGAGTTAGCGATACCTTTTTCGATACCTTCAGCAAGCTTTTTAGTGTTTGTAACGAACAAGTCATCACCAACAAGTTGTACACGATCGCCAATGCGCTCAGTTAACAATTTGTGGCCTTCCCAGTCGTTTTCATCTAAACCATCTTCAATAGAGATGATTGGGAATTCGTTGATTAATTCTTCATAGAAGTTAACCATTTCTTCAGAAGAAAGACCATTGCGGCCTTCGCCTGCTAGATCGTATTTCTTAGTTTCTTTGTTGAAGAACTCAGAAGAAGCTACGTCCATTGCAAGGTAGATATCTTTACCAGCTTCGTAGCCAGCTTTAGTGATTGCTTCAATGATTACTTCAAGAGCTTCACGGTTAGAACCAAGGTTTGGAGCGAATCCACCTTCGTCACCTACTGCAGTGTTTAAGCCTTTGTCATGAAGAACTTTTTTCAAGCTGTGGAATACTTCAGCACCCATACGGATTGCTTCTTTAAAAGTTGGAGCTCCAACAGGCATGATCATGAATTCTTGGAAGTCAACGTTGTTATCAGCGTGAGAACCACCGTTGATGATGTTCATCATTGGAGTTGGAAGCTGTTTCGTGTTGAATCCGCCAAGGTAACGGTATAAAGGAATGTTTAGGTAATCAGCAGCAGCGATTGCAGCAGCCATGGAAACACCAAGAATTGCGTTCGCACCTAATTTACCTTTGTTTTCAGTTCCATCAAGGTCGATCATCGCTTTATCGATTCCAGCTTGATCAAGAACATGCATACCGATGATTTGTTCAGCAATGATATTGTTTACGTTATCTACTGCTTTTTGAACACCTTTTCCAAGGTAACGGTCTTTATCGCCATCACGAAGTTCTACTGCTTCGTATTCACCAGTGGAAGCACCACTTGGTACCATAGCACGGCCGAATGCGCCAGATTCTGTTTCAATTTCTACTTCAACTGTTGGGTTACCACGGGAGTCTAATACTTCACGTGCATAAACGTCAATAATAATTGGCATTAAATTTCTCTCCTTTTATTTGGAAAATAAAGTACTTTTATAGTTTGTACAACTTACTTTTTAATTAAAGATTTTCCTGTCATTTCTTTCGGTTGCTCTACATGCAATAATTCAAGCATAGTTGGAGCTAAATCACCCAGAATTCCACCGTCACGAAGTTCTACCTCTTTATCAGTGACGATCACTGGAACAGGGTTTGTTGTATGTGCTGTCATCGGATCTCCATCTGGAGTGATTACCTCATCAGCATTACCATGGTCAGCTGTGATAATGGCTTTACCACCCATAGATAGGATTTTATCGACGATTTTTCCAAGGCATTCATCCACAGTTTCAATTGCTTTGATTGTTGGTTCAAGCATTCCGGAGTGCCCAACCATATCAGGGTTAGCAAAGTTTAGGATGATTGCATGATGATTATCTTCATCCAATTCCTTCATAAGGGCTTCAGTCACTTCATAAGCGCTCATTTCAGGTTTAAGGTCATACGTGGCAACCTTTGGAGAATTAATCAAAATACGTTTCTCACCTGGGAATTCAGCTTCACGTCCACCACTCATAAAGAAGGTAACGTGTGGATATTTTTCAGTTTCGGCAATGCGAAGCTGTTTTAAGTTGTTTTGTGATAAGACTTCACCGATTGTGTTATCCAGATTTGTTGGTTTAAATGCAACATATCCTTTAACAGTTTCACTAAAGTGAGTCAAGCAAACGAAATACAAATTCTGCGGGAATCCAGGACCTCTGTCAAAGCCTCGGAAATCATCATTTGTAAATACGTTTGAAATTTGGATAGCACGGTCAGGGCGGAAATTATAGAAAATAACAGAATCATTATCTTCAATTTTCGCCACGGGCTGTCCATCAGCTTTCGTGATAACAGATGGTAGAACGAATTCATCAAAAATCCCATTACGGTAGGAATCCTCTACTACTTCCATTGCGGAAGAATAAACAGGTCCTTCACCATACGTCATGGAACGATACGTTTTTTCTACACGATCCCAGCGTTTATCACGGTCCATGGAGTAATAACGTCCAGAAATAGTGGCGAACTGGCCGACACCAATTTCTTTAAACATATTTTCAGTTTGTTGAATGTATTTTTCAGCAGTTTGAGGACCAACATCACGTCCGTCTAAAATGCCATGTACATAAACATTCGTAAAGTTTTCCTTAGCACACAAGCGAAGTAATGCAAATAAATGCTGAATATGGCTGTGTACTCCACCATCAGATAATAATCCCATTAAGTGAAGAGCCTTATTACTTTCTTTCGCATGTTGAATCGCGCCTAAGAAAGTTTCATTCTTTTCGAATTCACCTTCACGAATCGCAAGGTTTACTCGAGTTAAGCTTTGATAAACAATCCGGCCTGCACCGATATTTAAATGGCCAACTTCTGAGTTACCCATTTGTCCCTCCGGCAAACCAACTGCTAAGCCACTTGCTGTCAGGTGATTATGTGGATACTCTGCCCAATAACGGTCAAAGTTAGGCTTTTTAGCCTGTGCCACAGCATTACCCTGTGTTACATCTCGAGATCCAAACCCATCGAGAATGATTAACGCTACTGGTTTCTTACTCATTTAGAAACAGCCTCCAATAATCCTAAGAAAGAAGTTGGTTCAAGGCTTGCTCCGCCAACTAAAGCACCATCGATATTATCTTCTGAAAGATATTCTTTGATGTTTTCAGGTTTAACAGAACCGCCATATTGAATCCTAATTGCTTCTGCCACATCAGTTGAAAAGCTATCAGCGATTGTTTGACGGATATGACCGCAAACTTCATCAGCATCAGCTGCTGTGGAAGACTTTCCTGTACCAATTGCCCAGATTGGTTCATAAGCAACAACTGTTTTCTTAGCTTGTTCTTCAGTTAGGCCCTGAAATGCCTTTTTAATTTGATCAGCTACAAGAGCTTTCGTTTCACCAGCTTCACGCTGCTCCAAAGTTTCCCCACAACACACAATAGGGATTAAATTGTGCTTAAAAGCAGCTAATGTTTTCTGGTTAACTGATTCATCTGTTTCATTGAACATTTCACGACGTTCGGAATGTCCAATGATAACATAGTCTACCCCTAAATCAGAAAGTGCTTCCGGGCTTACTTCACCCGTATATGCGCCACTTTCTTTAAAGTGCATATTTTGTCCACCAACTTTAAGATCCGTTCCTTTTGTTGCTTTTACAAGCGATTCAAGAAATAGCGGAGAAGAACACACAACCGCATCCACTTTTTCTGGAGAAGGAATGGAACCTTTAACTTCATCTACAAATTGTAAAGCTTCGCCAACCGTTTTATTCATCTTCCAGTTTCCTGCGATAATTGGTTTACGCACTTTTCTCATCCTCTCGTATGTGTCCGTATAATGTATTTATTTGTCGTTTAACGCTACCACACCAGGAAGCTCTTTACCTTCCATAAATTCTAAGGAAGCACCGCCTCCAGTAGAGATGTGGCTCATTTTATCCGCAAGGTCGAACTTTTCTACTGCCGCAGCTGAGTCCCCACCACCAATTACGGAGTATGTATTTTCCGCATTTGCAAGTGCTTCTGCTACTGCTTTTGTACCGCCAGCGAATTTATCAAATTCGAATACACCCATTGGTCCATTCCAGATCACGAGTTTGGAATTTTTAATAGTGTCTTCATATAATTTTGCAGTCTTTGGTCCGATATCAAGCGCTTGCCAATCAGCTGGAATCGCATCAATATCTACCACTTTAGACTCTGTATCAGGTGAAAATTCTTTTGCAATAACCGCATCCACCGGCATTAAGAAGTTAACACCTTTTTCTTTTGCTTTATCCATAAAGGATTTAGCCAATTCAATCTTATCTTCTTCTAAAAGAGATTGACCAATTTCATAACCTTGAGCCTTGATGAACGTATATGCTAGTCCACCGCCAATGATTAGGTTGTCCACTTTCTCAAGAAGATTATCAATTACACCAATTTTATCTTTTACTTTTGCTCCACCAATAATTGCTGTGAATGGACGTTCTGGATTAGATAGAGCTTTTCCAAGAACTTCTAATTCTTTTTCCATAAGCAATCCGGCTACAGCAGGGATATGTTTTGCAATTCCTTCTGTGGAAGCATGCGCACGGTGAGCTGCACCGAATGCATCATTTACATACACATCTGCAAGATCAGCAAATGCTTTTGCCAATTCTGCATCGTTCTTTTCTTCACCAGGATAGAAACGTACGTTTTCTAGAAGAAGTACATCGCCATCTTTCATCTGCCCGATTTCAGCTTGTACAGCTTCTCCGTATGCTTCATCCGTTTTCTTAACATCTTTGCCAAGCAATTCGCCTAAACGCGCAGCAACAGGAGTTAAGCGTAACTCTTCTTTTACTGCACCTTTTGGACGGCCCAAATGGCTTGCAAGAATTATCTTTGCGCCTTTTTCAATTAAAAGTTGAATAGTCGGTAAAGCTGCACGAATTCTTGTGTCATCTGTTACTTTGCCATCTTGCATTGGTACGTTAAAATCAACGCGGCAAAATACTTTTTTTCCTTGTACATCAATGTCTTTAATCGATTTTTTGTTCACTTAAATGAACCTCCTTTAAAATAAGGGACCAGCTAAAGACTTAATCAGGTCTGCCCAAACTCTGATTAATTGCCGTTAAAATAAAACAGGGAGAAAGGGGAATTTTCCCCTCTCCCCCTTAAACAAATTCATTATACCTTTAATAAGGTTTTCTATCTACTACGTAAAGATTAAAGACCTTTTTTAGCAATGTAAGCTGCAAGGTCAACTACACGGTTGGAGTAACCAGTTTCGTTATCGTACCAAGAAAGTACTTTAACCATGTTGCCTTCCATAACCATTGTAGAAAGAGCATCAATAGTAGAAGATTGAGTAGTTCCATTGTAGTCACGAGATACTAATGGAAGTTCGCTGTACTCAAGAACTCCTTTTAATTCACCTTCAGCAGCTGCTTTCAATGCTGCATTGATTTCTTCTGCAGTTGCTTCTTTTTCTAATTCAGCAACAAGGTCAACAACAGAAACGTTTGGAGTTGGTACACGCATAGCCATACCGTTCAATTTACCTTTCAATTCAGGTAATACTAGAGCAACAGCTTTAGCAGCACCAGTAGTTGTAGGGATCATGCTTTCAGCAGCAGCACGAGCACGACGGTAGTCTTTGTGTGGCAAGTCTAAGATTTGTTGGTCATTTGTGTAAGAATGGATTGTAGTCATCATTCCGCGTTTGATACCGAAGTTATCGTTCAATACTTTTGCAAATGGAGCCAAGCAGTTTGTAGTACAAGATGCATTAGAGATTACATCATGGTTAGCTGCGTCATACTTATCTTCGTTAACACCCATAACGATTGTGATATCTTCATCAGATGCAGGTGCAGAAATGATAACTTTTTTAGCGCCAGCTTCAAGGTGTTTTGCAGCATCTGCGCGTTTAGTGAAACGTCCAGTAGATTCTACAACGATATCTACTCCAAGATCTCCCCAACCAAGTTGAGCTGGATCTCTTTCAGCAAGAACTTTTACACGTTGTCCAGCTACTACTAAGTAGTCTCCGTCAACTGTTACTTCTTGATCTAAAGTTCCATGAACGGAATCATATTTTAAAAGATGCGCAAGCATTTTTGCATCAGTTAAATCGTTAACTGCTACAACTTCTACTTCCGGATTATTTAACGCCGCACGGAATACGATACGTCCAATTCTACCAAAACCATTAATACCTAATTTTACTGCCATTAGAAGGTTCCTCCTTTTGGAATCTTAGAAATAGATTTTAAATTATATTCAAAAGGGTGTTATCCCTTAAGTAACTGTAGTGCCGCACCTTCATCCGTAATTAAAATCGGTTTTTTAGGTGCCATTTTGATATAGGCTTTTATTGCCTTAGCTTTTGAAGCTCCGCCAGCAACGGCGATTACATGTTCCGCGTTAACCAGATCATCTAATTGAAGGCCGATTGTATGGACTTTTTGTATTATGTTGCCATCTTCATCGTAATAATATCCAAACGCCTCTCCAATTGCCTTTTTATTCTCAAGCTCCTGGAGACTGTCATCGGATGATTTCCTTCTTTCAGCCATTGTTTTGGCTTCCCCTATACCATGAAGAACGATATTGGCTGATTTCAACAAATTCAATACCTCATGTATAGCAGGTTCACTGGTTAGCGTATTGTATGCAGCTTCACTTAGGTTGTCCGGTACATACAGGACACGATATCGTGAATGCATCTTTTCTGCCATTTGTTCGCAAACTGTATTGGCCTGGTATTGAACACCCTTGCCAAGACCGCCTCTTGCTGGTACAAACAAAATGTCATCTACATCTGGAAGCTCTGAGACATCAGGTAACATTCTGCCTATTGCTGCCATTGTTGTTCCACCTGTTACGGCAATGATATTTTTACCCGTTAAGAGACTTTTCATACGCGATGCACCGGCACGTCCAAGCTCATCTATTACCCATGGGGATTGGTCACTATCACCACTAACGATGATAATTTTCTCCAAATCAAGTTTTTCCTGTAAAAGGCGCTCCATATCATCTATACCCGATAATTGCCTTATTACACCACCCAGATGGTCGAGGACCTCTTTCCCTTCATTGGTAACAGTCATTCCAGAGCTTGCGATTTGTATGAGATTTTGGTTTTTCAAAAATTCCACTTCGCTTCGCAAAATCCGCTCCGTAATGTTCAAAGTCAGTGATAAGCTTCGTCTGCCTACCGGTTGCAGAGTACGAATCGTTCTTAAGATATTGTATCTTTTTTGCATGACCTCAAATATATCTGGAATTAATTTCTTCTGTAAATGGAGTATTCCGTCCATATCTTCAAACTCCTTTTATACTTTGGTCATTTTTTGTCCTAGCAAGACGTTTAGCGTCCCAGTTTATGTAAAAAAATAGCTCCTGATGTAATTCCATTCTAACAGGAGTTTCGAATAGTTGCAAGGTTCTAAATGTGAACATCACGTTAAATAGCGGCGAATCTCATCTAGATCTATACGTCCGTATTGAATAACCTGATCATTGATTTCGACTACAGGAATCATAAGCCCATATTGTTCCAGCAATTTATCATTGGAATATATATCGACTTCAAGGAGAGTAAACGTCATTTCTCTTTGCAAAATTTTCAAAAGATCCTTTGCCTCTTCGCATAATGGGCAATTCTTTTTTGTATAAAAATGAATGATTGGTGCAATCACTCTCTTTCCCCCTGCTCTTTCTTATTTTCTACATTTATAAATTAATTATTCACTAACCTCGTATCGTTTTCTTTTTGAAGAAGATGGTATATGAAGCTGAGTCCGATATTTCGCGATTGTCCTCCGTGATACAAGAATACCAAAATCATCCTGAAGTTGCTTTGCAATTGCCTGATCGGATAAAGGCAGTGTTTTCTGCTCTGTCTTTATCAACCGCATTATTTCTTGCTTTACTTGTTCTGATGAAGAGTCCTCCAATTGATTGGTCGGGATGCTGCTCGTAAAAAACATTTTCATTTCATAAGTCCCAAATGGCGTTTCTACCACTTTGTCCCTAATCGCCCTGCTTACTGTTGACTCATGCACATCGACCATTTTAGCGATTTCCTTCATAGTTAACGGCTTCAAGTTTACACTCTTCCCAGTATCAAAGAAGACAGATTGCTTATCCAAAATGGCATGGGTTACACGACTTAAAGTCTGCTCTCTTTGTTCAATTGCTTTTTTTAACCAGTTTAGCTCCATTTTCTTTTCGTACATATACTTTTTAGTTATGTCATCACTTCCATCCTTTATAGAGGAAGTAAATTCATTCGTTTTAAATCTTCTCATTGATAAAACCTTTACAGTGGGTACTCCTTTTGAAATAGAAACACTTACGTCTGGTATGAAATATTGGAATTCACCACTATAAAAAGCTGAACCAGGTTTGGGGTTATATGCCTGTATTAAATCAAAAATGGATTGAATATCTGCAATAGTTACACCAACCAGCTTGGCAAGCTCTTTCCACTTTCTATTCACAAGCATATCGAAATGATTAATCAAAACCTCTTCTAGTGGCAGATCATCGATATCATCACGTTTAGCCTGTATGAGCAAACACTCACTTAAATTCCTGGCCCCCACTCCGGCAGGTTCCAATGCCTGCAAAACAGATAAGGCAACATCCCATTCATCCTGACTAACGACCACTAAGGATTTAGCTTCCTCAAAGGTAATACGCAAATATCCATTTTCATCGATACAATCGATCAAAAATAATAAAACACACTCTTCCCTGTCCGTTAGGACTTTAAATGGAATTTGGGCTCGTAAATAAGATTTTAATGAAACAGTCTCCTCGCTGATTTGATTGATTGAGGATTCACTATATGATTTGCCTGAGATTATCGGATACTCTTCATCTATTTCAATCAACGGATTCTCCAGCGCTTTTCCATCGATATAGGCAGCCAATTCAATTGCTGGGTATTGAAGCAAGGTTATTGCCTGATTTAATTCCGGCGTCATCGTCAGCTTTAACCTTTGTTGCAGGTACAAACCAATCTCCACATTCAAATTTCCGCCCCCTTATAACATAAACCGCTTACATTAATAGTAGTAAATAGGAAGTCAGAGAGCAAGAAAAAGGAGGATATATTTACAAAATATTGAATTGTTATAAATAAAAAAATGTCTCAGTGCTGAACCACTTATAGCACTGAGACATTTTCAACAATATTATATACGCCCTCGGAGGGAATCGAACCCCCATCGTAAGAACCGGAATCTTATGTTCTATCCATTAAACTACGAGGGCAAAATATTAGCCTACAAAATTATATTATAAGGAAGAGAAAGTCTTTTTGCAAGAACTATTCCTTAGGTTTATAAGGCTTTATGTTGGGTAAGATGGATATCAGGGATTATTTTATTTCCATACATAGAATCAAACGTAAATTAAGTGCAGACTAATCAGATAAACAAGACATCAGTCCTTAACAAAAAACATATAGTAATGTAAGCGTCTTTTGTTTGACCTTTATTGACCATAAAGTGTATGATAAAGTCAAAGCCAAATGTATTATTTTTTTACATATAAGGAGGAGAAAATAAATGAATTTAATTCCTACAGTTATTGAACAAACAAATCGCGGGGAACGCGCATACGATATTTATTCCCGTTTATTAAAAGACCGGATTATCATGCTTGGAAGTGGAATTGATGACAATGTAGCCAACTCCATCGTTGCCCAATTACTGTTCCTTGAAACTGAAAACCCAGAGAAAGATATTTATCTTTACATCAATAGCCCAGGTGGAAGCATCACAGCAGGTATGGCAATCTACGATACAATGCAATATATTAAACCACAGGTTTCTACGATCTGTATCGGTATGGCTGCTTCAATGGGTGCATTCCTTCTTGCTGCCGGCGAAAAAGGAAAGCGTTTTGTGTTACCAAACAGTGAAGTGATGATTCACCAACCGCTTGGCGGAGCTCAGGGACAAGCGACTGAGATTGAAATTGCTGCTAAACGCATTCTCTTTATGCGTGAGCGCTTAAATAAAATATTGGCTGAACGCACTGGTCAATCTTATGAAACAATTGCTCGCGATACAGAACGTGATAACTTCATGACAGCTGAACGTGCAGTTGAGTACGGATTAGTTGATAAAATTATCACCCGCAATGTAGTAGAAGAAAATAAAAAATAAGAAACTGATTAAGAGCTGTCGAGATATTCGGCAGCTTTTTTGTTTTATCAAAAAAATAATGTAGATATCCCCCTTTACTCCCCTACCCCACAATCTTTTAGTTCTCTAATTGTTTATCACTTTACCAAATTAAAGTTTGATGTTAATATGAAAGCACAATTTAATAATTAGTCATTCTAAAGAGTGTTTATTGTGTTGAATTTCATACTTAAAAGTCTCAACCAATACAGCCACCGGAATGATCAAATTATAATTCGGGTATAGAATTATATCGTTTTTACCACATGCAATCATTAATCTTATTATCTTTTTCGCATATCTTGAAACAGAAGGAGTCTTTCATCATGAATAATAAAAAATGGGGATTTTGGATCTTAACCATGTTTGTTGTCGGCAACATGGTTGGCGGAGGAATATTTATGCTGCCGGCAAACCTGGCTGGTGTCTCTAGTCCGTTTGGAGCATCAATGGCTTGGATCTTAACAGGAGCTGGAGTTTTAATGGTCGCTCTTGTATTCGGAAATTTGGCAATCAGAAAGCCCGAATTAAAAACGGGACCGCAAAGCTATGCTCAAGCTATGTTCAGTTCACCAAGAAAAGGGAAAATTGCTGGTTACAGCATTGCTTGGGGTTACTGGGCTGCTAACTGGGCAGCAACGGCATCAGTTATTATCTCGTTTGCCGGGTACTTATCTACCTTCTTCCCAATTATGCAAAGCCAGTACATCCTTTTTTCAAGCGGCAATTTTGATCTGGAATTAGGGAAATTCTTAAACTTTATGGTATGCACAGTTATGCTGTGGGGCATTCACTTTATTCTCTGCAAAAGCTTTAACAGCGCTGGAAAAATCAATTTGCTGGCAACCATCACAAAAGTAATTGGTTTCGCACTTTTTATCGTCGCAACCATTTTTATATTTGATTCTGCTAATATAATGAACGGTAAAGAATTTATCGATGCATCTGGGGTTTCCCATTCATTGGGCGGACAAGTAAATAACGCAGCTATTGCCACGCTATGGGCCTTTATTGGCGTAGAAGCCGCTGTGATGCTATCCAATCGGGCAAAGTCTCAGACTGATGTGAAAAAAGCGACTATCACCGGACTGATTATCGCCATTGCGATCTATATTGGAATAACATTATTAACAATGGGCGCATTATCCCAAGAGGCATTGCAACAGTCACATAAACCTTTGGTTGATGCTCTGCAGGCTGCTATCGGATCGAACGGTGCTTATATTCTAGGATTCCTTGCCTTAATTTCATTATTTGGATCCACAGTCGGTTGGATTGTCGTTAGCTCCGAGGTTCCTTATCAAGCTGCTAAATCCAACTTGTTCCCGGCATTCTTCGGAAAAACGAATAAAAAAGGGAATCCAGTCAATTCTTTGACTATAACGAACCTATTAACGCAATTCTTTTTATTCGCTACTGTTTCCGGAACGATTATGGAAGCTTATGAATTTGCAATGGTCGTTGCTACTCTAGCTTACCTAATTCCGTATTTTGTAAGTGTTCTTTATCAAGTGAAGCTGATTATTACCGGTGAAACCTATGCAGGGATGAAGCGATCACGATTGATAGATGGCATAATTTCCATAGTAGCTCTTGTATATACATTATGGGTGATTAAAACCGGAACAGCCGACTTAAAAACATTCTCGCTCGGTATAGGATTATTTGTCCTCGGACTTGTTCTCTATCCAATCCTTATGAAAAACAAGAAACCAAAAGAACTTTCTAGAAGTTTGACAGAAGATAGATAATCATAAGACGAAACCACTCTTTTAAAAAGGGTGGTTTTTTTATGCCTAATTACCTACTTCTTTTTCCCCAACCACTCCTATTCTACCATTTCCAACTATTAAAGAGGTTTTTAACAGAATAGTTAGAATATTATAGATTGTTAATTAAAATTAAGAGGAGGAAACCATTTGCGGGGAAAATCTATTTTGGCATCAGCCTTCGCTGCTGCTTTAACATTCAGTGCCTTTGCACCAGCCACTTCTGCTCACCAAGTTTCGACAACAAGTAACCATACAACCGAGACCAATCATAATCATTCAGTTACAGGAAGCACTTTTGATTTAAGCATTGCCAACGAAGAACGATTAATTAAAATGCTGAAAAAAGAAGGCACCATCAAGAAAAATGCAACAGATAAAGAAGCACAGGCACAGTTGAAAAAGTACTTAAAGAAAAAAGAAGAAAACGCTAAAAAGGACTCATCAAAAAAATTCGATAAGCAAATGAAAGAATTGCAAAAGAAATGGAATAAGAAGAAAAAAGGTAAAAAACCAGGCAAAGGCTCCAAACCTAATAATGGTGTTGTTCAACCAGTAAAGGAAGAAAAATATAAAGGGTCTGTCCAAAAGGATAAAGTTTTGGTACTGATGATTGAATTCCCTGATTACAATGGTGACAATGTCAGACCAGAGGATACAGACATGTACTACAAAGATTATACTAAGGATCATTATCAACAAATGATTTTTGGTAAAAAGGGATATACAGGTCCTAACGGCGAAAAGCTAATTTCCATGAAGCAATATTATGAACAGCAATCTGGCGGTAGCTATACCGTAGATGGTGAAGTAGCTGGTTGGTATATGGCTAAAAAACCTGCCGCTGACTATGGTGGAAATACTCCGACACCTGATGGAAATGACAAGGATGCACGCAGCCTTGTAAAGGAAGCACTTCAAGCAGCAGCAAACGATCCAAATGTTGACCTTTCTGAATATGACCAAGAAGATCGCTACGACTTGGATGGGGACGGAAATAAACGCGAACCAGATGGATTAGTCGATCACTTAATGATTGTCCACTCTGCTGTAGGTGAAGAAGCAGGTGGCGGTACACTGGCTGGAGACGCAATCTGGTCCCATCGTTCTAATTTGGGAGGGGTATTCCCAATCGATAACACGGAAACAGACCTTCCATACTGGAACGGACAAATGGCTGCTTTCGATTACACAATTGAACCAATTGACGGAGCTGCCGGGGTATTTGCCCATGAATACGGTCATGATTTAGGTCTACCGGATGAATATGATACGCAATACTCAGGATCTGGTGAAGCCATCGGCTATTGGTCAATTATGGCAAGCGGCAGCTGGGCAGGTAAAGTTCCAGGTGGAGAACCAACTGGATTCAGCCCATATGCAAAAGAATATCTTCAGGAGAGCCTTGGAGGGAACTGGCTAAATTACGCAGAGGTCGATTTGGATGATCTGAATAGACGGGGATCTGAATTCCTTCTCGATCAAGCTAACACAAAAGGAAGAAATCTGGATGCACTTAAAGTGAATTTGCCCCAAAAGAAAACAACAGTAAACACTCCTTATAGCGGGAAGTATGAATACCATAGCGGAAAAGGGAATAACCTAAATAACTCCTTGGTTACTTCTCTTGATTTAACAAATAAAACGGCGGCCCAATTATCTTTCAAGACTTGGTATCAAATAGAGCAGGATTGGGACTATGCATCTGTCCAAGTGCGTGAAGAAGGGCAAACAAACTGGACAGGGTTAGCAGGGAACATAACTACTTCTACTAATCCACATGAACAAAATCCTGGAAACGGAATAACAGGAAACTCAAACGGATGGGTAGATGGTATCTTTGATTTAACAGCCTATGCTGGTAAGAAAATTGAATTGCGTTTTAATTACTGGACTGATGTAGCAGCTATTGAACCAGGCTTTTATGTGGATGATATTACAATTACTGCCGATGGACAGGAACTCGTAAAAGATAATGCAGATACTTCAACCTCTGTCTTTACATTAGATGGCTTCACAAAGAATGAAGGCTTCTATACAAGTGACCAATACTATTTGGCAGAATGGCGGAATCATCAGGGAGTCGATTTGGGACTTGCTCATATCAAACGCGGAGCCAGCCTAATGAAGTATGATGGCGGATTAGTGGTTTGGTATGTGGATGACAGCTATTCAGATAACTGGACAGGCACTCACCCGGGTGAAGGCTTCCTTGGAGTAGTCGATGCTGACCAAGGAACATTAAAATGGAGTGACAAATCCTTAGCTGCAACTCGTTATCAAATTCATGATGCTGCATTTAGATTAGATAAAACAGATAAAATGTATTTGGATTATAAGAGTGTAAATGGTTTAACATTGTCAGATTTTGATACGAAACCAGTTTCTGTGTTTGATGATAGCAAAAATTATTTAAACCCTAGCAAACCGGACGCGGGACGGAATGTTCCTGAGTTTGGCGTAAAAATCAAGTTAACGGGTCAAAGTAAAGACCGTACTGTCGGAAAAATTCTTATTAGTAAATAAAGCAGAAAAAGAGGCGGCTCATAGATAGCCACCTCTTTTCTGTTTGTATCCTAACGGTTCTGCATTTTACTACTCTTTTGTCATAAATGCTTCTAAAACCTGTATAGCCTCTTCTTCATCCTGACCATCTGCTGCAAGGGTCACTGTCTTACCTGATCCAATCGCCATACTCATTAATCCCATAATACTTTTTACATTGACCTTCTTTTCTCCATCTATAAAAAATATATCAGATGAAAAACGACTTGCCTCTTGAACAAATAGAGCAGCCGGGCGTGCCTGTAAGCCTGTTTTAAGCTGTACAGTGACTTCTTTTTCAATCACAGCGATTCCCCTCCATTAAATATTATTTATATCATAATGCTTGGAATACTTATTTAGATTCACCAGCTCGCAGCTTTTCGGCAATTTCATCTATTTTACGTAGACGATGATTAATACCCGACTTGCTTATTTTATCGCTTGAAACCATTTCCCCAAGTTCTTTTAGGGTTACATCTTGGTATTCGACACGCAATCTTGCAATTTCACGTAGCTTATCAGGCAATATATCCAGACCAACAGTATTTTCAATATAACGTATATTTTCAACCTGGCGCAATGAAGCGCTGATTGTTTTATTCAAGTTTGCAGTTTCACAATTTACAAGTCGATTTACAGAATTTCGCATGTCTCTTACAATACGAATATCCTCAAATTTCAAGAGCGCATTATGCGCTCCAATAACATTCAGGAATTCAGAAATCTTTTCCGCTTCCTTCAAATAGGTGATAAATCCCTTTTTTCTTTCGAGTGTTTTGCTTTTTAATCCGAATGAGTTCATCAACTCACACAATGAATCATTATGTTCTTTATATAAAGACGATATTTCTAAGTGATAAGAGGAAGTCTCAGGATTATTAACTGATCCGCCTGCAAGGAATGCACCACGTAAATATGATCGTTTACAGCATTTCTTGTGAATTAGTTCCTCGGATATATCATGGATAATCGTAAATCCATTTTCAATGATATTCAGGTCTGTAAGTACTTCCTTCGCTTTCTCAGAAAACCGTACAATATAGACATTATTCTTTTTCAGCTTCATCTTTTTACGAACAAGCAAATCAACCTGGAGATTATAAAGCTTCTTTAAAAACGTATAAATTCTCCGTGCAATGGCTGCATTTTCTGTTTGCACATCCACAATAAGATGACGATTGGAAAAGGATAAGGATCCGTTCATCCGGATTAGCGCAGATAGTTCTGACCTTGCGCAGCACTCTTTTACTTCTAAATTGGTTAATTCTTTTTTTGTTTCCGACGCAAACGACATCCCTTTTTTACACCTCAATCCCTTTACAACTTACACTTTATTCTTTTCCTTTAATAAATTATAGATAATAGAGGCAACAACGACTGTATCATGTCTGACACGGTTATTTTGAATCGTTACAATATTATCCTTAATCACTTCCAGTCCCATTTGTTCAAGTCTGTTTATATCAAAGATAACCGGTTGGGCATATTCTTCTTTATATTTTAATTTCAAATGCGTAGGGATATCCTCTTTATTGACTAAGATTGTATCCATACACGACTCACCTAAATGCTCATTGATTACTTTCAAATGGTCACTTGCTGTATAATTCAGGGTTTCCCCAGCTTGAGTCATTAAGTTACAAATATATACTTTGGATGCTTTGGAATTTGCAATTTCAGCTGCAATTGTAGGCACAACCAAATTAGGCAATATACTTGTATAAAGACTACCGGGTCCCATTAAAATTAAATCGGCCTGTCTGATGGCCTGAATGGTTTCATGAGGAGGCTGAATATGCTCAGGACTGAGGAACACCCGCTTTATGCGTTTCCCGGAGTATGGAATTTTTGATTCACCGGAAACAACTGTCCCATCCTCGAGTTCTGCATGGAGGATTACGCTCTGGTTCGCGGAGGGCAAAACCTGTCCTCTTACATTTAAAACCTTACTCATCTCCTGAATAGCATGTACAAAGTCACCTGTAATAGAGGTCATCGCAGCAAGAATTAAATTCCCTAGTGCATGACCTGATAATTGTTCTGAGCCTGTAAATCGATGCTGAAACATTTGCTCAATTAATGGCTCTACATCAGACATAGCTGCTAAAACATTCCGTATGTCACCAGGAGAAGGGATATCCAATTCCTCTCTCAATCTGCCAGAACTGCCACCATCATCCGCAACGGTCACTATAGCGGTAATATCGAGGGGATATGACTTTAGCCCTCTTAATAGGACTGATAGGCCAGATCCACCACCTATGATCACCACTTTAGGTTGTGCTGATATGGATGTCATCGGTGCGTACCTTCCTTTTATCAATATCACGATGCGTTACACTCGTATGGTACTCATTGTTATAACGTTTACCCAGATATTCAGCTAAAGTAACGGAACGATGCTGACCTCCAGTACATCCCACAGCGATAATTAACTGGGCTTTTCCCTCACGTTTATATTGAGGAATCATAAAATCAAGTAAATCCGTCCATTTTTCAATAAACTTCTGGGTTTCACTCCATTTCATTACGTAAGAGGAAACCTCTTCATCCAGTCCAGTTTGCGGACGCATATTTTCTATATAAAATGGATTAGGCAGGAATCTCACATCAAAAACTAAATCTGCATCGATAGGAATGCCGTGTTTAAAACCAAATGACATGATATTAATCGTGAACTCCACCCGTTGATTTACGGAGAACTGTTTGGCAATTTTCTCACGCAGCTCTTTTGGCTTAAAATTTGATGTGTTGTAAATCGTTTGAGCCCGTCCTTTTAATTCCTCAAGCAAATCTCGTTCCAGTCTAATCCCTTCCAGCGGCGATCCTGATGGAGCCAATGGATGAGTACGTCTCGTTTCCTTATATCTTCTTACTAAAACGGAGTCATCCGCATCCAGGAATAAAATTTCAGGGACAAACTTAGAGGATTCGTTAAGATCATCCAAGGCTTTGAATAAGTGTTCAAAAAATTCCCTGCCTCGTAAATCCATTACTAATGCTACCTTATTCATCTTCTTTCCTGAATTGTTCATAAGCTCCATGAATTTAGGAAGAAGCGTAGGGGGAAGGTTATCCACACAGTAGAAGCCTAGATCCTCAAAGCTCTGTATCGCAACTGTCTTACCGGCACCCGACATACCCGTAATAATGACCAGCCGATTCTCCGATGCTGCAGTTTCTATTTTTTTCTCTTCCATTATTTATTCCCCGTTTCTTTCAAGCTTGTAATCGAGTAGTATGAAATCTTCTGTATATTTAAATGTACCTATTAGTATTCCTTGTCCATTCATCATATGATCCAATATTTTGCGATCTCCCTCTGCCATTGGCAATGCCTGAATATCGTTTAAAGGGTGCCATTTCAGAATTCCTTCCTCATTCTCCTGATATGCTTCTCCCTCAAATGCATAGGCACGGAAAGAAAAAAGCATCCATTCATGAACGATTTGGTCATCCTTCATATTAACCATGGTGAAAATGCCTTTTAACTCAGGACGCTCGATTTTCAAATTGGTTTCTTCATAGAATTCACGCATGACAGAGTCATGTATGGATTCTCCAGATTCCATTTTGCCGCCGGGCGCTACCCACCAATTTCTTCTTGGCTTTTGAAGCATAAGGGCCTTGCCATCTGCCATTAACATACAATTGGTTACTCTTTGCAAACTTTTTCACCTCAGTTGCTACAGCACAAATTAGATAGACTTCTCTTTATTATACTATTTTAGATGTGCATGAACAATGTACGTTAGTCATCATAATTTTTTCAGGCTACCCCTAAATTTTTCGACAAACACAAAAAAAAGCGGCATAGGTTTTATAACCTATGCCAAAAAAGTATATAAAAGGGGGTCAATTTCTTATTTTCATTCTACCCCAAATGTATTGCACTTTGATTACAGCTACATTAAGTAATAATGACGTACATGTAAATTTTTTACTCAGCCTTCAAGCATTATTATTTAGCTTGTGCTTTTAATTGCTCCATCAACTCTTCTACATAATGCTGTGCGGATTGAGCGGCTATACTGCCATCACCTGTTGCTGTAACAATTTGTCGTAAATTCTTTTCACGAACATCTCCCGCAGCAAAAATACCAGGGATTTTTGTTTCCATACGGTCATTGGTTTCGATATAACCAGCTTGATTCGTAATACCGATAGTTTGGAATGGTTTTGTTAACGGAAGCATTCCAATATAAATGAATACGCCATCTGCCGGATACTCGCTCTCAGTACCATCTACAGTGGATATCAATGTTACGCTGCCAACCTTACCATCTTTCTCATTAATGCTTTTTAATGTTGTATTCCAAATGAAATCTACTTTTTCATTCTCAAAGGCACGCTGCTGCAGAATTTTTTGGGCACGAAGTTCATCCCTGCGGTGTACAATCGTTACTTTAGAAGCAAAGCGAGTTAAGTACACACCTTCTTCAACAGCAGAATCTCCTCCGCCAATCACGAAAAGCTCTTTGTTTTTAAAGAAAGCTCCGTCACAAACTGCACAATAGGAAACACCACGACCACCTAGCTCTTTTTCACCTGGTACGCCGATTTTCTTATATTCAGCACCAGTAGCAATAATAATAGTACGCGTTTTATATTGCTTGGAACCAGCATCAATGGTTTTATATTCTTTTCCATCAATAATTTGTTTTACTTCACCATAAGCATATTCTGCGCCAAATTTTTTCGCATGCTCGAACATTTTAGTTGATAGATCTGGACCAAGAATGGTTTCATATCCCGGATAGTTTTCAACCTCTTCCGTATTCGCCATTTGCCCGCCCGGAATTCCACGTTCAAGCATTAATGTCGAAAGATTGGCTCTTGAAGCATATACAGCTGCTGTCATACCCGCCGGTCCGGCTCCAATAATAATTACATCATAAATTTTTTCCTCAGACATTATGAATCACTCCTTCTTACGATAGGACTCGAAGCCTCTCTACATTCATTACATTTCTCGTCTTATCCTCGAACTAATCGTATTAAACTATACATATTAGGTCCAAAAATTTGCTCATTGCAACAATTCGGCTACAAGCTTTACATACTTAGAAAGTGTCGAGTTAGATATTCCATATCGTTCTGCCACTATTTTTTGAGATTCTTTTTCACCGCGCAGCTTGTGCCATTCGTAATCAATAGCAGCTGCCCATGCAAGTGGATTTCCGAACCGTATACCATTTTCTTTTCCTTCAGCATATACAGAAAACCATAGAAAATATAAGCCGGATTCAATCAATTTTACCGGCTGATAAAACCTGTATAATGTGTCAGCAACCTCTGCCGCAAAAAATGGACGTTTTTCGGATAGATCGATGCTATTTTTATATTCTCGTTCCATCGCTGTGAAACGTTTATTGTTCTCGTAAGAGGGGTGAGTTTTAATTTGATTGAATTCACCCGAATGACTCGCTAAAAAGAGACCAAACAATCTCTCCTCCAGATACTCACTTTCCAACTTTTTAATGATGGAAGGCGCATGCTCTTCAAATCCAGATTCCTCATCTTCTATCATTTCGCCCCATGGCTCAAGTCCCTCTTTATCCGGACTGTATTCAACCACTTTAGCCCAGGCATTTTCAGCAACTCTCTTTTGCCCGATTTGATGGGCTGATTTACTGAGCCAATAATAGAAGGTTCCATCCCCTTCATATCCCTTTTTCTGTAGCTGGCGAAGCCAAATATATGCTTCCTCATAATAACCAGTCAGCGCAAAGGTCGCTCCTAATTTCAACCGGTGCTCATCAAGAATAGGTCTGACTTTTTTTAGGACTGCGAAAACCTCATCAAGCTTTTCCTGCTCCATCTGATAATGGTAAAAGACCATTCCATTGCACAGAGCATGCAAATTGCCAGGGTTCTTCTCAAGCACTCGATCGAGCGTCTCAAAAGCTTTCTCTGTTTTACCTACATAGAAATAAGCCAGTGCCAAATTGTTATAGGCCGACCAAAATTCAGGATATAAATCGATTAATTCTTCAATTTTTTCAACGGCTTTCACAAAATTACCCGCTTCAAGCAACTCACGCGCCGCCTCTTGACGCATCATTAAATCATCCTGAATCTCCAAGGTTTCTTCTGTTTCATCCGTCTCAAATGTGATTAAATCCAGCAAATCTTCTGCATCCTCACTGAATTCACCAAACTGATCTTTATTTAAATATTCGTTAGCATGCTTATAGGCCTCTTTAAATAAACCCATATGAGCAAAATTATTAGCCAGGAAATAATGGCACTCCGTCATAAACGGATCCAACTCCTGAAGAATATTCTCAAGCAGCTGATTCGAAAACTGATATTCACCTAATTCCGTACAAATCACAGCCAGCTGGCAAGCAATCATCGGCTCACCCGGTTCCAGCTGCAACGCACGGTTCATATATTTCTTAGCTCTATATAATTCCCTTCGCTGGAAAGCTTTTATTCCCTTTGTAAAATAGAACTCTCCCGTGGGGTTAAACGAAACAACTTTTGCCTTATTAGTCAAATTAAAATTATTCCCCATCTAGTCCTCCAAGCACATATACTTTAACCCTACAATTATACCATATTAAGAGAATTATAGAAAGAAAAGCGGAGGCGAGACGACTGATTCAAGGAACAAAGATTAAGAACGCCACATCCTGTGGCAACATCTTTGTGACCTACATCCTGTAGGCCTCCGACAAGCATAAGGAGAGGCACGTAGGGAGGCGGTCTCCCCTCCCGCAGTGGCTATCCTTATGACTCGAGGGCCTAGGAGCCGCAGCTGGATCATAAGAAAGCGGAAGGGCCTCGCCCAGGAGCGAGGAGCATAAGACAGAGGCTCGGAGGGGGACTATTAAGGAGCAAAGACTAAGAACGCCACATCGTGTGGCAACGTCTTTGTAACCTACATCCTGTAGGCCTCCGCAGAGGCTATGCTTATGTCCCGAACTCCTGGGCCCTGACGCTGGATCGGGAAGAAAAGCGGAGGCGAGACGACTGATTCAAGGAACAAAGATTAAGAACGCCACATCCTGTGGCAACATCTTTGTGACCTACATCCTGTAGGCCTCCGACAAGCATAAGGAGAGGCACGTAGGGAGGCGGTCTCGTCTCCCCTCCCGCAGTGGCTATCCTTATGACTCGAGGGACTAGGAGCCGCAGCTGGATCGGATGAAAAGCGGAGGCGACTGGTCAGCTGCGACAAGCATAAAAGGAGGTGCGCAGGGAAAGTGCTCTTTCTTTCCCGTAGCAGCTACACTTATGTCTCGAGCAGCTAGGAGCCGCAGCTGGATCCGAAGAAAAGCGGAAGGGCCGAACTAAGGAACGAAGACTAAAAACGCCACATCGTGTGGCAACGTCTTTGTAACCTACATCCTGCAGGCCTCCGACAAGCATCATATGGAGAGATTACATGTCAGTGGGGTTTCTGGGTCAGGAGGGGCTTAGCCCAGCCAGAGCTACTTTCCCCTCTGCCTTTTCACTCTCCTTACCCCACCTTTACCCAAGGATAGCCCGGGCATAGGTGGTCCATAGCCCCGTCAGAGATCCTTTCTCCTCTACCTTTCACCCACCCTTGACCCACCTTTACCCGGGTATAGGCAGGTTATAGGTCGGTCATAGTCCGGTCATAGCTCCTTTACCCTACCTTTCCCCTGGCTCTGACATACCTTTCACCCGGCTATGCCAGACCTTTATCCGGGTCATAGCCCTGTCATAACCACTACACACCACCACTCCCCCTGCTCCCTTCACTAAACAAAAAACTCAAAAGGATAACAATCATCCTTTTGAGTCAGTTTCATCATCATTCTGTTTAGTAAGATGGCGGTCACGCAGGTTTTTTTGAATTTCAGAGAATGGGAGATTTTGTTCTTTTAAGAGGACAAGGACGTGAAAGAATAAATCGGATACTTCCCATTTTAATTCTTCCAGATCGCGGTTTTTGGCAGCGATGATGACTTCTGCTGCTTCTTCTCCCACCTTTTTAAGAATCTTGTCTACCCCTTCTTCAAATAAATACGTTGTATAGGAGCCTTCGGGACGCTCTGCTTCCCGTTCAGCAATGATTTTCTCCAAATCATATAGAAAATCCTTTGCTTCATCTGCCGGCTGAATTAAATTAGCATTATCAGCCTGATACAGCGATTCCGTAAAGCAGCTTACCGTACCGTTATGACAGGCTGGGCCTGCAGGTTGAACCAATACTACTAATGCATCCTGGTCACAATCATAGCGGATTTCCCGCACGGCTTGAGTGTTGCCGCTTGTTTCCCCTTTATGCCAAAGCTCCTGGCGGGAACGGCTGTAAAACCAGGTTTCTCCCGTTTGAATCGTTTTCTCCAATGATTCCCTATTCATATATGCCAGCGTCAGGATTTCCTTCGTTTCTCCATCCTGAACAATGGCCGGCACTAATCCGTTCGCATCAAATCGTATTTTTTCTATATTCATCTCACAAGCACTCCTTGTTCTCGCAGTCTGCGTTTAACTTCCTGTACGCTTGTCTCTTTGTAGTGGAAAATGGAGGCAGCCAGTGCTGCATCTGCTTTTCCTTCTGTAAAAACCTCAGCAAAATCTTCCTTGCTTCCCGCTCCACCGGAAGCAATCACAGGGACTGTAACAGCCTCACTGATCGCTCTTGTCAGTTCAATATGGAATCCGCTTTTTTCCCCATCACGGTCCATACTCGTCAGTAATATTTCACCGGCACCGAGCGCAACGGCTTGCTTAGCCCAATCAATAGCATTTAATTCGGTTGCTTTACGGCCGCCATGTGTATAAACTCGAAAGCTTCCCATTTCCGCATCATACTTTGCATCAATAGCAAGAACGATACACTGATTTCCAAAATAGCTGGCTCCCTCAGCAATCAGCTCCGGCCGAAGCACCGCGGCCGTATTTACTGATACTTTATCCGCTCCAGCGCGTAAAATGGTCCTCATATCAGTGACCGAATTGATCCCTCCGCCAACTGTAAATGGGATACTCAGGACAGCGGCCGCTTCCCGAACCACTTCCACCATCGTCTTTCTTCCTTCATGGGAGGCCGAGATATCCAGGAAAACCAACTCATCTGCTCCTTGGTCATCGTACATTTTCGCCAATTCAACAGGATCACCTGCATCCTGAAGTCCAAGGAACTGAACCCCCTTCACAACGCGCCCCTCTTTTACATCCAAACAGGGAATAATTCGTTTCGTAATCATTAGGATTCAACCGCCTTTGCTAAGGCCTGCGCCAATGTAAAGCGATTTTCATAAAGCGCCTTCCCAATGATGACTCCTTCAATTCCATCCGCTTGATAGGCCTGTAACGCAGCGATATCCTCAAGCTGACTCATTCCTCCTGATGCGATGACATTCTTTCCGGTTGCGCGCGCAAGTTCAGCTGTTGCCTCTACATTGGGACCATTAAGCATTCCGTCATTGGCGATATCCGTAAAAATGAACCATTCTGCCCCTTTATCGGCAAAATACTTACCTAAGTCAACGACAGTCCAATCACTTGTTTTCAGCCAGCCGTCAGTAGCCACTTTGCCGCTTTTACCATCCAGACCTATAGCAACTTGCCCCGGATATTGCTGTATCATCCGTGTTGCAAATTCTGGCTCTCTTACAGCCACGCTGCCAAGAATGACACGCGATATACCATTCTCCAAGTAACGGGCTACCTGTTCCTCATTGCGAATCCCACCGCCGACTTGAATCGATACACCCTTTAATTCCCGAGCTGCCTTTAAGACGTATTCCTCATTAACCGGATTTCCCTCTTTGGCACCATCCAAATCAACCATATGAATCCATTTGGCTCCTAAAGTAGAGAAGGACTTGGCCATTTCAAATGGAGAGTCTCCATAAACTGTTTCCTGTCCATAATCCCCCTGCAGAAGACGGACACATTTACCGCCTCTCATATCAATTGCCGGATAGATTGTAAAATTCGTCCCCATCACTTATCCCCCGCCTTCTCTATTACCAGTTTCACAAAATTCCCAAGCAAACCTTTTCCCATCTGTCCACTTTTTTCAGGGTGAAATTGCATTCCCATCACATTCCCTTTTCCTACTATTCCGGGTACCTCGACATCATACATTGCTGATGCAATCAATTCCGCTGAGTCCTTTATTTGGGCATAATATGAATGGACAAAGTAGACATAATCCTCTTCCAATCCGTCAATTAAAGGATGCACATTCCTAAATTGCAGTTTATTCCATCCCATGTGAGGAACTTTATAGGTTTTACCGGTTTGATCAATTCCCGTAAATTTAGCAATATGTCCATCCAAGAAACATAGCCCCTCGGAATAACCGTGTTCATCACTGCTCTCGAACAAAAGCTGCATTCCAAGGCAAATGCCGAGCAAGGGCTTACCACTTTCTACATACTCTTTTAAAAATACGTCCAATTTCTGCTCTTTTAATGCAGTTATTGCATCTCGAAAAGCACCCACACCGGGTAAAATTAACCCATCACAGCCGGCCAATACAGCTGGATCACCGCTTATCACAGGATCCGCTCCCTGCCTGTCCAGTGCATTATAAACACTGAATAAATTTCCCATCCCGTAATCAACGATTCCAATCAAAACTGCCACCCCTCTCCACTTAGAGCATTCCTTTTGTAGATGGAATTCCTTTCACCCTCGGATCGTGCGATGTCGCTTCATCAAGCGCACGGCCCAGTGCTTTAAAAATAGCTTCAACAATATGATGGGAATTACGGCCATAATGGACGATGACATGAAGATTCATCTTCGCCTCAATCGCAAGCTTCCATAGGAATTCATGTACTAGCTCTGTATCAAAGGTTCCAATCATCGGTGCCGGTATGTCTGCTCTAAATTCAAGATGCGGCCGATTGCTCAAATCAACAACGACCTGCGCCAGTGCTTCATCCATTGGAACAAAGGCATTTCCATATCGCTTAATCCCTCTTTTATCTCCAAGCGCCTGATTTAACGCCTGCCCTAAACAGATACCAATATCCTCTGTCGTGTGATGCCCATCCACTTCTATATCTCCATCCGCATCTACTCGTAAATCA
Organism: Pradoshia sp. Z5_111; assembly: GCF_058267535.1. NCBI lineage: Bacteria > Bacillati > Bacillota > Bacilli > Caryophanales > Bacillaceae > Pradoshia > Pradoshia sp. Z5_111. The sequence goes on from NZ_JBZCPQ010000002.1 coordinate 159,547, forward strand.
AAATGGCCGTGTTTCGCAAATAGGTCCAGCATATGCGAGAGAAACGGCACACCTGTTGAAAGCTCAGTCTTCCCTTCACCATCAAGACCCAGAGCAAGCTTGATTTTCGTTTCATTCGTTCTTCTTTCTATTTCGGCAGTACGTTTCATTGACCTTCCTCCTTCGAAATAAATCGCGATTCCACGGCCCGCGCATGAGCCTCTAAACCTTCTAATCTAGCAAAAGCAGCGATTTTAGATGCATTAGCCTCAAAATCTTGTTGACTGTACATAATTAAGCTCGTTTTCTTTTGAAAGTCATCTACATTCAACGGACTTGAAAAACGGGCTGTACCATTTGTAGGCAGTACATGATTGGGACCTGCAAAATAATCGCCAACCGGCTCAGAACTATATTTACCGATAAAAATAGCACCTGCATGCCGAATTGCGCCCGCCACATTCATCGCATCCGCTGTTTGAATTTCCAAATGTTCAGGGGCCAGTTCATTTACAGCCTCAATCGCCTCTTCCAATGTGTTTGCTACGTAGATACCGCCAAAATTGTTCCAGGCAGCAAGTGCAATCTCTTTACGCGGTAACAAGGCTAATTGTCTCTCTACTTCTACTTTGACCTGGCTCGCCAATCTTCGGCTCGTCGTAATCAGCACACTGCATGCCCGTTCATCATGTTCAGCCTGCGATAGCAAATCCGCTGCAACATGCCGAGCCTCTGCCGTTTCATCAGCAAGTACCGTAACCTCACTGGGGCCGGCAATCATATCAATATCCACATCCCCATATACTTCCCTTTTGGCAAGAGCGACATAAATATTACCCGGTCCAGTAATTTTATCTACTTTTCCGATTGATTCCGTTCCATAAGCAAGAGCTCCGATTGCCTGGGCGCCGCCTACTTTATAAATTTCAGTGATACCTGCAATATGTGCAGCAGCCAGCACGGAGTCAGGTAATCTCCCGTCCATCCCAGGTGGCGATACCATGACGATCCGTTTTACACCGGCCACTTTAGCCGGGATGGCATTCATTAATACGGAGGATGGGTAGGCAGCCGTACCGCCTGGGACATAAATGCCAACTGAATCCAGCGGAGTACGCTTTAAACCAAGCATAGTTCCCGTCACGGACATATCAATCCATGAATTTTGCACTTGTTTTTCATGATAGCTTCGCAGATTTGAAGCAGCTTCAGTCATGATTGAAATCATCTCTTGCGGCATGCTGGCGATTGCCTTTTCCATTTCATCGTTTGTTACTTTAAGAGAATCCATCTCTGTTTGGTCAAACTTTTTTGTATAAAACAATAAAGCCTCATCTCCGCGTTCCTTTACATCCTGCAGGATTTGTTGGACAACCTTCCTTTGAGCATCAGATCCGCCATCTATCGTACGTTTCAAGGATAAACCACTCGTTAACGATTTTATTTCCATGCCTTCTCCCTCCAATTATTCCTTCGGCTGCAAAACCTTCCCCAGTCGCGTTACCATTTCAGCGATTTCTTTTTCCTTCATTCGATAACTTACCGGATTTGCAATAAATCGTGATGTAACATTTTGGATTGCTGCATACTCGACCAGACCATTCTCACGTAAAGTTTGTCCGGTCGATACAATATCGACGATTCGATCAGCAAGGCCTATCATGGGAGCCAGCTCAATAGACCCGTTTAACTTAATAATTTCGACCTGTTCACCCTGCTCACGAAAATATTGGGAAGCGATATTTGGGTATTTACTGGCGATTTTCGGAGCAATCTTGTTCATTTCTGTATTCGGCATGCCTGCCACGGCTAAATGGCATTCACTTATTTCTAAATCCAACAATTCATACACATCGCGCGCTTCTTCCATCAGAACATCTTTACCGGCAATCCCTACATCAGCCACCCCATGCTCGACATAAGTAGGAACATCCATCGGTTTAGCCAGGATAAAACGGAGATTTTCATTCTCTACATTAATGATTAATTTTCTCGTATCATCAAAATCAGGAGGAATCTGATAATCTGCTTTTCTTAATAATTCCACTGCCTCTTCCAAAATCCGTCCCTTTGGCATGGCAATCGTTAATTGATCCATTATCTCTCTCCCCCTGATCGATCTGTCATGTCAATCATAAATTCAATATTCGAAAAATTATTTGTAAATGTATTTACATCCTTTATCCCATTCACATTTTGTAAAACCACGCGCATGCCGGATTTTCGCAGCTCCTTTGCCCGATTTATTGCTTTCTGTTGCTGTACAGGATGATAAATGATGCAAAGGGGCGGCTCTTCAACAGTCCTTGAATCGAGTGCCTCCAGTATGCGGTCTAATCGTAAACCAAATCCTGTGGCAGGAGCATCTGTCCCGAACTGTTTATATAGCTCGTTGTATCTTCCTCCATTTCCAAGCGGAAAGCCCACATTTTCCCCAGATACTTCAAACAAAATACCAGTATAGTAATCCATATGGCTGACAAGGGATAAATCGTACGTAATCATTTCTGTATGATCTGTTAAAAGAAGGATATCGGCCAATTTTTTCAATTCTTCGACCGCATGCTGACCAAGCTGTCCATTCGTCAGTTTTTCAGCCATTTCCAAAATCTCGCGGCCCCCTTTTAAATCAAGAAGCTGAAACAGAATCTCTTTATCCTTTAATGAAATTGGCAATTGATTCACATACTGTTTAAAACCAACATAGTTCTTTTCAAACAGGAATTTCCTCATAATCGCTGCAGTTTCTGCGCAGCCGCCAAAATGAAGTAGTAAATCCTGTACAAAGCCAATATGACCAAGCGTAATATGGAATCTTTCCAAACCTGCACATTTTAAAACATCAGACAGAAGACAAAGCACTTCAGCATCAGCAGACAGGGTACGATCCCCTATCAATTCAATCCCAAATTGCTCAAATTCTGCTGGACGTCCTCCCTCTTTTTCCTGTGCTCTGAACACATTTGCACTATAGGCGAGCCGCTCGGGATTCCCTTCCTTCAATAGATGGGAAGAAGCAACCCTGGCAATCGGCGAGGTCATATCGGGTCGCAACACCAAACTATGACCATCTTTATCTAATAACTTGAATAAATGAACATCACGAATAGCAGATACCTTACCGACCGTCTCATAATATTCGAGTGATGAAGTTTCCAAAAAACGATAACCGTATTGAACCGTTTCATCCATCATCCTTTGTTTCATGGATTGTTTTATCTTATATAAATCCGGCAATGTGTCACGCATGCCCAAGGGCTTTTCAAACATAAATAAATCCGGCATAATTAACAGTCCTTTTTTATAAGTTTTTAGAACGCTTTAGTTCGCTAATATGCTAATATGATGAAGTTAAGTTAAAGTGTATCGTTCCTTCCAAATAACGTCAAGTGATATGGATATTGGATATTCCTTTCCACCAATCTATCATTAGGCCTGCAGATTACACAATTAAAAACCCCGCTCTAATGAACGGGGTTACTCTCTTACCGGAAGAAGTCATCTTCCTTTTTTCTGATTTTCATTTCTTCCGCACTGTAGATGACTTTCATCGGGTTACCTCCTACAAAGGCCCCTGCAGGAACATCCTTATGAACGAGGGTACCTGCCGAAACAATCGCACCATCACCTATTTCAATTCCGGGCAGCAGAGTTGAGTTGGCACCAATCAACACTTCATCACCAATAATTACACTCCCTAAACGGTATTCGTTTATTAAGTATTCGTGCGCGAGAATTGTTGTATTATAGCCAATCACCGAGTTACGTCCAACGGTTATTTTTTCTGGAAACATAACGTCAAGCATAACCATTAAGGCGAAGGAGGTCTTCTGCCCAACCTTCATTCCTAAAAAAGTCCGATAAAGCCAATTCTTCATGCCTAAAAAAGGGGTATATCTCGCAATCTGTATAACGATAAAATTGCGGACAACCTTCCAAAAAGGAACGGTTTTATAAACATACCAAAGGGAATTGCCATCACCTTTTACCGGATAACGCTTAGTTCTTCTCATTGCTTTACAATCGTTAAGAGGTCGCGCATATTTTCAAGCATATAATCCGGCTTGAATTGCTCAAGATACTCTCTTCCCTTAATTGTCCAAGCCACCCCCGCTGTCTTCGTTCCAGCGTTTTTGCCAGCCAAAACATCATGGCTGTTATCTCCAACCATAATCGTTTCAGAAGGCTCAGATCCGATTAATTTTAACGCTAACTGGATCGGCTCTGGATCTGGCTTTGGCATTTGAACATCATCAAGTGTGACAACAACATCAAAGAAGGATTCAAGGCGGCCTTTAATCAAGCCCATTTTAACAGCATTGCGCATTTTAGTTGTCACAATACCGACTTTATATCCACTTTTTTTAAGTATTTCAATCGTCTCATATACACCTTCATATTCACGAACAAGCAAGTCATGATTGGCAAAATTATGTTCGCGGTAAAAAGCAATCATCTCATCCTTACGCTCTGAGTCCAAGCCTCCAAAGGTTTCAGCCAGGGATGGACCAATAAATTGGTAGACATCCTCACGTGAATATTGGCCCGGATAGTAATGATCAAATGTATGTAAAAATGAGGCAATAATTAATTCATTCGTATCAATTAATGTTCCATCCAAATCAAATAGTAATGTTGTGATTTTCTGCTTCACGCTGTTCTTCCTTCCTCTTTCTTAATTCTACCTTTTTCCATATAAATGCAATTGTTACGGCTAAAAGAATGGCTGTCACTAAACGGATGAGCAACAGGGGCAGAACTGGCACGCCAAGAGGGATAAAAATGACCGTATCCTCCACCACTGCATGGCAGGCGATTAGAAAGATAAAGGCGATCGTAATATCCTTTTTACTAACCCCATCTTCACGAACGGCATCAAGCATAACTCCCGCTCCATAAGCCAGACCAATGACCAAGCCCGCAACCAATGTCATGGATGTGTTTTCTTTCATCCCCAGCATCCTAGTGATAGGCTTCATCCAGTCCGAAAATTTATTTAGCCAATTAAGATCCTTCATAATTTGGATAACTAGCATCAATGGGATGACGATCAATGCCAGCTTCAATGTTCCATAGGCTGCTTTTTCCAATGCCAGCAATAAAACAGGCATGATGCCTGATACCACTTCCTCAGTGCCGCCGATTCCATAATAGATTCTCTCTGATCCGCCCTGCCATACTAAATGAATGACAATGGCTGATAATAGCGCGAGCCCAATACGTGTGAGCAGGACAACCCATAGTTTAACTCCTACCTTTAACGCAACACCGGTTTCAATAAAGAGATTATGGGAAAAGGAAAGCATAACGGCAATAATAAATACTTCTTTAACAGTTAAAGAATCGAGTGCCAATATGCCCCCAATTCCGGCATAAAGATTCAAAAAGTTCCCGAGTACCAATGGAATCGCTGCGTCTCCCGGAAGTCCAATCAGTCCCATGGCAGGACTTATCAAATCAATGATCCAAGGTAATACCGGTGTATACTGCAGAATGGAAACTAAAAATGTAACGGGAAAAATAATCTTCCCGAGCATCCACGTTGTTCTTAACCCAGCCATTATCCCTTTTGATATGGTATCTTTTTTCATAAATTCCACCCCTTTAGCTGTTCACGATGTACAACTTGCAAATCTGAAATTCTAAAGATGTGGTTATGAGCAATGGACATCATATGTCTAAATATTTTTTCTCTGAATACCCCATTTTCCGTCTTACAACAAGCAGGATTATTCCACTAATAATTAATAATAACGACAAGACCTGCGCCATTCGGAATTCACCAAAAAGCATGAGGCTATCTGTTCGCATTCCCTCTATAAAGTAGCGGCCGATGGAATACCAAATAACGTATGTCAGGAACATTTCACCCTGACGCAAGTTAACTCTTCTTAACAGAAGCAATAAACCAAATCCAAGAAAATTCCAAAGGGACTCGTACAAGAAAGTCGGGTGGTGGTAAGCACCATTGATAAACATTTGATCAATGATAAAGTCCGGTAACATTAAATTCTCAAGGAATGAGCGACTAACCACGTCACCATATGCTTCTTGGTTAATGAAATTACCCCATCTGCCAATACCCTGCGCGAGAATAAGAGATGGCGCTGCAATATCAGCAATTTTCCAGAAGGATATATTTCTGGAGCGGGCAAAGAAAATGGTTGTAATGACGGCCCCAATCAAAGCTCCATGAATGGCAATTCCGCCATTCCATATTTTATAAATATCGCCGAGGTGATCTTTATAATAAGACCACTCAAAAATAACATAGTAAATACGTGCACTGATAATAGAAATTGGAACCGCATAGATCAACAGGTCAACAAACAAATCTTTGTCCAACCCACGGCGTTTTGATTCACGCATGGCAAGCCAAAGCCCAATAAAGACACCCATTCCAATAATAATTCCATACCAGTAAATCTGGATGGAACCGATATGTATGGCAACACGGTCTATCGTATTCATCTACCCTAACACCTACTCTAATTATTTTTCTTTTTCAATTGCTTCATTCAATTTTTCGGTAAATTGCTGAGCTGCATTAACGCCCATTCGTTTCAGACGGAAATTCATAGCCGCCACTTCAATGATAACCGCAATATTTCGGCCCGGCCGAACTGGTATATTCATTCGGGTGATATCCGTATCAATAATTCGTACCTTTTCTTCTTCCAAACCAAGTCTATCGTAGTTCTTCTGCTGATCCCATAGCTCCAGATTGATGACAAGGGAGATTCTTTTATGGCTTCTGACTGCTCCCGCACCAAACAAAGTCATCACATTAATGATGCCTACGCCTCTAATTTCCAAAAGGTGCTCGATCAATTCAGGTGAATTTCCGACCAGTGTGTCGTCATCTTCCTGGCGAATTTCCACACAATCATCGGCAACTAAACGATGTCCTCTTTTTACAAGCTCAAGCGCAGTCTCACTTTTTCCGACTCCGCTCTTTCCTGTAATCATGACACCTACGCCATATATATCTACCAAAACGCCGTGAACAGCAGTCGTTGGAGCAAGCTTGCTTTCAAGGAAATTAGTCAATCGGCTGGAAAACCGGGTCGTTTTCATCGATGTTCGCAAAACCGGTACAGAAACGCTTTCAGAAGCCATCAATAATTCCTTCGGCACCTCTAAATCACGCGTGATAACGATACAAGGTGTAATATCACTGCATAGCATTTGCATTCTTGAAATTCTTTCTTCATCATTTAACTTAGAGAAAAACGATAATTCTGTCATCCCAAGGATTTGAATACGGTCAGCAGGGTAATAATCGAAATAACCTGCAATTTCTAAACCAGGTCTGGAAAGATCGCTCGTAGTGATAGGTCTATTTACACCTTCTTCACCACAAACCAGTTCAAGCTGGAATTCATCAATGAGGTCGATTGTTTTAACTTTTGCCAAAAATTTCACTCCCTGATCTAGTGATTATTAAATTTGTGCTTTCATTTTATCATTATTTCCTACATAACCATACAATTACAATAATATAATTCTGGTTTTTCTAAAAAGTTAAAAGTACCATAAGGATAGGACAACTTACCTGGGGGTTTAAGAGAAATGACACTACTGATACAAAATGCAACGATTTATCAAGAGAACGCGATCCTGCAAAACGGATATATCTTAATTAAAGATAATCATATTAGTGAAGTGGGTCTTATGGAAAACTCACCACAGCACGCTGATGAAATTATCAACCTTAAAGAGGGACAGCTGGTTCTGCCCGGTTTCATTGATATACATATTCATGGCGCGGCCGGGGCTGATGCCATGGATGCCACAGAAGAAGCACTTAGAGTCATGGCAAAAGAGCTGCCTAAAGAGGGAACCACATCTTTTCTGGCAACAACGATGACACAGGATCCTGCCAATATAAATAAAGCGTTACAAGCTATCAAAAGCTTTAAGATTAACGGCAATCCTGCCGGAGAAACTGAAATGCTGGGCGTACATTTAGAAGGTCCATTCATCAGTCCATCAAAAGCTGGAGCACAGCCATTGCATCATATCAAGAATGCAGACGTGGATTTATTTAAGGAGTGGAACGAATCATCAGGTAATGCAATCAAGCTGGTCACTCTTGCTCCGGAACAGCCTGGTGCAAAGGAATTAATTAAACACCTCCGCAATTCAAATATCATTTGTTCCATGGGTCATACTAATGCTACATACCAACAGGCGTCAGAGGCGATTGAACACGGAATAACCAATGCTACACATTTATTTAATCAAATGACCGGCTTACACCATCGTGACATAGGTGCCGCTGGAGCAGCTTTGCTGCATGATCAAGTATTCGTGGAGATGATTGCGGATGGAATTCACATATCACCTGAAATGATAAAGCTTGCTCTTAAGGTTAAAGGCACAGAAAAGGCAATACTTATTACGGATGCCATGCGGGCAAAAGGAATGGCGGATGGACAATATGATCTTGGCGGGCAAGAAGTAACCGTTAAAGGCGACGAAGCGCGTCTTGCAGATGGTACTTTGGCAGGCAGTATTCTCAAAATGAACGATGCCATAAAAAATGTATGTCATTTTACCGGATATTCGCTGCAAGAAGTTGTCCAAATGGCATCAGTTAATCCAGCTAAACAGCTTAATATTTTTGATCAAAAAGGAAGTATTGCTGTTGGGAAAGACGCAGATCTTGTGATTATGGATACAAACTTTAATGTATTTACTACAATATGCCGTGGTAAAATAGCGTACAGAGGTGAAGAACAATGAATCAAACAACTATGAGAATTATCAAAGTAGACACTTATGAAGAAATGAGCCGCATTGCTGCAGAAATGTTTATCAGCAAAATTAAGCAAAAACCAGACGCAGTTCTTGGACTTGCTACCGGAAGCACCCCAATCGGTCTCTATAAAAATCTAATAGAGGATCACCAGAAAAATGGGACAAGCTATCAGCAAATCCATACCGTAAACCTGGATGAATATATAGGGCTTTCCAAAAATGATCCAAACAGCTATCACTCCTATATGATGAATAATCTATTCAAATACTTAGACATTCCACAAAATCATATTCATCTTCCACATGGGGATGCCGAGGACCTAATGCAGGAATGTGAGCGATATGAAACAGTTATAAATGACCTTGGCAATGTAGAGCTTCAGGTATTAGGAATCGGAAAGAATGGTCACATCGGCTTCAATGAACCAGGAACTCCATTTTCCAGTAAGACACATATCATTGATTTAAATGAAAGCACTCGACAAGCTAATGCCCGCTTCTTTAATCATCTGGATGAGGTTCCAAAACAAGCAATCACAATGGGCATTTCTACAATTATGAAAAGCAAAGAGATTATACTGCTCGCTTCTGGTGAAGCAAAGGCAGAAGCAACCTACAAATTGATTCACGGTGATCTAACAGAACAATTACCAGCAAGTATTCTAAAACAGCATCCGGCTGTAACCGTAATCGTAGATAAAGAGGCCGCTTCCATGCTCGATTAATCCCTTGCTTTCCACATTTTGGTGGTATAGCACTGGCGCATTCTTAACAACCATGAAGCCCGACTGATATATAGTCCACTGTAATAAAGAAATCCTGTCCTTTTTAATTTAAAACGTCACCATAGATGGTCCATTTAGATGGCTTGTCTCATATTATGGTAGTAAAAGGACAGGGGGCTTCCAAAGTTGAAGATTATGATTGATGCAGGCCATGGCTATAATACACCTGGAAAGTCATCACCGGATGGCATGAAGGAATATGAATTTAATCGAAGTGTTGCCGAATACTTAAAGGATTTATTAACCAACTATCAAGTTAATACTTCCTTTGCCCATTCGGACAAAGTAGATGTTCCTTTACAGGAAAGAACGAATCGTGCAAATTCTCTCCATGTAGATTTATATGTATCCATTCATGCCAATGCCGCTGTAAATAGTGGTTGGCATAAAGCAGAAGGAATTGAAACGTATATTCATACATCAGGGCCCGCAGAAGCCCTCTCTCTCGCTACAAAAATCCAGAATAAATTGATTGCCACAACCGGTTTACAAAATCGGGGAGTTAAAACAGCTGATTTTCACGTGCTGAGCGCGACAAAGATGACAGCTGTGCTGGTTGAATGTGGGTTTATGACAAATGAAAATGAAATAAAGCTGCTTAAAAGCGATTACTACCGAAAAAAATGTGCACAAGCAATTGCCGAATCTATCATTTCTCATTATTCATTAAAAAAGAAATTAAGCATTCCTGCCAAACAATCCGATCAAGATAAAATACTGTACAAGGTTCAGTTAGGTGCCTTTTCAGACAAGCAAAATGCAGCCAACTTAGCAAAACAGCTAAAACGTCTTGGTTTTGAAACCACTGTCATAATGGACAAGCAAGAACGCTAAAAGAACCTGAAGCCTAGTAAAAGGCTTCAGGTTCTTTATTTATCCTCCATTACACTTTCCATAATCGTACTAACCAATGAAAGAATAATCGATACCAGGAATGTCAGCCAGAAGCCGTTAATATCAAAGGCACTTCCCATTGCTGCATCCGTAATCATCAACACAATGGTATTAATGAAGAGCAGAAATATTCCCAGCGTAATAATCGTTATAGGTATCGTTAGGATAGTCACAATTGGTTTGACAATTACATTAAAGATGGATAATACAATGGCTGCAATAATGGCTGCACCAAACCCAGTTACATGAACACCTTCAAATATCTGTGTCAGCAATACGAAAACAACTGCATTAACAAGTATTTTGGCTATCCATTTCATATGTCCATCTCCTCCACTTTTTCTCTCGGCATAAAACAGCTAAGAATCGTATAGGGAATAATCAGCATAAAGCTAGTTGGAATGAGCGCGATTACAAATAGGATACGCAAAAGCTTTGAACTCATACCAAAATATTGTGAAATTCCTCCAAGGACACCCGAAACAATCTTATCTGACCTTGAACGGACAAAACGCTTTTTTTCCTTCAAAATACACTGCAGCTCCTTTAACCCATTAACTTATTGATTAATGTTTGATTTTAATATTACCGGCTCTTGATTCGGCCAAAATATGAATGGATTCCTCATAATTACCCTCTGATTTGAATCTGAGCATTTTTTGGACCACATCACTTTTTTCTTCAATGATGTGAATACCCTTCAGGTCAATATTAAAACTGCCGAGATTGGATTTTAACTCTCCATCACAACCAGTATTTGCAGGAATTTGCAGATTAATACTTCCTGCCGACGCCTTAGCTCGGATCGTTTCTCCATAACGGCCGGTTTGTTCACATTGAATGCTTCCATTAATCGTCTGGAAATCCCCTTTTCGGAAGCCTCCCTGTATTTGGATTGCACCATTCATCGTTTCGACTTCCAATTCGCCTACATCAAATCCTTTAAGATTGACAACACCATTGACTGTCTCAAATTCTGCTTCTCTTGCATTCAAATCCGTAAATTGTATTTGCCCATTACCCGTTTTGGTCATGACCGTATCGACTTTAACATTTTCACCGGTAATGGTTCCGTTAAATAGTCGAATTTTCAATTCCTCGTAGCGATTGTCTGGTACTCGAATAATTGCTTGTAATTTAATGGATTTATCATGTGCAGCAAATCGAAGTTTTCCTTCTTCAAGCGAATAAGTTACTTCTTTAAGCAGTTTTTCTCTCGCTTCGGTCGTATTTTCTGCCCTATACACCTTCGCCTGGCATTCAATCCTAATCTCGTCCTTATCCCACGGAAGGAACTGAACACTGCCGTTTGCCAGATCAACATCTATTTTTCGCAGAGATACATGGTCATGATGATAAATATGCTCGATATCAACTGCTGAGCCAAAATTAAGGTCAAAATCTACATCTTTTATCTTTTTAACCACATCGTCTACGATTCCCAATAGTTTATCCATTGTAGATGCAGACTTTTTAGATGGTGACCCCTTATATTCTGATTCACTTTGGTTTACAACCGTTGATAGTTCACTGGTCTCTGTCTTCTGCTCATCTTCTTTAATCAGTTTGTCTTTCTTTTCAATTTGCTCAAGCAATAATAACGCTTCATCTGCGTTAAGCAAGCCTTCCTTCACCATTTCCAATATTCTTTTTTTCTCTTGATTCATTCTTACCAGCTCCCTTTTACATGGTATGTACCTATCAATCCTTTACTAGTTTAATACCCTGAATGACATTCCAAATCATCACAATAAAGCTAATCAAACCTAAAAGAAACATAGCCAGTATAGCTGTATAGGGCAAGGCCGTTATTTCCGAACTCGAAGCAAGCTGAGTTAGAAATACAAAGAACACGATAATGCCCATGACGAATGGAAATAGATGTGAGATTAAAGCTCGTTTAGCATGCCCTTTTAGCTCAAAATCATCTCCAGCTACGAAATAAATAACCGTAGGAAAGATGAATCCTAAAAAGAAGAAACTAAAATAACATAGAGCAGCCAGAAATCGATTAGTTGTTGTCATAGATACAAACACCTCTCCTAATTGTACGTATAAATTGAAAGAAAGTTTCTTCTATATCAACAATACCTTACAACAATTGGAAAATGTTAACTTTTCGATTATACTCTGGCCAGAAATGGTTAATATAAGAGGTTTCTAAGAGTGCACGGGCAAACGTATGTGTAAGTTCTCTAATGCAAATATGCCGGATATGGATAAAAAGCAAGCCGTTTTATCTGGCGGCTTGCTTTTCCTTGATTTTATTATTCATACGGTCCCGATCACGTTCTAGAACTGGCTTCAAATATTTCCCTGTATAAGATTCAGGTGTCTCCGCTATGACCTCTGGTGTACCGGTAGCCAAAATGGTTCCTCCTTTTTCTCCACCTTCAGGACCTAAATCAATTAAATAATCAGCTGCTTTAATGACATCTAAATTATGCTCAATGACAAGCACTGTGTCGCCATTATCAACCAGGCGCTGCAATACTTCCAAGAGACGCGAGATATCATCAACATGAAGTCCTGTTGTCGGCTCATCCAAAATATAGAGTGAGCGGCCATTGGAGCGACGGTGTAATTCACTCGCCAGCTTCACCCTCTGTGCTTCTCCACCGGATAGTGTTGTGGCAGGCTGCCCCATCTTAATATATCCAAGTCCAACATCATAAATGGTTTGGATCTTCCGTTTAATTTTGGGATGATTTTCAAAGAACTGAAGTGCTTCTTCTACTGTCATATCTAAAATATCAGAAATATTCTTCCCTTTATAGGTTACTTCCAATGTTTCCCGATTATACCGTTTTCCATGACAAACCTCACATGGAACATAGACATCCGGCAGGAAATGCATTTCTATTCGGATGATTCCATCTCCACGGCATGCTTCACAGCGACCACCTTTAATATTGAAGCTGAAACGGCCTTTCTTATATCCACGGACCTTCGCTTCATTTGTGGAAGCAAACACATCCCTGATATCATCAAATACACCTGTATAGGTTGCCGGATTGGAACGCGGCGTACGACCGATTGGTGATTGGTCAATATCAATCACTTTCTCCAGTTCCTCCACACCTTTTATCTCGCGGTGGTTTCCCGGTCTCGCTTTCGCCCTGTGCAGCTTTTGAGCTAAAGATTTATGGAGAATTTCATTCACTAATGTACTTTTACCTGATCCGGATACTCCTGTAACGGCTACAAATGTTCCAAGCGGAAAAGATACATTTACATTTTTGAGATTATTCTCTTTAGCACCTTTAATCTGGATTAATCGTCCATCGCCCTTTCTGCGTTCCTGTGGCAAAGGAATAAATTTTTTCCCCGATAAATATTGGCCCGTTAAAGAATTAGAATCTGCCATCACTTCCTCAGGCGTACCTGCTGAGACAATCTCACCGCCGTGCGCTCCTGCTCCAGGACCGACATCAATTAAATAATCTGCAGCCAGCATCGTATCCTCATCGTGCTCTACCACAATAAGCGTATTCCCGATGTCACGCATACTTTTCAGCGTCGCAATCAATCGATCATTATCACGTTGATGAAGACCAATTGAAGGTTCATCCAAAATGTATAAAACACCTGTTAAGCGCGAGCCGATTTGAGTAGCCAATCTGATTCGCTGTGCTTCTCCTCCTGAAAGTGTTCCGGCTGCTCGGTTTAATGTCAGATACTCCAAGCCAACATTATTCAAAAAGCCCAGTCTTTCTTTGATTTCCCTAAATATCAGACGGCCGATACTCATATCTTTCTCGGATAGATTCAAATTTTCAAAGAAATCGTTAGCATCTTTAATAGAGAGGGCCGTAATCTCGCCAATATGCTGTCCTGCTATTAATACCGCCATCGTTTCCTTCTTCAGGCGATAGCCTTTACAGGTTGGACATGCCTGCTCGGCCATATATTTTTCCATTTGATCACGTGTATAATCTGAACTTGTTTCTTTAAACCGGCGTTCTACATTAGCCAATACGCCTTCAAATTCCACTCTGTTTTCCCGTATTTGCCCGAAATCATTCTCGTAACGGAAATAGATTTTCTCCCCATCCGAGCCATAAAGAATTTTATCAAGCTGGCTTTCCGGTAGTTGAGAGACTGGAACATCCATATCTATACCATAATGATTGCACACACACTCAAGCAATTTAGGATAATACTGAGAACTGGTAGGTTCCCATGGAGCGATTGCATGCTCCCTTAATGTTAATTCCGGGTCAGGAATGACGGCAGCCCGGTCAACTTTTACTTTAAAGCCCAGTCCATCACATGTTGGGCAGGCTCCAAACGGACTGTTGAACGAGAACATCCGAGGTTCCAATTCCCCAATTGAAAATCCACAATACGGACAGGCATGATGCTCACTGAAAAGCAACTCTTCCTCGCCTATTACATCAATGATAACTTTACCATCACCCAGACGAAGTGCAGACTCAAGGGAATCAGCTAGACGAGCGTTAATTCCTTCTTTCACGACAACCCGGTCGATGACCACTTCAATCGTATGCTTTTTATTTTTATCCAGATTAATATCATCATCCAAATCATACATTTCTCCGTTTACACGGACACGGACATACCCTTGCTTTTTAATATCTTCAAGCATTTTGACGTGGGTACCTTTTCTGCCTGTTACGACAGGAGACAGAATCTGCATTTTTGTGCGTTCTGGATAGGACATGATTCTGTCTACCATTTGCTCAATCGTTTGAGATGTAATTTCAATCCCATGCACAGGACAGACCGGTTTACCGACTCTGGCATACAATAAACGCATATAATCATAAATCTCTGTCACTGTCGCAACGGTTGAACGAGGATTGCGGCTTGTCGTCTTTTGGTCAATTGATATCGCTGGAGACAGCCCTTCAATCAAATCAACATCCGGTTTATCCATTTGGCCGAGGAACTGCCGGGCATATGCGGAAAGAGATTCCACATAGCGGCGCTGTCCCTCCGCATATATTGTGTCAAAAGCCAGGGAGGACTTTCCGGAACCGGATAAACCCGTTAGTACAACCAGCTTATCCCGGGGGATTGTCACATCAATATCCTTAAGATTATTGGTCCTGGCCCCTTTAATTACAATTTTATCAAGTGCCATCCTATGTTCATCCTTCCACTTTTAACTCTAAAATTAAATCTCTAAGTTCGGCAGCACGTTCAAAATCAAGCGCTTTGGCTGCTTCCTTCATTTCTTTTTCCATATTTGCAATTACTTTTTGACGCTCTTTCTTGGAAAGCTTCTCGTATTTATTTGCTGCTTTTTCTTCTTCATTATCTTCCGTTATATGAGTGGCTCGAATAATATCACGGATATCCTTCTGGATCGTCTTAGGAACGATTCCGTGTTTCCTGTTATATTCTTCCTGGATCGCACGGCGCCGTTTAGTCTCAGAAATCGCTATTTCCATTGAATTCGTTATTTTATCTGCATACATAATAACGTGACCGTTCGAATTACGGGCAGCACGGCCGACCGTTTGAATAAGAGACCGTTCTGAACGAAGGAATCCTTCTTTATCCGCATCAAGAATGGCTACGAGTGAGACCTCCGGAATATCAATTCCTTCACGCAGTAAATTTATTCCAATCAACACATCATATTTTCCAAGACGCAGATCTCTGATAATTTCGATTCGTTCAAGTGTTTTAATCTCAGAGTGCAAATACTGAACCTTGATGCCCAGTTCTTTTAGATAATCCGTTAAATCCTCAGACATTTTCTTGGTCAGTGTAGTGATCAGGACACGCTCATCCCTTGAGATTCTCTCGTTGATTTCCCCTAACAAGTCATCAATTTGACCTTCAATCGGACGAACATCAATAGTTGGGTCCAGCAGTCCCGTTGGACGGATAATCTGTTCAACCATTTCCGGTGAATGCTCCTGTTCATAAGGCCCCGGTGTAGCAGACACATAAACAATCTGGTTGACATGTTCTTCAAACTCCTGAAATTGCAAAGGCCTATTATCCATTGCAGACGGCAAACGGAAACCATGATTGACAAGTACCTCTTTCCGGGCGCGGTCTCCATTATACATACCGCGAACCTGCGGGACTGTAACATGGGATTCATCTATCACCATTAAAAAGTCTTTAGGGAAATAATCGATAAGGGTATAGGGGGTAGAGCCCGGCGGTCTTAAGGTCAGGTGTCGGGAATAGTTCTCGATCCCTGAACAAAAGCCCATTTCTCTCATCATTTCAAGATCGTAACGGGTTCTTTGCTCCAACCGCTGTGCTTCGAGAAGCTTTCCTTCACCTCTTAAAAAGGTGAGCTGCTCTTCCAATTCCGTTTCAATATTTTGAATGGCAATCTTCATCTTTTCTTCTCTTGTAACGAAGTGGGATGCAGGGAAGATAGCTACATGATCTCTTTCGCCGATAATTTCCCCAGTCAGCGCATCCACCTCTCTGATCCGTTCCACTTCATCGCCGAAAAATTCAACACGTACACAGTGTTCATCCTTTGAGACTGGAAAAATCTCAACTACATCTCCTCGAACTCGAAATGCTCCGCGTTGAAAGTTAATATCATTTCGTTCATATTGAATGTCGACCAATTTACGTAATAGCTGGTTCCGCTCCATTTCCATGCCAACTCGAATGGATAAAACCATTTCCCCGTATTCTTCTGGAGAACCCAAGCCATAAATACAGGATACACTGGCAATAATAATGACATCCTTCCGCTCAAATAATGCAGATGTCGCAGAGTGGCGCAGTTTATCTATCTCATCATTAATACTGGCGTCCTTCTCTATAAAGGTATCAGTCTGAGGTACATATGCTTCAGGCTGATAGTAGTCATAGTAACTGACAAAATACTCGACTGCATTATTCGGGAAGAACTCTTTAAATTCACTGTACAGCTGTCCAGCAAGCGTTTTATTATGAGCAATGATAAGGGTGGGCTTATTAATCTCTTTTATCACGTTTGAAATCGTGAATGTTTTTCCGGTTCCAGTAGCGCCAAGAAGCGTTTGATGCTTAACGCCATTATTAATTCCATTCACTAGCTCTTTAATTGCAGTTGGCTGGTCTCCTTGAGGAGTATACTTGGAAACCAATTCAAATTGTTTACTCACACAAAAGCCCCTTTCATCATTTTCATCTCAAATCTCGTTTTATTTGATAACAATATTTTACCACAATCATCTATAAACAAACCAATAAAAAGCGAACAAACATTCCCTTTTTTAACTTTAATAATATCATTTATGCCCATCCTGCCAAAAAATAAAAGAGTCTTCCTCAATAATATGGAAGACTCAGTCTGTTGTTTATGCACTTTTAGGTGTTCTTTTGATCATCCGCTGAGAATACCAATACCCGGCCGTTAATGAAAATGCGTCAATTATAATCAGAGGCCAGGATGATGTATAGCCTTTATACGCTGATGCGGCGATTAGGGCAACTGTTAAACATAAACCGACTATGCAGCTATATGTCACTCTTGAAAAGAGCACAACTAATAAACCTGGAGCTAAAAGAGCTATTAAAATCTTCATCTGAGGTCTCACCTGCTTCCTCTGGAATCACGCAGCTATTTTCCAGCAATTCTATTCAGCTACAAATATATTACATTTCATGTGATTAATCCAGCAGGATACTAAGTTAATCGCTGACTGGCCTTCCATTTGACACCCCTCTGACTCAAATGTGTCCATAGGCCTTTAGGATCATGTATGAAATTTTATCCAAAATTAGGTTTCGTTAACCAAATCTAAAGGAATTTATAAAGAAGCAAGTATTCATTAATATAGGAGGGAAAATATGAAACTTAAAAAATGGTTATCCATCTCTTCTGCTGCTTTCTTAGGGATTGCCTTAACAGCATGTTCGGATGCCGAAGAAACCTCTAATGATGAGAACGATTCAAAAGAAAAAACAGTTGAAATTACATATGCCAGAGGAGTCGATACGACAGGCAGTACAGAAAAACTGATAGAAGCATTCGAGAAAAAACATCCGAATATTAAGGTAAACTATCAGGAAATGCCGAATAGTTCTACTCAACAGCACGATCAATATGTAACCGCATTCAGTAGTAAAAGTGCTGAAATCGATGTATTTGATGCAGATGTTGTTTGGCCGGCAGAGTTCGCCCAAGCTAACTACGCGATGGAATTAGACCGCTTCATCGATCAGGATAAAATAAATCTCGAAGACTACTTCCCCGGTCCAGTTGAAGCCGGGAAATTTGAAGGCAAGCAATGGGCTCTGCCAAAATACTCAGATGCCGGTATTCTTTATTATCGAACAGATTTGGTTAGCGAACCCCCAAAAACATGGGATGAGTTGATAGAAATGGCTAAAGAAGGAAACGGGAAAGAAGGCACAAGCTCAGGCTTTGTCTTCCAAGCAAAGCAATATGAAGGTATTGTTGTGAACGCCATGGAATTCATTGCCTCCTACGGCGGCAAAATCATCGATGAAAACAATGAAGTCGTCATTAACAGTCCAGAAGCCAAAAAAGGACTTAGTAAAATGGTTGAAATTGCAAACGCAGATTTCATGCCAAATAACATTTTAACTTTTACCGAAACGGAAACTGAATCTGCCTTTAAGGAAGGCCAAACTGTATTCGCACGCAACTGGCCCTATATGGAAAAAACAGCTGCTGATAAAAGTACCTCAAAGGTAGCTGGCAACTTTGCCTTTACCTCCTTACCTGCTGGTGATTCAGGCTCAGCTTCGACACTCGGAGGCTATATGGCCATGATTAACCGCTATACTGATCATCCAAAAGAATCATGGGAATTTGTGAAATTCATGACTGGGGAAGAAGGACAAAAAATCTCTGCAACCGAAGGCGGACGTGCTCCAACCATAAAAGCTTTATATGAGGATAAGGAAGTACAGGATGCGGCTCCTGTTTTCAAAGAACAGTCTTTTGTTGAAACACTAGAAAACGCTGTACCTAGGCCGGTTACTCCAAATTACCAGGAAATATCGGATATTTTGCAAATCGAAATTTCTAAAGCATTAACAAAGGATATTACAGTTGATGAAGCCATTGAAAATATGGAATCGAAAATGAAGGCTGCATTGAAGGAATAGATAACTTAGCCTAATAGGAACGGCTATGGGAGGGAGATGGGCACAAAAGCTTGTCTCCTATTTTTTAGCTTTTGAAGTCCATCCTGAAAGGAGTAATGATATGAAAAAGAAATTTTCGCTATCCGAACGACAATTAGGATATGCCATGATTATCCCTTCTCTTATACTAATTGGAATTGTTGTTCTCTATCCAATTGCCATGTCTTTTTGGAACAGTATGTTTGATTATCGATTGAATACTCCAGAGAAATCCATACGAATGCTATCTTCTCAAGTTGACCTTGAACGGTATGCCACTGATTATTATTACCTACAAAAAAATCTAGAAGAATTGAATAGCGATAAATCCAGCCAATGGGCAGAACTCATTGAAAAAAATCATCAAAAACTTTTAAATGAATCCGATATCGAAAAGCAATATGAATATGTAGAGAAAAAGGTTGCCAACTTTGAACCTATTAAGGAGAAAGATGAAAAATATGCCTCCATTAATGAGGATACAGCAGAAGCCTATAAAGCTGATTTAAAATCCATCAGTGGTGAATTGAAAGCGATCGAGGGAGAGCAGTCAGAACTTGCAAAGGATACAGCTGCTTTATCTGCTTCTGTCTCTGATTCTATTTTGAAGGAAAACTTTGTTGGGTTAGGTAACTACAGTAAATACCTATCTGATGCACGCATGTGGAAATCGTTATCCAATACGATGATTTTCACAGTTATTACAGTCTTTTTTGAATTGGTGATTGGATTAGCCATTGCCTTATTAATTAATCGAGCGTTCTTTGGCAGAGGTGCGGTTAGAGCAGTTGTATTAATTCCCTGGGCGATCCCTACCGCTGTATCAGCGATGATGTGGATGTTCCTCTATGATGGGCAATCAGGCATTATCGCCCACTTGTTCGAAGAGCTTCATATTATTTCAAACGCCGGGGATTTATTAAGCACAGGTGCCGGAGCGATGGCGTCTGTTATTCTAACGGATATATGGAAAACAACACCCTATATGGCTTTGTTATTGTTAGCGGGCTTGCAGACCATCCCCAAGGATGTTTATGAAGCTGCTTCAGTCGATGGAGCAAGCAAGTGGTACCAATTCCGCAGAATAACACTACCTTTATTAAAATCCAGCATTCTTGTTGCCCTGCTCTTCCGTACACTTGATGCGTTCAGAGTATTTGACCTCATTTTCGTCTTAACAGGCGGCGGACCTGCAAATTCAACAGAAGTGATTACCATATATGCATATAAAACCTTATTCGCTCAACAAAATTTCGGCGAAGGCTCCGTCCTCTCGATGATTGTGTTTGTTTCAGTGGCGATTATCAGCCTGATTTACATTAAATTCATAGGTTCTGACCTATTTGGAGACCGCATAAACGGAAAGGGGGAAAATTAAATGAAGAAGCCTGTAAAAACCATACTTTTCTATGTGTCGATTGCTCTTTTTATCTTTGTTATCATGTTCCCATTTCTCTGGGTCTTTCTTACATCCTTAAAAGAACCGGGTGAAATTTTTGCCTCGTATAAATGGTGGTCCAAGAATCCATCTCTAGATTCATATAAATCTGCTTTAACTTCAAGGCCCCTGCTCAGTTACATGAAAAATAGTTTAATCGTTTCTACCGTTACGACCGTAATCGCCATCACGTTTGCATCATTTGCAGCTTATGCGTTAACACGTTTACCGATTAAAGGAAAGGGTATTATATTTGCTGTAATACTCGCATCATCTATGTTTCCGCATATCGCTATTATTTCACCAATCTATAACTTTGTAACCGACTTCAATTTACGTAATACGTATACAGGGTTGGTGATTCCCTATATTACATTCAGCTTACCTTTGGCTATTTGGCTATTATCCACGTTCTTTCAGAAAATACCAAAGGATCTTGAGGAATCAGCGAAGATGGATGGTGCTACACCATTTCAAACCTTTAGAAGAATCATTTTCCCATTGGCTGCACCCGGCGTATTTACGACGGCCATCCTTGTATTTATCGCAGCTTGGAATGAATATTTATTTGCTTTAACCATTAATTCAAAAGAAGCAGCACGAACTGTACCAGTAGGTATATCCCTTTACCAAAGTGATTACACCATTCCTTGGGGTGATATAACGGCAGCAACTGTCATCGTCACCATTCCAATTGTTATATTGGTGTTGATTTTCCAAAGAAAAATAGTATCCGGTTTGACATCAGGATCAGTGAAGGGATAAAACAAATGTACTGTTTCAACGTTGAGGGGGATTTTGTTGGAAAAAAAACCGTATATTACAGAAGCAATCATTGGTAATTCAAGCATGCTGGTATCTTTAACAAAAGATGGGCAGGCGCAAAGAATCACATGGCCAAATATCGATTTTCCCCAGCATCTAAATCTATTTTATACAGGTATTCGCGGCATTGAAGGTTCGGTAAAGACCTTCTTCCTTCATGAGAATGTATGGAATCACAAACAAGCCTATATGAACCGCACGAATATTTTAGAAACGATTTCCACACTCGGCGGTTCTGGCTTGTCTATTAGACAGCTCGATTTTGTGTTACCCAAAAAAGATGTCTTTGTTCGGCACTTTACCTTTAAAAATCTATCAGATCGTCCGCAAAATATAAGTTTCGTAGTTTACAGTGATTTTATGATTGATGAAAAAAGGCGCTACCAAACTGTTAGGTTTGAGGAAGATATCGATAGCTTTACCCATTATCATAGGGAGTATGGATTTGCAGTTGGCTCCACTCATAACGTTAAGAAATTTCAATGTGGAGCTACATTTAAGGAGCTAAATGACGGTATTCTTAGGGGGAAAAGAATTGCCAATAAATCATCATGTGGAATTGAATATGATCCGCTTTCTCTCGATCCCAACGAGGAAAAATCCATTACGCTTTATATTGCAGCAGGCAACGGCTCTCAAGGAGCAATTGATATCTTAAAGGATGTAAAAGAGATTCCCTTTGACGAGCATTTCAAGGAGACCTTGCACTATTGGTATGAATATTTGGATCAAGCGAAGCCAGTTGAAATTATAGATGAACGAACAAAGAAAATTTATGAGCGTTCTTTACTTATGTTCCATTTAATGAACAATAAAAATGGCGGTTTCATTGCTGCTCCTGAGGTAGATGAGGAATATGCCTTTTCAGGTGGATATTCCTATTGTTGGGGCCGTGATGCAGCCTATACCGCAACTGCATACGCTCGTGCAGGCTATCACAGACAGGTTAAAGAGTTTTACCGATTTGCCAGAACTCTTCAGGATGAGGAAGGAAAATGGGATCAGCGCCACTATTTAGACGGTCATTTAGCTCCTGCCTGGGGGTTGCAAATTGATGAAACGGGCTCCATTCTGTGGGGACTCCATCAATTCTATGAAATTACCGGTGACGAGGATTTTGTAGTTGAAATGTGGCCAGTCATGGAGAAAGGGGCGGACTTCCTTACGAAGTTTATCGACCCCATCACCCATCTTCCTCTTCCTAGCATGGATATATGGGAAAAAAGAGAAGCTGAACACTTTTATTCAGCCGCCGCAGTATATGGAGGCCTGTTAGGTTCTGCTGAATGGGCTGAAAAATTAGGTCATCCCGAAAAAGCTATTCTTTATAGAAATACTGCAGCAGCTATAAAAAAGACCATCATGCAGATTGGCTACAATGAGACAAACGAAGCTTTTTTCCGTGCATTTCATTTAAGACTGGATGAACCAGCCTACTTAAATAAGAAAGCTCAGGGCAAGGATGTTTCAAAGGAATATGATGCCAAGGGGTATCCAATCTATCGTCAGGTCAGGGATGATGTCATCGATATCTGTTTACTTGGCCTTCAGGTACCCTTCAATATGATTGATGCCAATGATCCAAAAATGAAACAAACTGCAGCTACCATTGACCGCCTGTGCCGCTCCAAAATTATTGGCGGTATCGAGCGCTTCCCGGGGGATATCTATATTAGTGGTGACCCATGGATCATATCGACACTCTGGCTCGCGATTTATTATATTCGTATTAATAAACAGCTTGAAGCAAAGAAATTATTTAAATGGGTTGTCGATCATGCCACTGATTTAGATCTGTTAGCAGAGCAAATTGACAAAATTACAGGCCGACCTGCCTGGGTATTACCGCTTACTTGGTCACACGCCATGTTCATTTTGACTGTTTTAGAAATGAAAGAGAATGGAATAGAACTTTAACAGCCTGTGGATAAGCCAAGTTGTCCACACACTTATACACGGTAATCACATTTTATTCTTAATATTTAATAAAGAAAGCAAATTTCCCCCTGTGGATAAACTATTCAAAAAGGATCTTCAGGTCTATATCGACCAGAGGATCCTTTCACTTTATATGAGTAGATCTATAAACTTTTGAACAGCTTTAGCCATATCTCCGTCCGTTTAGTTATATTTTAGATGAGGCAACGATTTCACCAGTATCCTGAGTATAGTCACTTAATCTGTGGATAATCTCCAATGTTTGGTTTGATTCAATGTCCATATCTTTTTCATCGATTCATAAATAATCATTTCCATTTCCGGCTATTTCAGAGGCAGCTTCCGAACTCTTCGTAACACTTGTGACAAAATTGATAATCAACTGCATACCTTCCGAAACATTCATAACCCCTTTGTTTCATTTGAAAGATGATAGATTCAATCGCTATCTTCAGGATTAATTGAGACCCCTTAAATCTGCCATTTAGGAAAAAAAGCTAAAGAACATAGCAATCATTATGATTTATACTTAGGTAGTATTTTAAAATAAAATATTTAAATAATTTTTTTCGACTAAAAAATACTCCAAATAAACCGAAAATAAAATGAAACCATTTGCTGAAAATAAATCAGGTATTTATTTCATGATAGATATTCAATAAAGAGGGGGCATAACATATAGTATAGATTTAATACGTTTAAATAATAAACAGAAAGAAACAGGCTTATAAACATAGTATAAATCCTGGGATTGGAGGAGTTTACAATGACTGATCATCATAAACATCACCATGGGCATAATCATAGTCACGGAAGCGAAGGCCATCATCACCATCATCATCATAATGCGAATAAAAAAGCTCTGGCAATTAGCTTTAGTTTAATATTCGCCTTCATGATTGTGGAAGTAATTGGAGGAATTTGGACCAACAGTCTTGCTCTTCTTTCCGATGCTGGACATATGCTCAGTGACGCTGCTGCTTTGGGATTAAGCTTATTTGCCTTTAAAATTTCAGAAAGAGCTGCTGATTACTCCAAAACCTATGGCTATAAGCGCTTCGAAATATTAGCTGCATTTATAAACGGCATGACTTTAATCATTATTTCCTTATTTATCTATTGGGAAGCAATTGAGCGTTTTAGAGTGCCGCCAGAGGTTAGCTCCAATATGCTTTGGATTGCTTTAATTGGATTGATCGTCAATTTAGCAGTTGCCTGGATCTTGATGAGAGGTGATACAGAGGAAAATCTGAATATGCGAGGTGCCTTCCTTCATGTATTAGGGGATTTACTTGGATCAGTCGGCGCAATCATTGCCGGAATCTTAATCATTCTGTTCGGCTGGAAGTTGGCAGATCCGATTGCCAGCATGATCGTAGCTACTCTTGTCTTAATTAGTGGATGGCGTGTATTGAAGGACTCTTATCATATCCTAATGGAGGGGACTCCGACCGGGATCCAAATCGAGCAGGTTAGAAAAAGTTTAATGAGTATAGAGGGCGTTCTGGATGTGCATGATTTACATATTTGGACGATCACATCAGGTTTTCCTGCCCTGAGCTGCCATGTTGTCGTGGAGAAAAAAGTGGACCGTGATGAAATTCTTATTCAATTACAGAATTGGTTAAAGAACAATCATCAGATTGAACATTGTACATTTCAAATCGAAGGACAAATCATTCTGGAAAATAATTCACATGATACATGTAATTAATTTATTCTGCAACGAAAATCTAGCATCTGCAAGGTATTTGGCAACCTGTTTTCAAATTCATTTAGAAAAAGCAATTGAATGTGAAGGTTCTAACTATTATAATAATTTTATCAGCTAAGGTAATGTTTACATAATTTGTAATCTTTTATCCGGAAAGGGAATCAAATATGATTGGTGATCGTGTTAAAAGAATTAGAAAAGAGAAAAAGATGTCTATGACGGAGCTAGCGGAGAAGGCGGGAGTAGCAAAGTCCTATTTAAGTTCACTCGAGAGAAATATACAGGTAAATCCCTCCATTCAATTCCTTGAAAAATTAGCAGCTGTACTAAATATCCCGCTTGATGCTCTCTTACACGATGAACCGGACATGACCAACCTTGATGAGGACTGGGCAGAAATAATAAAAGAAGCAATGAATTCAGGGGTATCCAAAGATCAGTTTAGAGAGTTTATTGAATTTAATAAATGGCGTATTAAAAAAGATGATGAATAGGAATTTAAAATGAATATTTGTTTCCCAAAAACACTTATATAGCAGTAAGTGTTTTTTCTTGTTATTGAAAACAAAATAAATACCCCGACCATCAACTGAAACCGAGGTATTTTTTATATATTCTTCCTCATTCCTCTGCTTTTCCTTCTCTCTCTATAAAGTTCCTAATTTCCTCTTTGGTAAATCCCATTTGTCGGGCGATCAATATAAGATTTACCCACTCTTGATCCAATTCAGCTTTAACGGTACACATCAATTATATTTCCCCCCTAAAATACTCCTCTGTATTTCAGGCAGTCCAGCCATCATAGTAATATGAATACCTTAGATCTGTGACTTTGCGTCCTTATTTTTCAATAAGTTTGCCCTTTACTGACAGCTCTTCACAATTATAATTGCTTACCAACTATTTTATTGCCACTATTTGTAATTTTCAACATTTTATTAGGTATATTTTCCTTCATTTTTCTACAAATATAGGTAAAAAGACTGATATATCCAAGTTGTAAGACATATTCATGTCGAAAACAAATGAAATTTGTCCTTTTCCCTCTGATATTTTTCATAATAGATTTGTTTATTTTGTGAATACTCTACGGCCCTTAACACCTGTTGTTTGGTTAAATCATTCCCACAGGAAGGACATAGCCATTCACCCATTTCACAGCTGCTATAAGAAGCTCGATGGCAGATATAGCAATTTTTACGATACATAAAGTCCTCCTTAAACGTTCGTTTTTAAGAACAATGACATTAAAAAAAATTTGCATATAATTGATGTAATTAAGTCTCGAATAAGGATTAATGGTCTGAATACTTAATATTATTTATTAATTATAATATCGTTCTTTTTTAAGAACATTTTACTATCCATTTATTTAACAGTCAAATAATTCCAGGACGAACTCTTATACTATTTATTTTTATAAATGAATCAATCTATATGGCACCCAGATGTCTGATTACGAAAAAATCCTCTCACAACAGAGAGGATTGACAATTATTATTTAGAAAACATATAGGTCTTTGTCTTTGCAGATATATTTAGCACAATACTTAAAGCAAGAAGAGTTCCCAATACAGAACTCCCTCCATAGCTTAGCAATGGCAAAGGGATGCCAGTAATCGGAACAAGTCCCATGACCATACCTATATTCTCAAAGATATGGAAGGTGAGCATAGAAACGATGCCTATGCAGATATACCGTTCATATTGTCCCTTATTTAATGTGGCAATTGCAATTATTTTATAAATCATCATGAAGTAAAGGGCAATGACCATACTGGCAACGATAAAGCCCCCCTCTTCTCCAATTACGGTAAAAATAAAATCCGAGTGAGCTTCCGGAACATACATAACGCCATTGTTAAAACCTCTACCCGAATCCATTCCTGATCCAATGGCAAGTATGGAATTTTTAAGCTGATAGCCTTCACTAAAATTAAATGGATCAACCCAGGCGTGTATCCGATTTATTTGATATTCTCCTAAAAAGCTTAGTAATAGTTTTGTATGATAAAGATAGATGTAAGCCAGCGTACCCACGGCAGAAATCCCTGTTAAAATCAAGGTGAAAATGATTCTCCAATTCACTCCGGACACAAAAATCATACCTATTAAAATAGCTGCGATTACCATAGCCGTACCTGCATCAGGCTGCAAAAGAATCAATCCAAGAGGCGGAATTGCAGCCAATCCTAATTTCAGCAATAAGATGAAATCAGATTTAAGAGATTTATTTCTTATAAATTTATCATTATGGGAGACTATGATTTTCGCCAAAAAAAGAATGAGAAATACCTTCATAAACTCTGAAGGCTGCACAGAGAAACCAGGTAGTTGAAACCAGGATTTTGCCCCCTTCGTTTCCTCCGCAATACTTTCAGGAGCGACTAAAAGGAAAGCTAATATACTGACCCCGAAAAGATATAGATAGGTAGACATTCTCTTAATCTGGCTTGAATCAAAATAGTAAACAACCGATGTCAGGATTAGTCCTATACAAAAATAAATGGCCTGCTTTATTGCAAATGGATTTCCATACGGAAGATACTTCTGTGCACTATAAATATAGAAACAGCTGATGCCCATAAAAACAAAAATAATTAACAATAAGTCCAGATCAAAATAACTCTTACGAACCTTGTTTAAATTCATCAAATGACCCCTACTATTTTTCCATATTATAACATTCGCTCGATGTGTATTACAAATATTACAAAAATCAATACTACTATTACAAAGAGAATTTATGATTAAACAAATGAACTTGGCAAAAAATATGAATACTGATACTTCTCCCTAATCACATAAATTCTCAGGTTATCTTTGAAAATCTTTTAGAAATAGTTATAATGAGTCACAGATAGAGACAATAAGTTGGTCGGCAGAAGGATACAAAAAAGAATAGGTAAGAGGGCTGAAATGAATATTTATCAAACCATTTTTTATAAAATAGAAGATATGCTAATTAATTTATTTACAAAAAAAGAAAAATACGCCGAGGTTAAAGCTGAGGTTGAACAAAAGAGAATCGAAAAGAAACATGCTCGCCTTCAAAGGCAACAGGAAAAAGAGAGGCTAAAACGTGAACGAGAAGAACAGGAAAGAAGAGAAATTGAAGCCATCATCTCTAATTTAATGGAAAATAACGTCCAAACATGTTCCCCTTATGAATATAATGAAATTAAGAGAAATAAAGTATTCTTTAAAACCCTTATCCAACGTGTTTTTGAACCTAATGAGAAGGCTTTGGCCTTCATTTTCTGTGAATATGATAAAAGCAGCAAGAAGGAAATCTTCGGATACTTAATTCCTACCAATAAAAGAATAATCTTTGTTAACAAGAGGTTCAGTGTAGTACAAAGATTCAGGTATCAGACCGTTAGAAACGTCAATTGGTTCAAGGATGGATTATTAGAAAGAGGATTAAAAATCCAATATGGTAAGCGTAGATTGGAATTTGATGAGATGTTTGATCAGGAACAGTTGATAAGAGTAGGAAATATGATTTTGAATAAGTCCAGGAATAGTTAAATAATATCATCACAATAAAACAGTGGTCACAATATAAGCCTGTGACCACCGTTTTATTCATTCTATTAAAATACCATTTAACTCGAAGCTTTTACCTCTTCAGTTCACTATCGACTGTCAAAATACCTAATTCATGATGGTCTCCCTCGTATAAGGCATTTTGAACAAGCCTGATTTGCTCATTCGTATCATAGACTTCCAGCTTACAATGGGCACGATTGATTTGTAAGGCTTCATAAAGTTGCTCAGAGTTGTAAACCTGTTGGCCATTCACACGGGTCAAACGCTCCCCTGCTTTTAACCCCATTCGCTCTGCCGGCGATTCCGGAAGGACACCCAGGATCATTAAGCCTTTTTTTCCTGAAGTGAAGAAAGCATTTGATTGATTTTCATTATTTTTATACACAAACTGTATGACTTCCCTGCCAATGATAGCAATAATGACAGCTGCCAAACTGACGATTGGGTACCACTTTCCAGCCATAGCCAGGGCTAATACCATAATTCCCAGGATCGTTACATGTTTTCCAAGCCTTCCAGCCACATTTCCCATCAAATTGCTTTTCGCTTTAAAGGAGAACCCTATAAAAAATGGCACCAGAATAGGACTCCAATCCGTTCCTCCAAAAGTAAAGACAGGCCAAAAATCGCCGCTTACATTCAACATACCATTAGGAATAAATAATAAAACCGGCACCAGCCAAACTCTTTTTGTTGTTTGCGTTCCAATATAGAGACCGCGTTTTCCTTTTTCAACTGAAGGAGAAACTTGAATAGCTCCCCTTTTCCGAATTAATACACCCTCTGTAATAATCAATAAACCTATTAAAACAGCTATTGAGGGATAAATCGCCTGCTCAAATACAAAATAACTATTATTCAGGATGCCCTCAAATCCAGTTCCATATAAAATATAGATGATAAGAAAGGCCAATCCAACTGTATAGGCCGGGGAAAGAAATCTAATTTGCATGCTTACACTAATCAGTAATGTGAAGATTCCTAAGATTACAATGAAATCAAACGGTACAGCTAAGCCGAGTAGCCCAGTGATGACCGAGAGTATGAGTCCCCATACTAAACTAGGAACAATATATTCCTTCATTTCAATCATAGAATCCTCTACACGGACATGAAACAGTTTTCTTTCCTGTTTGACCCTCATTGAGCCAAGTATATATGTAAGTATAAAACCCACATAGAAAAGCGGGTGTAAAAACAATTCACCTATTCCTTTAGCTATCTCAATTATCCACGTTTCCCACAAATTAATCACCAACCTCGCATACACTTACTTAATATTCTATCAAATCCCCCCCTCCTTTCCTATTAATTCTTTTCAAATTGTCACTATACTACAAAACTCACCAAGAACTTCTCTGATATCCTCCCAGTAGAAGAAACAAAAGAGTCGGTAACGAATTACGATAATATAGCAGTGTAAGCCTGTCGAAAATGATCCCGACCATTACATAGTGAAAGTTGGTTTTATCAGATTTTCTTTATATCGATTGGACAATGAACTTAGTGTATGGAATCAGCCATATAAAAAAGCGAAGACCCATAGCCCTCACTTTTTTATGCTATTCAATTAAAAACCAAGCCACTCCATATTTTCGGGAGGTATCCATAACAACCGAATACTATTGCTGGGCCAACCAACTTAATCCTGTTTGCAGCTGACGGTCATTTTTTTCATCCTTAATCTTATCCACAACTGCCTGCTGGAGCTTAGCTGCAACATCCTGATCAACACTCCCTGTAACCGGCAATTTATGCATCCGCTGAAAGGCTAGGACAGCCTTCTCTGTCTTACCGCTAAAATACCCATCTGTACGCCCTGGTGCATACCCCAATCCCTCTAACATCTGCTGCAGCGTCTTCACCTGTTTATTATTCATATCCTTCCGCAGGTCTTCCGTAACAACAAGGGGCTGTAAAGTATAGTAGCTATCTTGTTGGACAGACATCGTCGGATTAATACCCTTTTTATGAATCCATGTACCATCTGGTGTCAGCCATTTATAGAAAGTTAACTTAATGGTACTTCCATCTCCCATTGAAACCGGCTGCTGGACGGTCCCTTTTCCAAATGTTTTCTCACCAATCAATGGATAACCTTCTGCTTCCTGCATGGCACCGGCAAATATTTCTGAGGCTGAGGCGCTTCCCTTATTAATAAGCACAGCAATCGGGTACTCCTTCTCGCTTTTTAACGTAGAGAAAAATTTATTCTTTTTGCCATTCCTCTCTTGAATTTGAATATAAGGATGTTCATTCGTCACAAACACCTCCAGGATTTCCTGAACACTTGTTAACAGTCCCCCAGGATTTCCCCTTACATCAATCAAAAGTCCATCCACCTTATCCTCTTCCAGACCTTTTAGGTCATCCAGAAAATCCTCTGCAGTTTGTTCACTGAATGAGGTGATTTGGATATACCCAATTTTTTTATCCCTTACTTTTTTGACAGCCGTGTGAATCGTTTCAACCGGAATCTCATCCCGTTCCACTAAAAACGTGATTGGTTGTTCATTGCCGTTTCTTTTAATGTCTATCGTCACTTTAGTTCCAATCTTCCCACGAATCAAGGAAACCACATCATATAGCTCCAATCCCTTAACATCCTTACTATCAATACGGATAATCTCATCACCAGGTTTTATGCCGGATCGTTCAGCCGGGGAATTTTTAAATGGTGACACAATGATAAACTTACCGTCCATAAAACTAATCTCAGCCCCAATCCCCTGAAACTTGGAATCCAATGTTTGTTGGAACTGAGAGGAGGTCTCTTCATCCATATATACCGAGTATGGATCATTGAGTTCCCCAAGCATTCCTTTAATAGCTCCTTCAGTCAGTTTCCCTTCATCTATACGCTCTACGTAATTAGACGTAATAATATCATATGCCTGTCGTACTTTTTCAAGCTGGGGCCAGGAATCAGCCTGATTCTCTTTTTGACTCTTCGATTCAAGCGTATTCTCCAACGTCTCATACTTCCACCACAAGCCAGCGATTGTAACAACTAATAGAAAGATGGCCACAGAAAATAACCAGTACCATTTATTTTTCATAGATTGCTCCTTTCATAGTTTTTACCAATTAAAAAAGCACTGCACGTATAAATGTGCAATGCTTAGTCCTACTATATACAGTATGAAAGGCTTGTACATAGTATGATTACTTATCTAATTTTTGACTGGCACCCGGAGCAATCGGTCCTGGATCTTTAGCAAATACTGCAGCACTGCCAAAAGCGCAAGTCAGTATGCATAACGTGATGACAAACCCAGCTATTCGCTTCATAAACCTATTCACCTCCCAATCTTGCTTTGTATCTATGTACATTCTCGGAGTTCAATAGTTGAAGATAAAGAAAGTTTGAGTTCGATGTAAAAACATCTCTGGCAACCTGCATTAACTTTTCATTATCAGTTGCGATGCTATAAAAAAATAGCTGATAGGATGTTAAATATCCATTCTCTTTTTTTAAATTATCTAATATATGCAAAGCCTCTTCTAATCGTCCTGTTACAAGATAGCGATGGGCTTTTTCTGCTTCATCCTTTGGTATTGAGTCTGTATCGACTCCCCAAAAAGAATTCAAAAACTCCATGGTATTTATTAAAAAATTCATCCTTTTGGATTGTATTTCGGCTGGCAGGGAACTCAAAGTCGCCATTGATTTTTTTAACCAGTATTTTGCCACCTGATAATTTTCAAACATAAAGGATTGACCCAATGTATGATAGAAAACGGAATAGATAACAGGAAAATACACTTCCAATTCGCGCCTTTCAATCACTTTCATGCATTTTTCTCTGCAGAGATCAATTTTATTCATATACAGGTAGGTGAGAACTTCCATCTCAGCCAAACGGATTGAATATGATTCACGCAGGAAATCATTATCCATTAATTCAACCATTGGGACGATTACACGCCTGACCTTATGAAAAGGCTCATAAAGGCCTGTCTCACTGATTCCATATAAATGAATAATTAACGATAGTATAAGCGTTTCATTATTCGTATTCTTCACCTTAAAAATGGCATCAATTAAATCCGTACCGGTTAAAAGACCATCTCTTCGCTTACTTAGGATGGAATAGATAGAGATCCATGTTCTCATCTCGGGACTGTCGAATTCTTTCTCAGATTGAAGGAGGGATTCTACTTCTTTCGTATCTCCTTGCATCGTAAAGTATTCCATTAATATGTGAGGTTTTATAGCATCTCTGCAATTGATATAATATTCCTTCAGAAAATATTTCTGTTTTTCATAGTTATTAGGAAATAAATCATTCAGTGAAAATATAATACTATGTAAATCAATTTGTGCAGGATCATAGAGTTCTTTTTGTTTACTGATAAAATCTGTAAACTGTTGATCGTCCTTGATCAGAAAATCCTTCAAAATAACACCCTCCATGCCACACCTCACTATTTGTAAATTTTTATACTATAATACAAATTTTAGCAGGAGGTGTCTAAATAGTATACTTAAATTGTCCATCAAAATAGTGGGTAACCCGACATATTTCGGGTTTCTTTGCTAGCATATTCGCATTTATCTCACGAACATAAAAACGCAGTTCAATATAGAACTGCGTTACGTGCATCTTTGATCTTACATACCAGTCAAATATTTCAATGGATCTACAGCATTCTTTTTAGAAGCAGTCCATTCACCTACGTATAATTCAAAATGTAAATGCTGTCCAAATGAACGACCCGTATTCCCCATGATACCAATTTGTTGGCCCTTGCTTACTGTTTGACCCTCAGAAACGTTTCTTGATCTCAAATGGGCATAGACTGTTGTATAAACTTGTCCATCTATATAGTGCGACAGGTAAATAACATTTCCATAGGAGCTTGAATAATTTGACCTTGTTACGACACCAGCTGCCGAAGCTACGACTGGAACTGTGCCTGACTTGGCAATATCAATCCCGTTATGATTTCTTCCCCATCTTCCGCCAAATCCGGAGGATACATATCCTGCAGCAGGACGCATAAATTTACCGGACGTAATGGCCGGAGCCGGTGCAGATACTGTATTACCATTTCCCCCGCCTGTGCTTGCAGAAACTTTTTTAGCTTCTTCTGCCTGACGGTCCTTTTCTTGTTGAATGGCTTTTTTCACAGCTTCTGCCTGACTCGCCAATAATTGCTTTTCCTCTTCCAGGCTTAGTTTTTCTTCCTCAATTTCAGCCTGTTCGGATTTCAGAATAGCCATTAATTTATTTTTTTCGACCTTCTGGCCATCGAGCTTTTCATTTATCGTTACAAGCTCTTGTTTCATTGCATTTAATTTACTGAGCTTATCTTCAACTTCTTCTTTTTTTGCAACCAAGTCAGCTTTATCATTTTCTTGTTCCGTTAAGATATCCTTATCCGCTTGCATAATAGTGGATACAGCTCCTACACGTTCAACAAATTCACCAAAACTGCTGGCTCCAAAAACAACCTCTAAATAATTTACTCCTCCGCCATTTTGCTGGTAGGAGCGAGCCCGTTCTTTCAAAATCTCATTACGAGTTTCAATTCTGGCCTCAATTTCTTTGATGCTTTCTTTTAAACTAGTAATTTTATCTTGTGTCGAAGTGATTTGGCTATTTTTCTCTTTAATTTTCTCTTGTGTTTCAGTTATCGATTTTTGTAATTTATTAAGTTCTGCTTTTACTTCAGCTTTTTGAGATTCGATCTGGTTGATCTTACCGTTTGCTTCTGAGATATCTGATTCAACCGCTGATTTCTTTTCTTGGATGTTATTCTTCTTTTGTTGTAAAGAATCAATGGATGCTGCTTGAACACTGCCTCCAAAAAGGCCAGCAAAACCCAGCACTAATGCCGTGTTTAATGCAACAATAGTCTTCTTCACGTGACTTTCCCCTTTCATACTAGGTAACACATTCTGTCTATTCTATGTAGGCCCCCTTATTCGGAGGGGGCATGATTGATACTATTAAACTTTGGATAGTTATATTTTCAAAAACTTACGAACTGACATTAAGCTTCCCCAAATACCAATCAAAGCTCCAAACAGGACAATCAATAGGGACACTTGATAAATAAATGGATTGTACGGAAGCAGGTTCATATAATCAATAGTTAAACCTGTTGCAAAATTATCGTAAAGGAACTTATAGCCTATAGCAATAATACCTATCGGGATAATAGATCCCATAATGCCGAGCCATAATCCTTCAAGGAAAAACGGCCAACGGATAAATCCGTTTGTGGCACCTACTAATCTCATAATCTCGATTTCACGTCTTCTTGCGAAGATGGTAATTTTAATCGTATTGGATATCAAGAACATAGCCGTAAACAGCAAGGCTGCGATTAAAACAATCCCTACATTCCGTGATGTATCGACTATTTTAAACATTTTTTCAACGAAGCCCTGTCCGTATTTGACAGTTTCAACATAATCCATTTTCCCTGCTTCTACCGCAACCTTTGCGACATCGCCAGGGCGATATGTTTTGATAATATATACATCGTTCAGAGGATTATCCTGCTCAAAGAGTTCAAAGGCACTTCCCTGATCACCCATATTTTCAATCAGGTTGTTTAATTCATCTTCTTTCGGGGAAAAAATAATAGAATCTACTTCCCCTAATTTTTCTAGATTACTCTCAAGTTGAATCCTTTGTTCTTCAGTAGCAGTGCGATCCACATGGACACGTACTTCAACATCACTCTCAATGCTGCTGGCAAAGTTATTTAAGTTCATCATAATAACAACAAATACACCAACTAAAGATAGTGTAACTGTTACGGCGCTGACAGAAGCAAATGTCATCCAGCCGTTTCTGCCAATGTTTTTGAAACTTTCTTTTATATGTCGGAGGAAGGTTCTAAAGTTCATAGCCATATTCCCCCTTCTGTTCATCACGCACGATGTATCCATTCTCTATCGCAATAACTCTATGTTGCAGTGTATTAACAATCTCTTTATTATGGGTTGCCATCACAACCGTTGTACCGAGACTGTTGATTTCTTCAAAAATCTTCATGATCTCCCATGATGTTTCTGGATCCAGGTTACCAGTCGGCTCATCTGCAATTACCAGCTTAGGCGAACGAACGATGGATCGGGCAATAGCTACCCTTTGTTGTTCTCCCCCGGACAATTCAGTCGGAATCATACGAACCTTATGCTTTAAACCAACCAAATCAAGTACGTCCATAACTTTTTGCTTAATGACCTGTGGTCTTTCCTCTGTTACTTCCAGAGCAAAAGCTACATTTTCATAGACTGTAAGATTATTTAACAGTTTATAATCCTGGAAGATTACCCCGATATCTCTTCTTAAAAGAGGTACCTTCGAGTTTTTGATATTGGCAATATTCCTGCCATTGATCATGATTGTACCACTTGTCGGTTTTTCTTCGCGGTACATCATCTTAATAAATGTAGACTTCCCTGCGCCACTTGGCCCAACAACGTAAACAAATTCTCCTGATTTGATTTTTACATTAAGGCCCTTGACTGCTGAAACGCCATTAGGATATGTCTTTTGAACATTAATCATTTCTATCATGTCGTTTTCACCTTTTCTACCTTCATGTTGTGTATAGTACCTCTATGCTTTATCGACAGGTGTCGTTATTTCTTGTTTTATGATGGAAAAATCCATCTTTTGTCACGATTTTATTATAACATCATAAAATGTCAGAAAAACCACGTTTATATTACATTTATATTTCAACTATATTACCTTTTTTGTCAGATACCGTTAATATAGTTTTAACAACCCTGTGGTTCATCGTACTCATGTTCCATTCTTAAAGAAAAGGTCATTTAACCTATTCAATTAAAGGACAAAGAGAAACCGGTAAGATGATCTCCTCCGGTTTGGTAAATTCTATTAAAATACTTCACTGCTTATTGCTAAGCCATTCAGCCACTTTTGTAGCATCATCCTCTGAAATCAAATCACCTGGCATGGCAGGTGCTCCATCATTGATGATCGCTTCAATTTGCTGCACGGATAATTTTTCACCTACAGAAACCAACCCAGGACCAATCCGGCCTTCAAGTGTGTCTCCATGGCAATTTGAACATTTTTGTTCATAAATCTTTGCCGCTTCACTTCCATCATTTGCAATCGAAATGGGAGTCGATGAGGCTGTTTCATTTTTCTCTGTACCCGAATGAGTTGTACAACCAACAAGGGCAATGATAACAACTGCTATGCCAAAATGCAAATAGTTCTTCAAGGAAGTCCCCTCCCAATATTAGGAAAACATTTGTATGCCCTTATTTTAGCTGTATCTAGGCTTTTTTAAAACCCTCTCCAAGTACCTCAGCAGCATCCATAACGACGACAAATGCCTGATCATCAATACGTTGAACTACTTGTTTCAGTTTTGTGAAATCAGTTTGGTCAATTACACACATTAATACCGGACGTTCACTCTCTGTATAACCGCCATGGGCAGATATTCTTGTGACCCCGCGGTCCACTTCTTCCAATATAGCTCTTCTTACTTCCGTTTCATGATTGGTAATGATCATAACTGTTTTAGAGCGATTAATGCCAACTTGGACTAAATCAATAGTTTTACTCGTTACATATAGCCCAATTAAAGCATAAAGGCCTTGCTCGATATCAAATACAAGACAAGCAGCCAATACGATCAAACCATCAATGGCAGCAACACAGGTTCCTAACGATAGCCCGGTGTATTTATTGACAATTTGTGCCGCTAAATCGGTACCACCTGTTGATGCTTTTCCAAGGAATACAATCCCAAGTCCCAATCCAACACCAATCCCGCCAAATAAAGCTCCCAATAAAGGATCCTGAGTCCATGGAGACCAGTCACTCGTTAGGAAAACTACGAACGGGAAAAAGATTGTCCCAACAGCCGTTTTGATTCCAAAATGTGTGCCGAGCAGTATAACCCCTGCTACAAAAAGCGGAATATTAAAGGCCCATTGTACAAAGGCCGGCTCCCATCCGAATACATTATACGTAATCGTACTGATTCCGCTGACCCCACCGGATGCAACTTTTGTCGGCAGTAAAAACATATTAAAGGAGATGGCCACAATGGCAGAGCCGATCAGAACATATAAATAATCCTTAATTAAATTGAAGTAAGGATGCGATTCCTTCTGTGCGTTTCTTTTTTTCTTCACGATTGCAAAAGCCTCCGTCTAAACATTTAATAAAGTATATTCATTCTATACGAAATTTCGACATGAAACAATGAAAGGCAACAGAAGATGAAAAAGTCAGACAATAAGCACACCTAAAAGGCAAAGAAATAGGCACTCTTCTAAAGAGTACCTTTCACCAATCAGATGGATATATCTTTCTTTTGGAAAACAATAAACGTGATAGCCATAAACAGCAAGTAATAGACAGCCAGTACACCCAGTGAGAAGCCTACCGTTGCTCCTTCAAACATAGGTGTCATTTCCATAATATATCGCCTCATGTCCAAATGCGGGAACAAAACAAATTTTAACCATCCATATTTTTCAACAAGGGACGTGATTAAAAAATTTAACGTTGAAGAAGCAAACAGGATGAAAACAGACACCCCAACTGCGATTGCCTGGCTTTTAAACAAGGTACTCAGCATAAAAGCAATCGTCGTGATAATGAGGAAACCAGGTAACCAATAAACCACCATATCGATAAAATAGGAACCGACAAGGACTGTATTGTTTTCAAAACTCGTAGGATCAGCTACTTTCTCCGAAAAAGAACCATGATCAAAGAATAATAAACCTACCAGGTACCCTGCGACAAGTAAGGTGATAAGCATTAATCCTGCAAATAACAGGGAGGAAATATACTTCGATAAAAGGATTTTCCAACGGCGGTGCGGGCGGATTAATAATTGTTTAATCGTCCCATCAGAGAATTCAGCAGATACGGATGCACTGCATACAATCACCGCAAACAGCGTCACAAATGATGCAATCGAGGTCACCCACTCAGCCATAAATGTCCAGGTAGTCACCTTGTTTGGATCTACTCCGGCATCCAGTGTAGCTTGTGCTATTTCAATATCTTCAGCCGCATAGATTTTCGACTCTTCATCGCTATCCGGATCAGCAAGTATTTCCTTATTTGACTCAATGATTAATTCTTGCTCTTCCTGCCAATCTTCCTCGCTGGTAAAGAGTGTCTTGACAAGAGTAGCCGAACCAATCACGGCTATAATCAAAAAGCCTATAAAAATATACGAAGATACTTTAGAGAATATCTTCATCCATTCATTCCTGATTAATGAAATCATACACGCACCTCCTCTTGCTTCGTAATCTCAAAGAATCGATCTTCAAGCGTTTTCTTTACGACACTAATTTCATAAACATCTACTCCTGCTTCATTTAACTCGCGATTTACTTTGGCAACATCCTCGCGAGTTGCTTGGATGGTAATCACCTTTTCATCCTGTTTCACAATATCCAGAAGTGCAAAATGCTCTCTGATTATTTTGGCAGCTAACAGTACATTGCTTATGGAGAAGACTACTTCTCTTAAATCCTCTTCTTTTTCTTCAATACTATTATTCTCAATATGTATGAGCTTGCCTTTTTCAATAACTGCAAAACGATCGCACATTAATTGCATCTCTGATAATAAATGAGAGGAAATTAACACGCCTATTCCCTCATTTGCTAATTGGCGTAAATAATCACGGAATTCTCGTATACCTTGTGGATCTAATCCGTTGGTCGGTTCATCGAGGATCAATAACCTAGGACGATGTAAGACAGCCTGTGCAACACCCAGGCGCTGACGCATACCCAATGAATATGTCTTTACTTTCTTATCCATCGCATGGTCAAGTTTTACTAAGCGAGCAACTTCATTTATGCGCTCTGCCGTAATCTTTTCTTTAGCCATTCGTGCATAGTGAATCATATTCTTTCGACCGGTCATATACTTGTAAAACTCTGGATTCTCTACAATCGCGCCTAAATCATGCATGGCACCTTCAAAATCCTTATCCAGATCATGGCCGTTAATCATAACCTGGCCATTCGAACGATTAATCAGACTGGCAATCATTCTAATAATCGTTGTCTTACCAGCACCGTTCGGACCAAGCAGCCCAAAAATTTCACCCTTTTTAACGCTAAAACTCACATCATTTACAATAAC
The DNA here is from genome assembly GCF_058267535.1 of Pradoshia sp. Z5_111. Taxonomy (NCBI): domain Bacteria; kingdom Bacillati; phylum Bacillota; class Bacilli; order Caryophanales; family Bacillaceae; genus Pradoshia; species Pradoshia sp. Z5_111. The sequence goes on from NZ_JBZCPQ010000002.1 coordinate 199,651, forward strand.
GGTGCTGCCAATCTTTTTCGTTAATGACTTTACTTCAAGAGCCGTATCATTCATGCCATCACTTCCTTTCAAAAATTCCACCTTTTAATAATATCGTATAAAATAGATAAAAGTTACAGAAATTACAAAATAATTAAATAATTTTAAAACAAAAAAGGACCAGCTAACTTTTTAGCTGATCCTTAAAAAAATTCTATATAAATTAGGATAATTTTGAACGTAAATAAGCATCGATGAACATATCTAAATCTCCATCCATGACAGCCTGAATATTCCCAGTTTCTGCATTTGTACGATGGTCCTTAACCATGGAATATGGATGGAATACATAGGAACGGATTTGACTTCCCCATCCAATTTCCTTTTGCTCTCCGCGAATTTCTGCCAATTCAGCTTCCTGTTGCTCAATTTCCAGCTGATAAAGCTTGGATTTCAGCATTTTCATAGCTGTTTCACGGTTCTTGATTTGGGAGCGCTCCGTTTGGCAGCTGACCACTGTATTGGTTGGTAAGTGCGTAATCCGAACAGCAGAATCTGTTGTATTGATATGCTGACCGCCGGCACCGCTCGCACGATACGTGTCAATTTTCAAATCCTCAGTGCGAATTTCGATATTAATCTCATCATTGAATTCAGGCATAACCTCACAGGATACGAAAGAGGTATGGCGACGGCCTGAGGAGTCAAACGGCGAGATACGTACTAGGCGGTGTACACCTTTTTCGGCTTTCAAATAACCATACGCATTGTGACCTCGAATGCCAAGAGTTACACTTTTAACGCCAGCTTCATCTCCAGGAAGATAATCAAGTGTTTCTACCTTGAAGCCTTTCTTTTCTGCCCATCTTGTATACATACGCAGCAGTAAGGAAGCCCAATCCTGAGATTCCGTTCCGCCTGCACCCGGATGAAGCTCTAAAATGGCATTATTCTTGTCATATTCTTCACTCAATAACAATTGAAGCTCAAATGCATTCAATCTCTCGGATAATTCCGTAAGCTCGCTCTCCAATTCTTCCTGGAGGTCTGCATCCGGCTCTTCCTTAATTAATTCAAAGGTTAAATCCAAATTCTCGTATGACTCATTTAATGCATTGAATTCGCCAACTTGATCCTTCAAGCCATTTGCTTCGTTAATAATTCCCTGTGCTTTCGCTTGGTCATTCCAAAATGATGGTTCGGACATGATTTCGTCCAATTCCATAATACGGGCTTCTTTTTCTTCTAAGTCAAAGAGACCCCCTAAAGTCCGCCAAACGCGTGGCTGTTTTTTCTAACTCATTACGAATTTCTGCTATTTCCATTTACGTTCACCTCATCTATTTTTACAAAGCTTGTTACTTACAATTAAAATCTCCTTTTCAGGAAAAAAGAGAGCCGGCCTATCTGAAGCCGTCCCTCTTTATTTAACATATCTTATTATACGCGTCAACGTCGTTTAAAGATACTGACATGTCTTATTTATCTTCCATGGCAATTCTTATATTTCTTGCCGCTTCCGCATGGACAAGGTGCATTACGCCCAACGGATTCTTCATTACGTTTTGGCTTTTTCTTAACTGTCTCTCCTTCATCACCCTTCGGATTAACAGCTTGTCCTTTCACAACCTCTTCACGCTCGAGATTATTGCGGATCTCAGCTTTCATGATGTATTTAGCCACATCATCCTCAATCGCAGAAACCATGGCTTCGAACATCGCAAAGCCTTCTTGCTGATATTCATTGAGCGGATTGATTTGAGCATAGGCACGTAAATGAATACCCTGTCTCAATTGTTCCATTGTATCAATGTGATCCATCCACTTGCTATCGACCGCACGCAGGACAATGACCTTTTCAAACTCACGCATTTGCTCAGAAGAAAGCTCTTCTTCCTTCTCATTATATTTTTCAATGATTTTGCCATAAATTAATTCAATTAATTCTTCCCCGTCAAGCTCTTTTAATTCCTCAGCATTAAAAGTACCTTCAGGCAGAAGATTGGCATAGACATAATCAAGCAAGCCTTCAATATTCCACTCTTCACTTTCCACATCAGGCGCAAAGGCATAGACATTGCGCTGCAGAGAGGAACGAATCATAGTCTCTACGATTTCACGCAGGTTCTCACTTGATAGTACATCAAAACGCTGCTTATAAATAATCTCACGTTGTTGACGAAGTACATCATCATATTCAAGCAATTGTTTACGGGCATCATAGTTATTACCTTCAACTCGTTTTTGCGCAGATTCAACTGCTTTGGATACCATTTTACTTTGAATCGGCTGGTCATCCTCCATACCGAGACGGGACATCATGCTCTTAATATTGTCAGATCCAAAACGGCGCATCAACTCATCTTCTAATGAAAGATAGAATTGTGTAACCCCAGGATCTCCCTGACGACCGGAACGTCCACGCAGCTGATTATCAATACGGCGGCTTTCATGACGCTCCGTACCGATGACCGCAAGACCCCCGACTTCCTTCACACCTTCACCAAGCTTGATATCTGTACCACGGCCCGCCATATTCGTAGCAATTGTTACGGCACCTGGCTGACCGGCATCAAGGATGATATTTCCTTCTCGTTCATGCTGCTTCGCATTCAGGACACTATGCGGAATTCCTTTTTTCTTCAATAATTCAGATACATATTCACTCGTTTCAATCGCTACTGTACCAACCAGGACTGGCTGACCCTTCGCATGGCGTTCAGCGATATCCTCAACGACCGCTTTGAATTTACCTTCCATAGAGCCAAAAATCAAATCTGCACGGTCATCACGCACGATGTCGCGGTTCGTTGGAATCGCAATAACATTCATATTATAAATATTACGGAATTCCTCTTCCTCAGTCTTCGCTGTACCAGTCATACCAGCAAGCTTTTCATACATACGGAAGTAGTTTTGGAACGTAATCGTCGCAAGTGTCATGCTTTCATTCTGGATATCGAGGTTTTCTTTCGCTTCGATCGCCTGATGCAAGCCATCGCTATAACGGCGACCTTTCATTAGACGTCCGGTAAATTGGTCAACGATGACAATCTCGCCATCCTGAACCACATAATCCACATCTAAATGCATGGAAACGTGCGCTTTTAACGCCTGGTTAATATGATGGTTCAAGGCAACATGGCTAATATCGAATAAGTTATCAATGCCGAATGCTTTCTCAGCACGGCTCATTCCTTCTTCAGTCAGCTGAACACCTTTTGTCTTTTCGTCATATGTGTAATCTCTTTCTTTTGATAACGTACGAACAAAAGCATTCGCCTGTATATATAGCTGAGTCGATTTTTGAGCGGAACCAGAGATAATCAATGGCGTACGTGCTTCATCAATCAGGATGGAGTCAACCTCATCTATTACAGCATAATGAAGCGGACGCTGTACCATCTGTTCCTTATACAGCACCATATTGTCACGTAAATAATCGAACCCAAACTCGTTATTTGTACCATAGGTAATATCGGCATTATACGCTTCCTGTTTCTCTTCACGACTCATACCAGTAAGGTTTAAACCGACTGAAAGTCCAAGGAAGTTAAATAATTGCCCCATCTCAGTGGCGTCACGGCTTGCTAAGTATTCATTGACTGTAATGACATGAACACCTTTACCAGTAATCGCATTTAGGTAAACAGGCATAGTGGAAGTCAATGTTTTACCTTCCCCTGTTTTCATCTCAGAAATATTACCTTCATGAAGGGCAATACCCCCCATTAATTGAACATGGAAAGGATATAAGCCAAGTACACGGCGTGATGCTTCTCTGACTACCGCAAATGCTTCAGGCAGTAGATCATCGAGTTTTTCTCCATTAGCATAACGTTCTTGAAATTCCACTGTTTTAGCAGACAGCTCTTCATCAGACAAAGCTTCCATGGCAGATGCCAAATCTTCTATTTTATTTGCAGCCTTATTCAGGCGTTTAAGCTCAGATTTATTAGGGTCAAACAATTTACTCAAAATCCCCATTAAGCAGTCTCTCCTCTTATTTGTACAGGGTTCATTAGCCCTAGAATGATATAGATTAATAATCGTTCATATTTTTAAATTTCACATTAATAGTAACACTTACAAATGGACAAAACAACAGAAGGAGTAAGTACACACATGATATTTTTGGGTTATTTTACCTCAAAATATACTTTATGCCATGTTCACACTCTTAAAATCTTAGAAGAGGAATCTAAATTGAACTTTTAAGAAATCAGGCATGGGAAATGTATTCGAATACGAGGGTGGAGTGGTAATGAAAGGAAAGATTGATCAAAAGCGGTTATTCTTTGTATAAAACAGCTTAATAACTCCAAACTATGAATTAAATAGGACTCTCTGAAAGAGATTGAGTACATTATTGTGCAAATTTGGCTGTAATTGAGCGAAAAACGGGAACAATTGAGCGAAAATGAAATTATATGCGCGAATTACGAATTATTTGAGCGAATCAATAAATAATCGAGCGAAAGTCCACTTGATTGAGCGATATATTCGATGATTGAGCGAATATATGCATGATTGAGCGAGTTTCCTAGATTATAAGCAGAAAATACTTATAGAAGAACGATAGCAGCTGAACCATTTGCACACGCCATCCTCCAACTCTACGTAAAAAGCAGCCCCCTTACAGGAGCTGCCCATTATCAAGTATAAAATTAGCTTTGTGCTTCAATTAAACCATATTTGCCATCTTTACGTTTGTAAACGATGTGAGTGCCGTCAGTTTCTGCATCAGTATAGATGAAGAAATTGTGTCCTAGCATGTCCATTTGAAGAATTGCTTCTTCGCTGTCCATTGGTTTAAGGTCAAAGCGTTTCACACGCACAACTTCTAATTTATCATCCTCTTCTTGCTCAACCCCGACTTCTCCAGCTGGGAATGTGAATAGCTCTTTACCGCTTTCGCGAGAACGACGGTTAACTTTTGTTTTATATTTACGAATTTGTCTTTCCAATTTATCGTTAATTAAATCGATACCTGCATACATATCTGTATTTGTTTCCTCTGCACGTAGCACTAGGTTAGGTAGCGGAATAGTGATTTCAACTTTTGTTGTTTTATCATTGTACACCTTCAGATTGACATGTACGTTTGCATCAGGTGTTTCTGTAAAGTATCTTTCCAATTTTCCGATTTTTTTCTCTACATATTCTCTGATTGCTGGAGTTACCTCAATGTTTTCACCACGAATGTTATAATTCATAAGTGAGTCCTCCTTTTCTACTCTATAACTATAATATTCTCTAATCCCTTTAAAAAATCCTGCCTATATCGACAATTTATTCAAGTTTAAATATTCAGGATTTTCAAGGAATTCATATATAGTATACCCTATTCAACAGAAAAAAAGCACTACTTCTCATGATAATTCATTTGAGGTAATCATTTCCTCTTATCGTAATAAACTCCATCTGTCAAAATCGCCTCATAGGGATTGGCATATTTTTGATTATGCTGCTTTTGCTTCCGTACCATTTTAAGGTTCCGAGCCACTTCCATTCTCCGTTTGGCCATTGCTTTCGCCAGTTCTTCATTCAGCTTCACGCATAACTCGCCAAGCTTTTTTTCCTCGTCAGTAAAAGGAGGCTGTATGTCTTTTTGCAGACTTTCCCGAATGCGAATGATTTCATCCAGCCTGGAAATAGCGATCTCGCGATCTCTTTCCCAGCTCAAATCACTTAATACCTCTATCGCTTCCTTTGTTACCTGAAAATATTCCCGCAGTGCACTCATCATAAACCGAGCTCCTCTGTCTCCCATTTAAAAAAGCCCTGACTTCTGTAAAAGCCAAGGCCAAACCCCCATTACGTATAAATATTAATGAGCATTCCTTGGATTTCGCCAATCATGCTTAATAAATGTATACGTTTATCTTCCTTATCAAGGACTGCATTTGTGAGGTCAACCAGCTTTTTATCTACTTCTTTGACAAGCTTATACACCTTTGCGGATCCACGATGATTAAAACCGCGATGCTCCTCTAACTGCAGCCCATTTTTTACGGCATCATCTAAAAACTCTTTTACAAGCTTCTTATATTTTCGTAAATGATCAATCGATTGAGTTTCACCGAGCCTTTTCCCCTGCTCCTCAATCTCCTGCAGTTTCCGTGTCAATCGATCAAGAGTCAGATCATTGCGCCGTGTTCCCATAACCTCTTTAAAGGCAATGGAATCCTTCGCTATCTCTTCCTTAGAACTGATCTTTTGCAAACCAGTCCTGCCTACTCGTTGTACCTCCATGAGATCACCTCAACTTTGTTACTTCAATAATTGTAGCACACCCTGTGGAAGCTGGTTGGCTTGTGCTAACATGGCCTGCGCTGCCTGATTTAAAATGGTATTCTTTGTGAACTCAGTCATCTCAAGAGCCATGTCTACATCGCGAATCCGTGATTCTGCAGAGGTTACGTTTTCACTCATTGTTTGTAAATTCGTAATCGTATGCTCCAAACGATTCTGCATCGCACCTAAGTTGGAACGCTCTGCAGAAACGGCCGCGATTGCAGCATCAACTTTTGAAAGAGCAACATTGGCAGCATTTGCTGTTTTCACATTTAATGGTACATCGGCGGTTCCTAATCCAAGTTCTTCAGCATTCATTTTATTTATCGTTAACTCAATCGTTTGGCCTGCATTGGCTCCTATTTGAAAACTAAATTCTGATTGGCTTCCATCTAATAGCTTCGCACTATTAAACTCAGTCGTCTCACTCACACGATCAATTTCTGCTGTTAGCTGACTAAATTCCTCCTGGATTGCATCACGATCTTCATTCGTATACGTTCCATTCGCGCTTTGAACGGTTAATTCTCTCATACGCTGCAGCATTTCATGGACAGATGACAAGGATCCTTCTGCTGTTTGAATGAGAGAAACCCCATCAAGGGTATTTCGTTCCGCCATATTTAGACCGCGGATTTGTGAACGCATTTTCTCTGAAATAGCTAGTCCCGCTGCATCATCCGAAGCTTTATTAATACGAAGTCCGGATGATAGCTTTTCTAAGCTTTTATTTGTATTGGTTGTATTAGTTGATAGATTACGATAGGCATTCAAGGCAGATATATTATGATTAATTTTCATGGAAATGCTCCCTCATTCTATTAGAATTTTTTCCTCATCACGTTATTTTCATAGGCTGATACCATCTTAATTAACGAATCAGTCTTTGCATTATTTTTTAGTTGCATGGCATCATTCCAGGCTGTGGATAGAGTCTCAACGATTTTAATCAGGAATGAAATGCTATCCGTATTTTTCGTTAGATTTACCCGGATCAGCTCATCAGCCAGGAAATTATAAAGGGTGTCCAAATTCTCCGTAATTGGGCCTGCTTCATACCGAAGTCCCACACCAAGTCTATGAACGATATCACCGGCTCTCTGCAGGCTTTTATTAGCCTGAAACAAATCAGACTCATCTATTTGATCAATAGCTTCATATAAATTGGTTAATAATCCTTCATACAGCAATGCCGTTAATTCCTGAGATGATTTTTGCACAATAAGTTCCTCTGTTAAAAATTCCATTCACAAAAACCTCCATATCCTCTTATTTTATATATCGACGGGCTAGTTATATTGTTTATCGAGCTCTTCTAATAAAAGGAGGATTTCAGCAATCACTGCATAAAGCTGTGGAGGAATTGAATCTCCAAGGTCAATGTCCAAAAGATGGCTGACCAATGACTCATCCTCCTGCAGATGAATATCATTTTTCTTAGCCGTTTCAATAATTCTTCTGGCTACTTCCCCAGTTCCCTGAGCGACCAGCTGTGGTGCCTCTCCATTTTGTTCATCGTATCTGATAACGGCAGCTGTCGGTCCATTCATTTTTTTACGGTTCATTTGATTGAAATATTGCTGTCTCATATCGTTATGTCATACCCCTTTTTCGTAGAGGCTGTTTGGGCTATTGGACTTGCCTCTCGTTCTGAGTTCTTCGTTTCCACGGTCATTGGTTTAAATTGAACCGAGCCAATCGAATAACCAATTTCCTTGAACCGATCAAGCGCTGAATCCGATATCCGAGTCATAGATTGCTGCAAATCATCCTTATCACTTTTAAAGGTTAGAAACAAATTTCGATTGGTCGCCGTCAGCGAAATTCCAATCTCACCAAGACGCTTGGTCTCCATTACAAAATAAAGACTGCAGTTCTCCCAATCAATTTGATCCTTATCAGATTGAGAGTTTACAAAAACTTTCACATTCTCAACTTCCTTATGCAGTAAAAGCGGAAGCTGCATGGCCAGATTCTGCATTCCGGATGAATCAGGCTTAGCTAGAAGCTGCTGACCGGTTAAATTTTGAACAGCCTGTTCCACCTGCTGAGCCAGCTTCGGATTAAGCTGGTCAGATTGCAAGAGCGAAAGCAGAGAGGACTTTAAAGTTTGCGGTATTTCCGGCTGTTTTCCATTCAAAACAGATTTCGCCACCTCATGTTCATTCATCATCCCAAGTTTTCGAATCAACTCCAACACATTCCGTCCAGACTGCTCAGGCTTTGCCGTTTGGGTAAATACATCTTCACCGGTGTCACTCGTCATACCTGCCACAAAATGCTTCACTTTCACATCAGACGGTTTAAACAAAAGCCCCTCAACCGATGCTTTAACATCCTTCACAATCTGGTTCGCTTCAGGTAACTTTCCACTCATAAGTAAAGCCTTTGCTTCCTGCAATCTGCTGCTAGCCTGCAGGAGCTTCTTCTCCGTCGACATATCGGTATAAAGCATGAATTCACCCTTTAAAATAACTTGATCCAGCTGCTTAATGGTAGATTCCAAAACCTGCTTAACCTGAGGCTGTTTTTGCTCCAGCATTCTGATAGACTGATCCAAATTTCTCGTAATCTCTCTTTTTATATATTTAAAATCGATCGTAAGCTGGGAAAGCTTTTTACTAATTTCAGTAACGATTACATCTTTTGATGAGAGATTCAGCCCCTGAATAGTCTGATTGATTGCATTCTGCTCAGATTCGGATATTGAATTGGCCGGTTTTACATCCATTAATTGTGGGTTTTTCTCCTGCAGGGTGGATAATGCCGTCATCAACTCTTTGCGCGCTGACAATTCTCTTCCCTTGGACACAAGCTCTGTTGCCTTTTCAACTACTCCTGTCAGACGTTCAATACCTTCAAATAGTTTGGCAGATTCACCACTCAGAAATTCCGTTGCTTTTGCCAATACCACCGCCATGGAAGAATCCTTTTGAACACTTTTCATCAAATCCATTACTTCCTTGCCATGAACCGAAACCTCCATGTTCACAGAAGAGACTGCCCCCTTGCTTTGTTCAATAATGGAAAGAGTTTGAATTAAAGCTTCTTTACCAGTCTGCAGAGATTTTAAGATGGCACTTTTTTCAGCTTGAGAAAGATCCGGTGAATCCTTTATAAATTTCATCACCTGTTCAGTGATTTTGGCAGAATCCTGTTGGTGTAAAATGGCTGATTTTAAATCGCGGATTGTAGTTATCGGCACATGAATAGAAGGTGTAGAAACCCTCGAAATCCCTGGAAGCTCTTTGCCAATCTCACTAACCATCTTCCCAATCGATTCACCATGCAAGGCAGAGTGAATTGCTCTCAGCTCATGATTGCGTACCTCTAATTGACGCTCCGCTAAAGCCGTAATGGTAGCTAATTTTTGCTCCACTGTCCCCGCCTCTGTATTCATAAAGCGCTGAATCGTTTGAATGCTATCTTTAGATAGCGGATACCCTTTTTCCTGTAAAATTTGCACAGCCTGACGTACGTCTTTATTAGATGGATCTACACCAGCCGCTTTCAGAATCTCTTCAACCTTGGTAGGCGCTTGCCCTTCTACTGCAGGCTGACTTGTTGAAAGAGTTTTAACCGTTAATTGATCATTTTCAATGGCCGTAATCTCAACTTGAGCCTTGTTCTGTGCCGGCACTCCGTTTTCAAACGTCATGCTCATCTCTTTCCCTTTTAAAGAAACAACAGCTGTATTGGCGGAAACCCGTTCTTTAATGGTTACGGACTGGATCTGTCCAACTGAATATTGATTACTTTTTCCGTTTAAGCTATGCCCCGACTGGATTGCTTGAATCTGCATTGCGTTCACTCTCCGTCCAAATTCCTTATTCTTTTTATCGGTAAATTGCCTACAAACATTAGTTTTTGATAAAGAAATAGACATAATTTCCTAGATTATTCAAATACCAACATTCGTTAAAAAGAACAAAAAATTCCTAATATGTAACAAAACGCTTGCTTCTGCAGAAATAATCGGCAATAATGGGTATAAATAACACATAAGGATTTTTAATCAAAATGGAAGAAGGATGAGAAATGAAAAGGGGTAAAAGTATCCATATACTAAATGGCTTACTAGTTGTATTAATCATATTTAACATCTATTCTTTCATAACTGGAAGATTGCAAGGATTGAACTTAGCCATTCTTGGATCTGTGCAAATTCTCATGATTGGTATTATTAATAGTGTGCATCACATGTGGATCACTCATATAGAAGATCAGGATATAGTCGAATAAATAATAATAGAAGAAAAGGGCCGAAAGATGAACAATTCTCTTCATCTTTCAGCCCTTCTTTATTAGAATCAGGCATGTCCGCCTGAGGTATATTGCTTTTGTCGATTAAGTTGAATAGCCTGCTTCCATGTATCACGGAACTCCAAAACCAATTCCTCGGCCTCGTCCAACATAGCTGGATCATTTTTAGTATTCGCCTCTATCAACCGACTATTAATATAATCATACATCGCCATCATATTTTGAGAGATTGGCATATCCATATTTAAGGTGATTCGTAATTCACTAATGATATTTTGCGCCTTCAAAAGATTCTCATGTCTGGCTTGGATTTGTTTCGATTCCATCGCAACTCGTGCGGCTTTAATAAATTTCAGGCAGCCATTATACAGCATTAGCGTTAACTCTCCCGGAGAAGCGGTGGTTACAGTATTCGTTTGATAAGCCTGATACGGATTTTGTATTGCCATTTATACGTACACTCCTTTTTTATTAACCAGTCGCAAACATGGATGATAAATAGCCTGATTGGCTGTTTGCCTGTTGAATTGCTTTTTCCATCGCAGTGAATTGTTTATAGTAGCGATTCTCTACCTGGACTAGCCTGTCCTCAAATCGACTGATACGATCATCAATATTCGTTAAATCTCTGCCCATCGTAAACGTAGCATTGGTCGATAATGATGTTCCTGCTCTTGTCTTCAGCTGGTCAGTAGCAGCAGATATATTGTTTTGCAGCTTTGATAAAATCCCATCCTCCGAAGCAAATAAAGCTTCTACACTTTCAGGGTCATCCTCTAAAGCCTGTTTTAGTTTTGTTTCATTGATTTCGAGTTTACCACCTGCCATGTAATCTGAGGTGGTTGTGATTCCGATGCTGCTTAAAGAGGAATACATACCTGTTGATGTGTTAACTGAACTATAAAAGCTCCCCCGCATGGAGTTTAAAGCTCCATTCAAAATAGAATCATTGCGCAGCATTCCTGTCTTCGCAATATTTTCCCATTTCTCAACCTCTTTTTCACTCAAACTATCACGTTCATCATCAGTTAAAGGTAAATAATTTCGATTGCGTTCCTCACTGACTTTGCTTTGGATTGTTGCAATCAATTCGTTGTATTTATCTACAAAGCCCTTTATGTTGTCGTACACTTTAGTCGTATCATTATTAATTCCAACCGTTACCGCTTCAGTAAATTCACTCTTAAGTGTGAATGTGACACCATTCATGGTGAAGGTGTTGCTTGTCCGCTGAGTCTCTAGGCCATTAATTTTTAATAACGCATTGGCACCTGCTTTGTAATCAGCTGAAGTCAATTGAAGGGCTTGAGCTAATGATGAATTATCTATTTGAATATCCTTCAAATCTGCGGAAAAGGTACCTGTTTCTTTTCTTGTCATAGATATTTTGTCTGTAAATGAATCATAGAACATGTTTAATCCAAGCTTTGATGAATTCACTTTACTGATAACATTATCAAGTGATTGATCAGAAGTAATAAAAAATGTTTCACTCATCTCTCCACTTGAGGTTGTAGTCTTCATGTTCATGGCAGTATATTTTTTCGTATACTCAGCCTCTATTTCTATATCCTCACTTGCAGCAGTTTTAAAATCAACCTTACCTGTTTTGAAATTTACCGTACCAGATATAGTACCAACACTAAACTCTCCATTTTCGTCAGGCGTAACAGAAATTCCCCCAACTTTCAGGGTCATAGACCCTTCATTAATGGCTGCTTTAGAAAGTTGAAAGCTTGAGGCATCTTTAGCTATAGAGATTTTTTCTACCTTTTTATCTGTCACATAGTTTACTTCGATGGCTAACCCTGATGCAGGAATATTATTTTCGAATGTAACAGTTCCTTTATCAATCGTATAATTTGTAACGTCATTACCATCGGCATCCTTCGAATATTGCTGCAACACTTTTCCTGCCACTTTAATTTGAACTTGATCATTTTGAATAGTTACAGTGTCCGGTAATTTAAGATCAATGGGTGACCCGTTGGTTGTAAACTTTTGTGTTTCGACCACACCTGTTTTCCATTCGATAGCTGAAGAAAAGCTGCCCGACATAGACTCCAGAGATTTACTGGAATCTAACTTTGGATTTGTACCGGACAATGCTTTAGTTGTAAGAGAAGCAGCTTTCGCCAGCTTAACATCGGATAATTGATAACTAGTTGCGCTAGCTCCAGATGTTGCGGTGGCTGTAACCGCTGCATCATTCGTACTACTTGTCGTCCTGGAACGATAGGAAGAACTCATCTTCATATTCAATACATCTTGGCGAAAATTTGTTAACAGTGTATTGATAGAACGGTAATCATCACGTTTCCACTCAAGTGTCTGTTTATTTTGCTTTAATTTATCTAAAGGGATTCTTTCAGCCTGCATCAGCTGTTTCACCATCGTGTCTGTATCTATGCCACTAGCTAAACCGGAAATACGCATTCTTTCACATCCTTAAACTTTTCTGTCTACAAACAAAGCCATGTTTTCTACCATAGCTGCATACATATCAAGCATCTTCTTTGGAGGAATTTCCCGCAGCACATTGCCTGTTGTATCATCAATCACGGTTACATAATATTCATTTAGATCCTCGTGAAACTCGAATTTTAAAGACGCATGCATCGGTCCTATAAATTTATTCATAGCTTCCGTCGTTTCTGTAAGCTTCTCTTTCATTTGTACATCTGTCATAGGTGACTGCTCTTGTTGAGGAATAACGTTTTGAATCAAAGCCTGCTCTTTTATAGGACCAGAACTTTTAGCAAAAGACTGTGGAGCCAAATGACCAACATCAGCCGAAATACCATTCACCATCTCGCACCTCCAACTATTCAGTTCACTGTTATAAGGTATATCGGTAGGATGAGAGAGATATTAAGAGGAAAAGTAAGAATAATGGGGGAATAAAAAGAAGAGGAACCCGAAAAGGTTCCTCTCATTTATTGATTAACGTAACAATTGAAGCACGTTTTGTGGTTGTTGGTTAGCTTGAGCAAGCATTGCTTGAGCTGCTTGAGAAAGGATAGAGTTTTTAGTTTGTTCCATCATTTCTTTCGCCATATCAACGTCACGAATACGAGATTCCGCAGCAGTTAAGTTTTCAGATGAAGTGTTCAAATTGTTTATAGTGTGTTCTAGGCGGTTTTGTGAAGCACCTAATTTAGAACGTTCTGAAGAAACCATTTCGATAGCATCATTGATAGTAGTAATAGCTGCATCCGCTGTTGCCTGAGTTGTAAGTGCACCAGCTTTAGCAGGATCGGTGGAATCAGATTTTAGTGAGCTTATTTTATCACCATCACCACTTGTTCCAATTCTTCCTGAATCCATGGAATTAATAGAAATCTTAATACTTTGACCTTTGTTAGCACCAATGTGGAACGTGAACTCTTTTGCAGCTCCTGTAAATGTTCCATCTTCATTTTTTTCACCTAAAAGATTCTGAGTATTAAATTCTGTATTACCAGCAATACGATCAATCTCTTCCACTAATTGGTCTAGTTCTTTTTGAAGTTCTCCACGGTCTATTTCAGTATTCGTATCATTGGAAGATTGAACAGCAAGCTCACGCATACGTTGTAGAATATCATGAGTTTCATTTAATGCACCTTCTGCAGTTGAAATCAAAGAGATTCCATCTTGTGCATTTTTTGACGCCATATCCAACCCACGTACTTGTGCACGCATTTTTTCAGAGATTGCTAAACCTGCTGCATCATCGCCTGCTTTATTGATACGTTGCCCAGAAGATAATTTCTCCATTGAATTAGATTGTGCATTTGTAGCCGCACCCAACTGACGGTGTGTGTTTAAAGCTGTGATATTGTGATTGATAATCATTTCATTTTCCTCCTTGGAATGTGTAGGTGGACTTCCTTTTCCACCTGTTAGATTTTTAAATTTATATATTAATGGAAACTGGCCCGTTGCCTAGGATGGGGGTTTCCAGTAATAACGAGATGAAAAAAGACGAGCGGTTCTGAAACTGGGATGCTTCCTGCATCGTAGTTTAGTACCGCTCGTCCATGAGCAAATAGGAATCTATTTGTTTTGTTTGTTATCTAATAGTTCCCCACGCGTAATTTTTACGTGTTTGGGGGCATCAATAGCTAAGCGAAGGTGTCCATCTTCACTTTTAACGACCTTAACGATGATGTCATCGCCAATTTTTATAAATTCACCAGGTCTTCTACCAAGTACTAGCATAGTTGTGGTCCTCCTCCTTGAGAAAAGTGATCAGTTTGTAAGACCCCCATAGAGAACATTACCCTCCTTATGCTTTAGTACACATAAAAAAAGTAAACATCCCCTATCTCACATTCGCGTCCTGCGAAGATTCAATAAGAAATATTTACTCGTCCTGAGTATTCAGTATGAAATTTTTTCGGGTTGTTTCTCTTACATAATCTATATCGGAAACTTATTTTAACATTTAATAGTTTTAATATAAAATTTTAACATTTTTTATAATAAAAAAATCGGAACCCATAGAGGATTCCGATTTCTATAAAATTAACGCAGCAATTGAAGCACGTTTTGCGGTGTTTGATTAGCTTGTGCAAGCATTGCTTGAGAAGCTTGAGAAAGAATGGAGTTTTTCGTTTGCTCCATGATTTCCTTTGCCATGTCCACATCACGAATACGAGATTCAGAAGCAGTTAAGTTTTCATTTGTTGTATTCAAATTATTAATCGTATGCTCTAGACGGTTTTGCTGAGAACCGTATGTAGCACGTTGTAAATTGATCTCAGCAATAGCTGTATCAATATCTGCTACTGTACTAGTAGAAGTTAAGCCTTTTGTTGAATCTAATGTCGCAGCTGCAATTGTCAATTTAACCGCGGCATCTTCTGTTACCGTAATGTCAACCTCAGTTGCGAAAACATTTTTACCATTGAATTCTGTCGTACCAATAATATTATTGATTTCTGTACCTAAAGCTGCCATCTCTAAATCAATATTTTCCACGTCATCCGTATTGTAAGTTCCATTTTCCTTTTGAACAGCCAATTCTTTTAAACGAAGAGCCATTGCAGATACTTCAGTTAAAGCACCTTCAGCTGTTTGCAGGTAAGAGATACCATCCTGGCTATTACGTGATGCTTGATCTAAACCACGTAATTGACTGCGCATTTTTTCGGAAACGGATAGACCAGCAGCATCATCTCCGGCACGGTTAATACGTAGGCCTGAAGATAATTTCTCCATGTTTTTAGCTTGTGCATTGTTAGCGACACTCAATTGGCGGTGCGTGTTTAAAGCTGCAATATTGTGATTAATAATCATAATAAAAAATCCTCCCTGATTTAACGGATCACGTCCATGTGGTCCTTTTTATGTACATAAGTAGAAAAGCGGCCGTCTTTCCTTCTCTTGTACACTATTTGTATCGGGTGATTTTAATTGCTCTCTATGAGTCTTTGGTCCTATTTTTAGAGTTATTAATCAAATCCCCAATATTAACCGTAATCTCGGCTGCTTCTACATTTTCATGCTGGATTTCCTCAAATAGTTCCTTCCGATAGACGTCGACTTGCTTTGGGGCTTTAATGCCAAGCTTAACCTGATCGCCCTGTACAGAAACAACGGTAATTTCAATATCGGAACCTACTAATATAGATTCATCCTTTTTCCTCGATAGAATAAGCATACTTTACTCCCCCTTGCTTTCTACTTTTGGAAATAAAGGTGTTCTCGTTTGGTAGTTTGTTTGATTCAGAATGATTTGTTTCCCTTTACCCTTTTTCGTATCAATAATAAGCGGAGCCTGAAGATTAATCGTCGACTCCTCGAAAGGATCCCTTGCCGTCACAATTGAAAACACCGTCATATGTTCCTCTGTTACTCCTAATGTTTCTACAATTTCATCATCTAATTTAAATTCATAATCGGGGTAGGTTAAGAACGGACTTGTAACCACAAACGCTAGATTCGGTGTCTTCATAGACTGAAGCACAAAGAAGGACTGATCATCTGTTAAAAGAAGAAGCACAAATTTCTGTTCGTTCGCAAAACCGGGAATACCTTCATCAAAGGTAATGATATCTTTTTCTTCAATTACTTGCTCACCATGATATTTTGTTGTCAGCTTCACGTTAGCTTCACCCCTATAGTTTCATTTCGAATGGATTTTGATTGGCTATAAAAAACTCAAGAGATTGATATTGTTTCATATAATAGCTTATACTACCTGGAATATAATTGATCGTTGGCTGGTGAGTCTGTATCTGAATATTCACTTTCTGAGGCTGTATATCTACCTCCACCGAGCCAGGGTCATAATGAATCCGCACACTCCCATGTGATGGCAGAAATGCGAGCCTTGAATTATAGGAGGGGCGAGTTGTATTTTGTTTAGCGATCATCGCTAATGGGTCACTGCCATTCCCAATTTGCAGCATTTGCTTACCCTCCTCAGCATTGGCAGCCAATGATTGAAGCCAAGCCTGGTGTCCTTCCTGGGCAAATTTCTCATTAAGACGGAGGGCACTAAAGAGATTGACATCCTCCCTTGCTTTTGTTTGATCGATTGTCAGTCTGGCAGGTCGATGTTGAATGTTCATGACCGCTCTGGGCTGTTCTATGGATACTTCTGCAGGCGGCTGTTCAATGGTTTGTTTAATGCTCGTGATTTGATAGCCAAGCTGCGCTGACGTTGAGTTCATTTGCAATTGGGCAATAGGCATGGATTATCTTACCTCCTCTTTACATACAAAAAGAGTTGACCCAATTGGCCAATGGGCAACCAGAGTCAACTCATCTATATTTAGCGTAAGAAATCAACCAAACTTGGCTGAATGATGCTTGCTCCCATTTGCAAAGCAGCTCTGTGCACACTTTCCTGCGTAATAAAATCCGTATAGACCTTTTCCATGTCTACATCTTCATTTTCGCTCAGTACTTTTTTCGCCAATACCTCCTGGTTATCTATTCTCGATTCCAATAGCTCAAGGCGATTATAGCGGGCGCCAAGGTCGGAGCGTTCCGCTGAAAAAGTAGTGACCAAACCATCAAATTTCTGGAGTAAAGAATCAAGATCCATATCATCCGCTGATAACTCGCTCTCAATATCTCCGATTGTATTAAATAATTCCTGACTGAATAGCTGAGAAGGATCTGCATTTGCCTTCAATTGAATTCCTCTTGATACTTCCACCAAATAAGGATCATTCTCTGAATTGACCACGACTCCATTTGCATCGGAGGTAACAGGCGCTGTATTCACACTCGTTCCATTAAAAATATAACGGCCGGCAACCTGTGTATTCGCTACTGATACTAAATCCTCTTTCAGCTGAGCGATTTCCTTTGCGATGGCTTCCCGGTCGGTGGTTTCGTTTGTATCATTTTTTGCCTGGATCATCAATTCCCGGATACGCTGAAAGCTCTTGTTTCCCTGATCCATCGAAGCCTCTGAGTTGTCCATCCAAAGATAAACTTCCGATAAATTGCGCTTATATTGCTCTACTTCATTCAGGCTTGTCCGATAATACATCCCCTTTTGGGCAATCACCGGATCATCGGAGGCCTTTGTAATCTTTTTACCTGTTGATAGTTGCTCAAGATACTGCGCCATCGATCCATAGCTCTTATTGATATTCCGTAAAGAATTGGCTGCAACCATACTTTGCGTGACTCTCATACATATTCACCTACCTGCCACCGACACCAAGGCCGTTGATTATTTTATCGAGACATTCATCAATCATCGTGATCATTCGTGCGGATGCATTATATGCCTGCTGAAATTGAACCATATTGGTCATTTCTTCATCCAATGAAACTGCACTGACGGAAGAACGTCGGTCGCTGACATTCTGCAGCAGGGTCGCACTGTTCATAGATAATCGATCCGCCTGTTCCGTTTTAACCGCCAATGTTCCGATAACACTTTGCAGATAAGCCCCTAAACTTTCTTTTTCAGCAGCTGGAGAAGTGTCAGCTAATGCATCCTTATAATTGAACTTTTCATAAAAGACATCCGCAAGCTTCAATAGATTGCTTGCATCACCGTCATTAGGAGTAGCAACGGACGCATTAGCGATATAATCGTAGCTTTCTTTTATTTCATCAGATATTCGAATGCGGCTGGCAAAGCCCTTGACGTTCTGAGGCTCAGCATTATTCTCATCAGCAAAGAACAGAATATCTTCATTAAAATCTTCTATCTTCGCAGCTGGATCATTCTCGAGAGCTGTTTTCCAGGCTGCAAGCTCCTTCGCACTTAAGCCGTCCTTATGAACCTTATTAAACTCTGTCGCAAAAGTATAGGCCATATGATCAAGCTCTTTGATCATATCCGGCAAATCCCCAGCCAGATTTCCTTCTGCATTTGTATATCCAAATGTTTGCAAAAGGGACAGCAGCTTGCCCTCAGAGATAAAAGTAGCAGAAGGTACCGCATTCCCGCCAATTGAAATGGTATCCACCGCACCATCTTCCCCATTAAACGTTAGAGTAATAGGATTAACTGCAGTAGAATCAACCAAAGTCAATGGTTCAGCAGTACCATTGTTCAGCTTTATGACCGCCGAACCCATTGCCTGCGCCTCTGAATTGCCGCCGTTTTTCACATAATCGACCTTGATATTCATCATGGAGGAAAGCTCATCAATCAACAGATCACGGGAATCGTATAAATCATTCGGCAAATAGCCATGTGGTTCAATCGCTGCAATTTGTTTATTAAGCTGATCGATGCTTCCCAGTATGCTATTGGCCTTTTCAATTGTCACATTCAATTCATTCTTCAAATCGGTGCGGACCATTTTTAGGGAGCTATTCAGATAGGTAAATGTATCTGCCAGCGCGATTCCCCGCTCACGTACAACAGCTTTACCACCTGAGTTGACAGAATTGGTGGCCAAGTCCTGTATGGATTGCCAAAATGAATCAATGGAATCACTAAGTCCTGTTCCCTTAAGCTCGTCCATGACATCCTCTATTTTGCTTAACCCTTCCGCTCTCCCTGTCCAATATCCTAGCTTCGTACTTTCGCTTCTATATTGAACATCCAAAAAGCTTTCACGAACCCGCTGAATGGAGCCCGCTTTTACACCGGTACCCATTTGACCAGGAATTTGTTCGCGGTTCATACCCGGGTTTGGGTAAGCCGTTTCCGCCGCCATATTAACTCGTTGGCGTGAATACCCGAGTGTATTGGCATTGGCAACGTTTTGGCCCACTACATATAAAGCAGCCTGCTGAGTCGTCAGTCCGCGCCTGGCTGTTTCTAACCCATGAAAGGTTGATGTCATAAATGCTCCCCCTGTTTCTTTTTAGGCCTTTGAATCAAATAGCGATTGACTTTGTTTTCCCGCGCCCTCTGAATCCTGCGGCCTGTCGTATGTATAGCTCTCAGTCTCTGGTAACATAAGGTTTAAGTTCAGATTCACGAATTGCAAAGATTGATAGATTAACTGCTGATTTAATTCATTCCGTTCTTTTAAACTCATAATCTCTTCTCGCAATTCAGCGCCCAGCCTGATAAGCTCTGTTCGCTCATTTCCCGAAGCATATTGAATACATTCTGATAAGAGTGCGGTTCCATCCTGCACGCCCTTTTCTTTAAGAAAGGCATGTACATCACTCTGCCGCACATCCTCAAGCTGTTCAATCGCAACGACTAGCTTCCTCTCCTGAACAAGCAGGCTGCTTAACGACTTTAACTCTTCTGCTTTAATAGCCACTGTTTTTTCCTGAGCCATTTGGTTCAATTCTTTGTGCAGATCGACCAGCTGCTGAAGAGTTTGAATGATAGATTGAGCTGACATTAATTAGTTCACCCCATATAAAAAAAGAAAGCCAGTACAAGCCTCATACTGGCTTCAGGTTTAGTTTTTTGAGTAAAAATCCAATACGCCTTTTGCTGTTTCATTGACATTTACTTGATAGGTGCCGTTCTCTACCTGCTTTTTAATTGCGTCTATTTTAGCCTGACGCTCAACCTCTACACTCGATAGCTGCTGCAGTTCTTTCGCTTCACTGGAAATTTCTACTTTATCGGCAAGCTGAGAAGGCTTCATGGAGGTATCGGCTTTATTAACTGCCTTTTGGTACGGATTTACGCCATATTGATTAAGTTGATTAATTTTCATTTCGCGTTCCTCACTTTCCCTTCCGTCACACTAGCTTCCAAGGTCTATGGTGATCTTTTAATCTGAGTCAGATTACAAATGACTCAGGCAGATCAGCAAAAGACCTTCATGCTTATCTACTATTAGTATCGACAACAAGGGTGATTTGTTTACTGTCTATGATGAAAATTATGACATACAAAAAAGCAATATTCAAAAAGGACTTAACAGGCCTAAATACTTATTTTTAATGCGTTTTTCGGTAATAGGTCATTTGACGCTCACGTTCCTCTATCTCTTTTTGGAGCTCCTCGTCCCGTTCATGTCTCATAAGGTCGGCCTGTAGATTGTCGCTGCAATCTTCACAAAAGCGTCCCTCTCGAATGAGGGAACCGCAATGCCCACAGGCATAGCCCAAATTAGGGTTAGAGGTAATACGCAGCTTTCCGCTCTTGATAAATTTCATTAGCAAAGACTCATCCACACCAGTTGCCTTTACCACCTGAACAATCGTAGCCGTGCGATTTTCTCGCTTACGGATATAATGGTATACCTCATTATAAATGGCCTCTTCTTTTTTATAACAGCTCTCACATACATCTCTAAATTGATTTTTCACGAATAGAGCCTGGCAAGTCGGACAGTTGGTCAATTCATTCATATTCTTTACCTCCTCGGGAAATGCTCTTAGATTACTTATCGGATATTCTCTTCGAAGATAAAGGCTATCGTGCAATCGTCAAAGAAATGATACTTTTTGCCCCTGCCTCCTTTAAAAGCGCACCAGCATGCCTTAAGGTAGAGCCTGTCGTATAAATATCATCCAGTATAAGAATCGTTTTACCCTGAAAATCCAGGGCTTTAGGATGGATACGAAAGACCTGCTCCGTATGGATACGCTCATACCGATTCTTCTTAGACTGTTTTTCACCATGTACACGAACTAACCCATTTTCTAATACCATTCCAGCCATCATACCGATTGCTTCAGCTTGGTTATACCCACGCTCGTTCAAGCGCTCGTCACTCAGCGGAATCGGAATGATAAGATTAACCTTCGGTGCTTTTTTACGCAGTTCGGCAGCAAATATACGTGCCAATTCATAATCACCCCGATATTTAAAACGGGCAATCAAATCCTTCATAAACGAATTATAGGCATATAAGGAGACATTATAATCAAGGGCTTGGCCAAACATTGAATCCATCAGCCATCTCTCACAATCCAAGCATCTCCCCGTTTTCTGGAGTGGTTTACAGCAAGTCAAGCACGTATTCCCCTGAATTGGTATAAGCCTGGCGCGACAGGACGGACATAGTAAATCAGCCTCCTCCAAAAAGAAGATATTCGCCCAGCCTGCACTCTCACGAATTGGGCTGTGACAATATAGACAAAGTGATGATTGGAAAATCTTCAATCCAGCAGCCCCCTTTTGACGGCTTCCCTAATCATTTGCTGAATTAACCGGTATAGAGGAAGCGTTCTTTCAATTGATACAATACTTGGGAAGAAAATAATAAATGTCTTTTGCACTCAATGGCGTATTTCAGCCAATCTACAAGAGTCACTGAGGAGTTTATATTTTGAAATGAGACTACCCATTTCCAACCCATTTTATAATAGAGAATGGGATAGAGTGTCTGGGAAAACAAGTAGGGAGAAGAAGTCTGTTCCTTTCGCATATTGGACTAAGTGTTGCGAACGTTTCGAAGGAGTTACGGTTAGATAAATAACAGCGGCACCTTTCTTATATGCTTTCTACATGGAGTACAGGATTTTGAATAGCGCATCTGCTGGTGAGTAGTGGATAAAACAACTGGGGCAAAAAACTCCATAAAGGATTGTGAGTGGAATGTTTGAAAATACAACGCGAAGCCTAGGAGCCAGATCCATGATGACATCTGTATGGAGAATGGGCAGACAAATATCTTTCAAAAGGCTTCATTCAAAAAGAAAAACCAATCTTACTAAGCAAACAAGTGCTATCCATATGCATATTTTTAACTAGCCGATGAGTTATAGAAGATAGTTTTAACTCATCGGCAATGTTATTTTGCATATGTGACTAACTGTAATTTCCTTAGAGCTACGACGTTTGAATAACTCTGTGTATTATTGGTCGGAAAAGGATTAGGCTCTAATCCTTTTCATTCTCTACGAAATCAGTTAGAACAATTTTGTTTATTTCTTTCATAAAATTCTCTTGATAAGATTTTTCCAAATGCCACGGAGTTACACCATAAGGATGCTGCCCATCTCCAATATAATCAACATTAAGATTGTTGATTATTCTTAAATCATAATTTTCTTCAAGGAATGTCTCAATAACTTCGAAATTACTATTCTCCTTGTCTAGATAAGGATACTTGCTAAGGTCAAATTCGTATAACTTATTGCCTTTGGCATACTCTTTTGTAAATCTAAATTTATTAAGAACTAATTTAGTATTTGGTATGTTTTCTTTTTTCCATTCAATAAACTCTGCAAATTTCTCTTTAAATATCGGGAAGAACTCATTGAATTTATTATTTGAATGTATGTGATAATCGTGTTTTTTTTCTTTGTAAAATGATGTTTTGCGTAATGTTGAAGGATTATTTGTAATAAATGTTTCGCCTGTTTTCACTATACCATATCGCACATCTGCATAAAGGTCCAAAATTAGATAATCCGGTTGATAGTCCACTATTTCAGTTCTAGTCTTTTTGTATATATCAGTAGAAAGTACACCCTTTTTATATTCAGAGAGTTCGTTCGGAAAATCTATAGTCCCTTCTTTAACCTGAGTGCTTATAAAGCTTATAATAGATGTCTGAAATGAAACAGGACCTATTTCATATATTTTTTTATAATCAGGATTATTAATAGTAGTAAATGCTTCTCTTGAAACACAAGAGCCGATAATTGATACTTTGATTTTACCCATCTACATCCTCCTTTTATATGCAAGAATATAATAACATAAAAATCCTTTGACATATTAATATTTGACCCATCACTTTACTCCAATAATTACCTTTTAACCCATTTTAAATATATTTGTGATATCATCATAGCAAGTCGTCCTCCTCCAAAAAGAAGATATTCGCCCAGCCTGCACACACGAATTGGGCTGTGACAATATAGACAAAGTGATGATTGGAAAATCTTCAATCCAGCAGCCCCCTTTTGACAGCTTCCCTATTCATTTGGTTGATTTGCTGAATCGCATCAAGCATGGCATTCGTTTTTCCATAATGAAAAAATACACAATCACCAGTCGAATGATCCTTACTTCTGCCAACCCGTCCTGCAATTTGAACGAGTGCTGACTCCGTAAAGATGTCATCCTCAGCCCCAATCACCGCTACATTCAATTTAGGAATCGTAACGCCTCTTTCCAATATCGTGGTTGTCAGTAAGCCCTGAATCTCACCTTTGCGCAGCTTCATTATTTTATCTTTACGTTCCGAATCCTCTGCATGGACAGAAAGAATTTCAGGTGCATAGCCTTGAAAGAGAGGCAGGGATTTTTCCATTAAGGCGATATTCGGGATAAAAATAAGAAAGGGCTTCTTGCATTCAATAGCTGCTTTGAGCCAATGCTCAAAAGGATGTGGGAGTTTATTTTTTTGAATGGAGGATTGCCAATTACCAACCCATTTCATAGTGGGGACAGGGATGGGATGTCTGTGGAAGCGGGCAGGAAGGAGAATTCCGTTCCTTCTACCCTGTTGAAATTCGAGCTGCCACTGTTTTGAAGGCGTTGCCGTCAAATAAATAACAGCAGCATCCTTCTTACACGCCTTTTGAACCGCATATTGGAGATGAGGGTCTAAGGAATATGGGAATGCATCTACTTCATCAATAATCATCACATCGAAGGCATCGGCATAACGCATTAGCTGGTGAGTGGTCGATAGGACAAATGGAGCAAAAAGCTGTTTTTCTTGACTGTCTCCATAGAGGGCGACGATTGGAATATCTGGAAATACACTGCGAAGCCTTGGAGCAAGCTCAAGAATAACATCAGTACGAGGAGTCGCCAGGCAAACCCGTTTGCCTGAGAAAAGAGCTTCTTCTACACCAGCAAAGATCATCTCTGTCTTCCCAGCTCCGCATACTGCCCAAATGAGTAAATTCATTTGATTTCGGACAGCTTCCATGATTTTTTCTGAAGCCTCCTTTTGGGAGGCGGAAAGTGAACCATCCCAACGAAGCCGGGCTAACTCAGGACGCCAGCGTGGCATTTCCCCCTTCCACCCATAAAGAGTAGAGCAGGAGCTGATTCGGCCCATCATAATACAATGACGGCAATACAGACAGTTTTCACCACAGGCACTGTGTGGGAATGTTGCAAACAAGCGAGAATCCGTATTGCCACAGCGTCTGCATATCCCATTCTCAATCCCTCTCACAGAATAAATTTGTTCAGTTGAATTCATTTGATCCTTTAATTCATTTGGAATTTCAGTTATGAGGAGTTCTTTACCAATGAGGAGCTGTTGCAGAGATATAGATGAGGATCCTGTTGAGGGTCTGGATGCTTTCATGTTCAAATTGAAAACCTCCTTTTAAGTAAAAAGGGCCGGCCAAACAGCCAAGCCCCATATTACTAGTTAATTATATCGTTTTGTCCAGCCAAGTCCCATAGCTCCCTGGCCTAAGTGAGTACCAATAACTGCGCCAAAATAGCTTAGTCTAAATTCCGCTTCAGGGAATTTTTCTTTCAGCTCATTTAACACTTCAGTCGCTTCCTCTTCAATATTTCCATGAATTAAAACAGCCTGAAGAGGCTCACCTTTTTGATATTCCTGTTCAAAAAGATCGATTATACGCTTTAATGCCTTTTTCTTTGTACGGATTTTTTCAAAAGGGACAATCACTTTGTTTTCAAAATGTAGGATTGGCTTTACTTGAAGCAAGCTGCCAATTAAAGCTGCAGCGCCATTTAAACGGCCGCCCCTTTGCAGATTGGAAAGATCGTCCACCATGAAGTAAGCATTAGTGGATTCGCGGAGTTCATGCAAGCGTGCGATGATTTCCTCAGGGTGTTTGCCTTCCTTCGCCATTTTGGCTGCTTCAAGTACAAATAATCCCTGAATCATACAAGTGATCTCGGAGTCGAAAGCATATACCTTAAGGTTATCTACCATCTCTCCAGCTGTAATTGCACCTTGATAGGTACCGCTAATTCCACTCGATAAATGGATACTGATCACAGCATCATAGTCCTTCGCAAGTTCTTCATATTTTTCAACGAATTTACCGGTTGATGGCTGGGAGGTCGTTGGCAGCATATCCAAACGCTCAACCATTTCATAAAAATCAGAAGCAGTTATTTCATTCTCCTCCTGATACACTTCATCTCCAAACACTACACTTAGCGGAATCATATGTATATCATATTGCGTTCGCAGGTCTTTTGGTATATAAGCAGTACTATCTGTAATTATTGCAGTTCTCATTATTGAAAACCATCCTTATTATTGAGATTTTCCTTATTATCTTCTCCATTTTAAATCATAATCAGTCTGTTTGCATTATAATGGTCAAAATGATAATTTTTAAACTTTTCAATCTATAGTTTTTTACCCAAAATCAGCAAATCTCTTTTCACTCCATCTAATTCTGCTACACCAGGCAAATGAGCCCATTGTTCAAATCCAAATTGCTTAAATAGGCGTATGCTTGGCTCATTCTGGGCAAAAATAAATCCTAGCAACGTATCAATCCTGAGGGTCGGAGCATTCTTAATCGCATAGTCTAAAAATTTTGCTCCTATCCCTTTTTTTCGATAAGCCGGGTCAATATAGATACTGATTTCAGCAGTAGCTTGATAAGCAGGTCGTCCATAGAAATCCTGGAAACTGAGCCACCCTACAATCATACCATCATCTTCCATAACCCATAAAGGCCTTTTCTCAGAGGTATGATTCAAAAACCAATCCAAGCGACTTCCTACATCCACCATTTCCGTATCAGCCGTCACCATTCTGCTTTGAATCGTAGAATTATAGATTTCAACGATGCGTGCTAAATCCTTCTCATTAGCATCTCTAATTGTATACGGATGATTCATAATTTCTCCTCTCCTACCCTAATCTTTATTAAAAACTTTTACAAAATATGAAAAATCTATATACACTATTGTAAAAAATATACAAACTGACAGTTTGACAGAATCCATTCAGATTAAAAAAGCACCAACCAATCGGTCGGCGCTTAACTCTATCATCTATTATAATCTAACTTCAACCCAGCCGTTTTTAATCGCATATACAACCGCCTGAGTACGATCATTTACGTTCATTTTTTGAAGGATATTACTTACATGGTTTTTAACAGTCTTTTCGCTGATAAATAAAGTCTCACCGATTCCTCTGTTACTCTTGCCATCAGCCAATAATTGAAGGACCTCGCACTCACGTCGGGTCAGCAAATGCAATGGACGGCGAATCTCGACATTCATAACATTATCGCCATTTGCTGCTTCATCCGTTGCCAATCTTCTGTAATCACGCACTAAATTATGAGTAACCTTCGGATGCAGGTAGGAGCCCCCATCTGCAACGACTTTAACAGCGTCAATTAGGGCATCCGCATCCATTTCCTTTAATAAATAGCCGCGGGCACCAGTTTTTAAAGCATGGGTTACGTAGTTTTCATCGTCATGGATTGAAAGCATAATTACTCTGGAATCCGGAAATTTCTCAATCAACTGGCCTGTTGCCTCAACCCCGTTTACGTTTGGCATATTGATATCCATGATGATAACATCCGGATGATATGTATCAACAATCGTGATCGCCTCGCTGCCATCGTCCCCCTCAGCGATTACCGAGAAAGAAGATTCGAAATCGAGAATCCGTTTAACCCCTTCGCGAAATAACTGATGATCATCTATGATTGCAATTGTAGTTGTCATTTATTTCTCATCCCCCATCTTTTTACAGTAAGTAGTCATTATCTTAATTATATTCTTGACTACCAGTAAACTCCAAACATTTACAATAAATATAACTAAAAAACTATTTTATAAAAAATTTACACAATTATTGATGCCTTTAATGGAATTTGAATATAGACAAGCGTACCTCCACCCACACTTGATTGAATAGTCATTTCTCCTTCAAGTGTCTCAACACGCTCATTCATTCCCATGATTCCAAAGGAACCTTCCTTCTGTTTATGCGGCTCAAATCCACGGCCATTATCCCGTACAGTCAATGTCCCTTTATCGTTCAAAAGTTCCAATTTAACCTGAATCAGGCTGGCATTCGCATGTTTGATTGCATTTTGGACCGCTTCCTGAGCAAGCCTGAATAACGCAACTTCATAATTTGGCTCAAGTCTTTTTTCCTGCCCATAAATCTGAAATTTAAAATCAATCTCTGAATTGTATTCACCAATGGTTTGCAAATATTTACGCAGAGTCGGGATAAGCCCGAGGTCATCTAAAGCCATAGGCCGCAGGTCATAGATAATTCGCCTAACCTCAGCCAGCGCACTTCGAACCATCTGCTTCAAGGATTTTATTTCCAGTAACGCTTCCTCCGGACCGCGTTCCCTGAATATCCGCTCCGTTAAATCCGAACGGACCATCACATTGGCAAGCATTTGTGCAGGACCATCATGGATTTCACGAGAAAGCTTTTTGCGCTCGGCTTCCTGGGCCTCAATGATTTTAAAGCCAAAGTCCTGTTTCTGTTTATACATATCGAGAACCTCAGACATGTCCCGCAGGTCACTTGTTAAATAATGCAGAACAACCGTGATCTGCGAAACGAGATTCTCAGCTCTATCAATAGTTTCCTTTAGATTAATGAGCCTTCTTTCAAGGTCATCTCGACGTTTACGGAGCTGTTTTTCCAGCTCTCTGTTCATGGTCAGGTCGACCTGATACGTATGTGCCTGTTCATAGGCTGCCCTCACTTGTTCCTCCGTAAATTCCTTGAAACGGGAAGAAACATCTGATAAGCGTTTACGGGATTCACGCGCCTTTCGATCAAGCTCATCCCCATCACTAATTACCTTCAGCACCATTGATTTAACAGATTCCAATTCAGAAGAAAGTTGAGCAAATTCATGCTGACAGTGTTCCCCTATTTCATATATTTCTCCCTTACTATTGTCCACGGTACTGATCATATGATTAAGGATGTTATCGAGTGCCTTTCCATCCAGCTTAGGTACCCGCATAGTCTTACCTCCTGTTTGACGCAAAAGAATCCTACGCTTCTTCTGTACCAATTCATATAAAATAGTTCGTACTTTACGAACGTCCTTTGTGGGTGTTTTTAGAAATTATTGGGTAAATAAATTAGATATCAGTGAAATACTACATAATAGTTAAATTATAGCACGATTACCAGTATTTTTTTACTTTTTTACTATTTTACATCTCCATCACAACATAATATTCTTCTGTAATAAAGATGTCGTACGAACCAAATAATAAAGTATACTAAAAGGGATATAGAGAGAAAGGCGGCAGTCTAAATGCTGAATTCATATAAAACAGTAAAGGGATATGGCGAAACTGAACAAATCATCCAAAAGTCACGCTTTATTGCCTATGTGAACCGCGTGGAATCAGAGGAAGAAGCCATACAATTTATTCAATCAATCAAGAAAAAGCACTGGGATGCAACCCATAATTGTTCAGCCTACATGATTGGTGAAAACGACCTCATCCAAAAAGCCAATGATGATGGTGAACCAAGCGGAACAGCCGGCGTCCCCATACTCGAAGTAATTAGGAAAAAAGGCTTGAAGGACACCGCGGTGGTTGTGACACGCTATTTCGGAGGAATTAAACTCGGGGCTGGCGGATTAATTCGCGCGTACGGCGGAGCCGCTTCGGAAGGAATTAACGCAACCGGTGTGGTGGAAAGAAGATTAATGCGCATCATGAAATCCACGTTCGACTATACCCTTCTCGGGAAAATTGAAAATGAACTTCGAAATTCGCACTATTCCATTAAAGAAATTCATTATCTGGATCGAGTCATGATTGAATCCTACGCAGAGGAAGACGCAAAGGAAGCCTTCATAGACTGGATGACGGATTTATCCAATGGACAGGCATCCATAGAAGAAGGCGAAATGCTATACATCGAGCATGACCTCTAATTCTAAAGGAACTCCATCCTCTCCTTCTTTGTCTAAAATCTCTAGGAAAAAAGTTGAATTTATCGACAAAATACAGCAGGAATTATAGTTCCAATTAGGTAAAATGAATCAATACGATATTGGACAAAGAAGGGGTCATTTATGAAAAAAGTATACCATGTTCTATTTAGACTCACGGCACTCATTGCCTGTCTATGGGCAACCTCCTTATCTGCAGAGGCACATGTGAAAAAATATCCAATCCTGTTCAACTCAGGGGATCCACCAGCATCTTCAGCGTAGATTCTTCAATCTGTATAGACTACGAAATGATTTTCAAGTCTAATAATCAAATAGCTTCCCCACTCAAAATCCTAACCATGGTACTACTTCCTTATTTCAGCGGAAAGATCCAACAACCCTTACCTTCTTTACAAAAGATTTAGCATAAGATCAGTTGAACTCATCAAAATCAACTATAAAATGGCAAACACTATTCTGAAGAATATATAGTGTTTTAAGCAGTGTATTAACCTCATATCAGCTTAACATTTATTATACAGTTAAAAATTACCATATTTATGACCGATATATTAATTATGGGATTATTGTAATCAATCCGTTTTAATTGGGAGGATTTTGAATGAGGACTTCATTAACCAAAAACATTAGTGTCTTTATTATATTTTTGCTATGTTATATGGTTTCCACTGCCAATGTAAACGCTGCGGAAACATTACAAAAACAGAGCAATGCTCAAAAAGGTGGTATAAAATTATTCAGTACAGCGGATGAGAAAGAATACGCTGAGCAAGAGTTGATTGTTAAGTTTAAATCTGTCCTTTCTAAGGGTCAACGAAAGCAAATCATCAACAGCATTAAAGGTAGTGAGCTATCCTTTTCTGATACTGGGAATTATTCTTTAGTCTCTGTATCAAAAAACACTGACCTCACCTCTATTGCCAAAAGGCTCTCTAAGCACAAATCTGTTCAATTGGTCGAGCCAAACATAATATACAAAGCGACCTATACACCAAAAGACAAACATTATAAGAAACAATGGCATTTACCAAAAATCAATATGCCAAAAGCATGGGATAAATCAAAAGGATCTTCTTCTATCATAGTAGCTGTTATTGATAATGGAATGCAGACAAATCATCCTGATCTAAAAGGGAAGATTACTAAACCAAAGAATATTGTACGCAACAACTCGACGGTAGTCTCAGCAGCTCATGGTACCCACGTAGCTGGTATCATTGCAGCTACTCAGAATACAATCGGTATATCAGGTGTAGCTCCTAAGGTTAAAATCATGCCTGTTCAAGTTTTTAATGGACAATATGCGGACGCTTATAGTATTGGAGAGGGCATTATTTATGCAGTCAATAATAGCGCAAAAGTATTAAATTTAAGCCTTGTCAGTTATTCTTACAGTTCATATATAGACAATGCAGTTGCTTATGCGCACTCAAAGGGCGCTATTATTATTGCAGCTGCAGGTAATGACAGCACCTCCTACACTTCTTATCCAGCTGCTTTAAATCATGTGTTGGCAGTTAGCTCCACTAATAAGAAAGATAGCGATTCATACTTTTCTAATTTTGGTAGCTACATAAATTATTCCGCTCCTGGTGAAGATATCTATTCTACCGTCAACGGCAGTTCTTATGCATATATGGATGGAACATCAATGGCGGCTCCTGTAGTAAGCGGAGTAGCTGCTCTAATGCTTTCTAAAAACCCTTGGTTATCACCAAATCATATAGAAAGTATTATAAATAAATCTGTCAAAGACCTCGGGAAGAAAGGCTGGGATTCTTTATATGGATATGGTCGAATTGATGCGAGTAAAGCAGTGTCAAATACACCTGGACAGTTATCAGCGATAACTGCCGGTACAAAGTTCACAGCTACCGGGAAAAATAAACACAACATCTCTGTAAGCGCATATGGCTCGTCAAAACTATCAATCTATGTAAAGGATTCAAAAGGAAAATTGGTTAGAAGCTTAGTCTCTAATAAACCGTGGAATTGGGGTAAATTATCCACATCATGGGACGGAAAGACAGGAACATACAGCTATGCCAAATCAGGAAAATATACAATCGTTGCAAGAGTGACTAGAGGCAGCAAAAACATATATAAAACCAAAACTGTGACAGTTAAGGATAATATAGCCCCAACAGTCACCAGTAAAGCTGTCAATTTTTCACACAAGGTTACTACGTCGATAAAAGTCCCATATGTACTTAACAAGGATTCAAAAGTGACTGTAAAAGTTTTGGATAGTACCGGGATAACAGTTAGAACAATTATGCAGAGCAAGACCATCAAAGGCGGCAAACAATCAATTACCTGGAATGGGAAAAACTCCAGTAACAAGCTAGTAAAGGATGGTAGCTATAAACTGTCATTCGAAACCGTCTCTCTTACGAAGGTCAAAGGAAAAACAGTAAAATCCAGTATTATAGTAGATACGACTATAAATGGTACTCTAAACAATATAGATTCCCCATTTAAAGCAACAGAGAACAATAAACAGAGTTCAACCTTTAAATCCAAAGAAAAACTATATATGACTGTTTCAGTTTTAAATAGTAAAGGATTAAAAGTAAAAACATTGGTTACTAACAAATTGTATAATCCTTCATCCATCCAACATAGTTGGGATGGAAAAGACGGTAAGAATCAATTGGTAGAAGGAAATTATGTATTTCAGTATGAAATAAAAGATCTCATCGGAAATAAAAAAACGATTAAAAGTAAAACGTTCAAACTTGAGGATCATCGCGCTAATTTTGTGGGTGGTAAAGGAACAAAGAATATCACTGGTAATGCCAATGTTGCTATTCCATATACACTCAATAAAGCTTCCAGTGTATCTATCAATATCTATAAAGGCTCAGCACTTGTCAAAACAATTTTAACAAATGAGAACCACAAGGCTGGCAGCTATGAATTCTCGTGGAATGGAACCAATTCCAGTGGTGAGTATATTGGAGATGGGGTTTATACCTACAAAATCAACGCAGTTGATAGTTATAAGAATAGCGCAACATACAGTGCAAATCTTAATGTAGATCGCCAGGTTATTAAAGTTGAGTATCCGAAGCAAGTGCAAAACAAATCTACAGACGGAACAGATATTGAAGTCTTCTATAAACTCTCTAATCCCGCTACCGTCACGGTTGAAATTTATGACGTATATGATTCTCTAGTTAAGACCATTAGAAAAAATGTAAAACAAGAGGCAGGAATTCAGAATTTCACGTGGGATGGAGTAAGTGATGATGGCAACTCTTATTGGTATTACGAACCTTTTACTTACGTTATCAAAGCTAAAACAGAGATAGGCAGAGAAACAATTGCCAGCGGCACTATTTTAAGTAACTATTATGAAGAATATCCAGAGTGGATTCAAAACAATAACGTAAATACTCATAGTAAAGGCATCGAAATAGGAACAAACTTATCAAAAGATACAGAGATGCAATTAACTGTCTATGATTATAATGAGTATAACTCCGGCAATCGGAGTAATTATTATGATCGGCAAACGTATTCATTCAAAACAGGGGAAAACACCTTGAATTATCTTATACCCGACAATCTCTTTGATGATTATACTTATGACTTAATATATTTATTGTCCTTTAAAGATGAACTGGGTAATATTTACGAATACGATTATAATGCTTGGTACTATAACTATTAATTTATAGAATCTTTATTAAACTATCTAAGATAACGGAATAATATCACGATTTTCTGGCTGCTCATGTAATCAGCACTCTCTTTTTATAGGTGATAAAAAACAGACATAAACGCCCTGGAAGGTGGTTTATGTCTGTTTTGTTTAATTAGGGATAGCTGTTTTTTCTTCCTACTAAAAAGGCATTAGATTCTGAATGAAAATGAGGTTATCCCCAAAATCTCAGATTACTAATGCCTTACTTTTATTTCACTGCTTCGATTAGCTTGCTTTGCTTTTCAATCGCTTGCTGTTTAAATTTCTTTCGCTCTTCATTGGACATAGCTTTATATTCTTTAAGGAACTTTTCATACTTTGGAACAACCTCTTCAATCGTTCCATAGTCTTTTAATTCTCCATATTCAAGCCATAGCGCTTTATTGCAAAAATCTTTAATTTGCTTAATGGAATGACTGACAAAGAAAATGGTTTTCCCACTATCCCTGAAGCTGTACATCTTATTTTTAGATTTCTCAGCGAATGCTTGGTCACCAACTGATAAAGCTTCATCGATAATTAAAATATCCGGATCCACTGTAACAGAAATCGCAAATCCCAGCCTGGATTTCATCCCACTTGAGTATTTTTTAACAGGTTGATCAATAAATTTTCCGATTTCGGCAAACTCAATAATATCTGGCTCAAGTTCTTTGATCTCTTTCTTGCTAAAACCTAGCATCAAACATTTCAGTTCAATATTCTCACGGCCTGTCAATTGATTATTCAATCCCGAAGCAATGGCAATTAAAGAAGTTTGCCCTATTGTTTCTACCGTGCCAGTTGTTGGCGGAATAATACCTGCAATAATATTGGACAATGTAGATTTACCTGATCCGTTGACACCAATTAAGCCAATGACATCACCTTTTTTTGCGGTGAAACTAATATTCTGTAGGGCATAGAAGTCTTCTCCACGGCCGCCCGGCAAAATAATATCTAGTAATTTATCAGTGGTTTTATTATGCATCCGGTATTTCTTATATACGTTCTTTACAATTACGGTTTCTTCCATTACATTCACTCCATTTTACAAATAATCTACAAAATGATTCCGGAATTTTAAATGAAGCGATGAACCAATCATTAATAAGACAATGGTCAGTCCCCAAAAATATAATGTGTAGTCAATATTCTCAATAAAATGCCAGGACTGGCCGAGTATAGACGCCCGATATCCTTCTACCAAATACGTTAATGGATTTGCTTTTATTAAATTTAATAATGGGCCGGGCAAATCAGGACTGTACCATATTAATGGCGTAATATAAAAAACCATCCTCATTATAGCTTGTACAAACATTTGTACGTCTCTGATGATCATAGCCAAGGTAGATGTAATTAGTGTTAATGCAACCATAAATACAACAGCACTTGCTATATAGTATGGCAGTTGCAAATAATATATCGATATCGGATACCCGTTAAATTGCATAATAACTAATACTGCAGCAAGGATCAACAAATGTTGATACAATTTCGAAAATATAACATACGTTGGTATGGTGCTCATTGGAAAGCTCATTTTTGCAATCATATTAATTCGCTTATGAATGGATTTGGTACCATCTAAAATGGCTGGATTGGCAAAAAACCAAAGACTGATACCAGAAATCATCCATAGAATAAATGGTACATCATCAATATCCTGCCCTCCACGAATCCCAATACCAAAAATAATCCAATACGTTGCTATTTGTATCATGGGATTAATAAATTCCCATGCAATTCCAAGGTAATTATTATTGTTATTGCTCTTCATTTCGAAAGCAGACAATCGGCGAATCAAATAGAAAGAGCTAATTTGTTCCTTTATAACAGTAAACATTGACTTCATAAATAGAATATCCTTCCCCATAATTTACAATCAACTTATATAGTATAGCGTATTTACTTGTGTCTTTCTATTTTATAGAGCCCTATGCTTAGATGAATAAACAGGGGGGTTATCAAATAAATAAGATATCAAATTTTCACTCGAATTTCCTTTAGAATACTTATTCCATTTTTGGGCAAATTCATCAATCTTATTCATATCAAACTGATCTTCTAAAATCAGATTTATAATCTCTTCGGTATCTTTCGCTATCGGCCCTGGCACTGTCTCTTCATAAGAAGCCCATAAACCTCTGTCTACCTTATAAGTTTCCAAATCATAAGGGAAGAATATCATTGGTTTTTTTAGCAATGCATATTCATAGATAACCGATGAATAATCCGTAATAAGATAGTCCGATATTAGCATAAGCTCTTTAATATCATGAATCCCAGAGGAATAGTCCACTACAAATCCAGGATACAACTTACTATATTCAGTATTTATTTCAATAGATGGGTGAAGACGCAATACAACAATATAGTCATCCCCAAGCTTTTCTTTCATTTTTTCCAATTCTAATTGTAAAGTTAACGCGTTAATGTCATGGTCTCTGTAGGTCGGTGCATATAATATAACCTTTTTATTCCACAGAAGCTCATTTCCCTGCTCAACCTGATTAAACACACGTTCTTTAAGGGCTGTATCATAAAAAAAGTCTGTTCTGGGAATACCCGTCCTAAGGATACTTTCTCCCTTCACATTAAAAGCATTGGTAAAAAACTTGGCCATGCTATCAGAACCAACCACTACTTTATTAAAACGGCTGCATCCTGTAAGAAAATTTGTCTTGGCTCTGCTTGTACAGCCTTTTATAGAGATCTCTTCTAGGCCGAATCGCTTAATTGATCCGGACGCATGCCATAATTGGATACACATTACCTCTTCTTTAAATTTAGTAGATGCTAAAAACTCATAATAATCATCAAACATGATGTATTTAGATGTCGCCAAATGGTAGAAGGAACGAATAAAATAAATTGGATTCCAGCTTTCTATAGGCAATGTGAAAGTATCCTCATATTTTAAAAACTGATTTATACTTTGACCTTTACATAAAAAAACAGCTTCGCACTTCACGTTATTTTTCCGCATTTCTTCATATACATACTGAGCATTATCGCCATAGGAAACTACGAAGGTTACTTTATCTTTAAGGGGTAACATTCCGCAAACAGAAAAAACAACCTTTACTATGAGCAAATAGAGCTCTATTAACCATTCTCTAACCATTATTCACCTGTCATGCACTAATTAATATTTTTGCCGTAAAAATCGGAGTGGGAGTAAATTTTAAACAAACTACTCTTTAGTTATCAAGCAACACTCTCCACCCACACGTATGACAAATATAGGCATATCACTATTACGGATCTTTATTCGATATGAAACAATGGATTACTTATTTATTAGTAAATAACTTTATATCCAATCTTCACTATATCGATCACACTGGGTGGCTGCTTTTTGTTCATCCATTCTTAACACGCTATTTTAAACGGACAGTCCCGGATACCGAACCACTATATTGTGCGCAAAATCTCCTATTTATTATATATCTCTGCTTAATAACTTTCAAATAACCTTTTTATTGTACTACATATCTAATCAGATTTCGTTAGTGAATACAAGGAAACATGGATTCACGCATATATAAAAGAGTGAATCCGATAAGCTTCAACAATGTCTCGTCATAGAATAGAATCTTCCATAATACACTTCCAGACTTGAATAAGGTTCATCTCTAAGATCTTTCTTAGAAACAATTGATTCTTATTGAGCGATTTAAACCCCGATTGAGCCAATTATGCAGGACTAGGCTAGCAACTTCTTTATTTATAAAATTCAATTAAGATCTTTCATAAAAAATTATCATTAACCAAATATAATTAATAGATTCCCATTCTACTTTAAATCATTTCACCTATAGCATTCCATATACTTCATTAAACTTCCAAACCCCTTTCTCTCACTACAAACTCCTCTAAAAAAGACTGTCCGAAAAAGCCACTAAGTGACTTATCGGACAGCCCATTTATCATAATTTCATTTATTTAATTCTCTTATTAGATAAGAACCTGACACCCAGCCAACCGTGCCATTTGATAGTTTAACCTTATACCAACCACCACTAGTAACCGGATTATTGCTTGAGTCTACCACAAGCTCGACATATTGATGATTTGACAGTGATCCCAATATAGCGCCCGCAGTACTCGCTGTTGCCCGTACATTCAGGGTACTCGAACCACTGACACTCACACGAGCTAAGTTTTTAACAGTCATATACTGATTATATTTACTTAGACTAACTGTATTTGTATAATATTTTTTTCCCTTATAGCTGACTGTCAACCAGTAATCATTCCATTTTTCCACTAGGTTAAATGTTTCACCTTCCTGAATCGTGGCTGCCACAGCCGCAGAGCTGATTGTCTCATTTTTTAGACTAATAGTTGAATTGGCAACAGCAATTGTACCTGCCGGGAATACATCCTTGCCAATTGGATAGCTCGGTTTATTTGGTACTATTGTATTTGGACTTTGGCTGACTGCCCCTTCCTGACTATAAGCTAAAATCTCGGACATATGGCTGGCAATCTTACTTCCCCAATTGGAATCACTGGCATAGTAAAAGTTCATTCCTTTACTTAAATCCTCAACCCGATTTCCATTAGTATTTTTAATGGTGTAACCAAGTGTTGCACCCTTGTACTTCCAGTTAGACGGATTTAAATAGGTGGCTTTCATTTCCTGTGCAATAAAGAAAATATTCTCATCAATAGTAGTAAATTTTACAGAACCTACAAATGGAGCAAGATCATAGGATCCAAAACCAAACAAATTATTTTTTGCCATAGAAATAGTTGATTTACCAAAATCACTTTCATGAATAGCATGTGCTGCTAAATACAGGGCATTTACACCATATTTATTGGCTGCAGTGATAAACACCGATCCTTTATTATAGAGGACACTGTTACTGGACGTTGCATTCTTCGCAATATAAGCATTGATTTGGGCAGCCGTAACAGAGGATTTCGTGCGTAAATCCAAATGTATATAGGAATTCTTATTGTTTTCATAAGAGTTCATTTTATCGTAGTTCGCTTTTGTAATTAAGTAATCGCCTGATACATAGCCTGTTACCCCACTATATGTTACCCGATACCAGCTATTACTGGTTCTATAGGTAGATTTCAATTGTGTATATTTAGGAATTAAACCAATCTTGGTAGATGATGTCGTATCAGAAGCACGGATATTCAAATCAGCAACCGGAAAATAGATTGTTTCAGTAATAGTAGAACCGCTCGGAGTGTTGCTTGAGGTACTACTATATACAACTAAATAAGTGCCGCTAACCCAACCATTTTGACCATCATAGCTCACTTTATACCAATCTCCTGATTTTGCTGTGGCCGTCACGATTGTATTTACAGGAATAGTGTCCAATTTTTCTCCGGAAGTGGACGCTGTCTTTCGTAAATTCAGATTGGCCGTCGTCTTATACTTTTTAGCTGTAATTGACGTGTCTGTTGATGATACCGTTTTCGAGAATTTAGCTATGTTGATATAACCCGTTTTTCCTCTATACGTTGTTTTATACCAATCCCCAATTCTATAAGTGGTTGTTATTTTAACTCCCTTAGGAATAGCAACCAATGTTCCATGTTTCTCCCCAGCAAAGGAATATAAATACGTCGCTTCTTTTGCCGTATAGGAAGTACTAGTAACCTTAGCTGCAGACACCTTACTTACAGACCCAGATTTAATGAAATAATTCTTCCCTTTATAGGAAACTCGATACCAGGTTTCTCCTATACTATTAACTACCTTTTGAGTAGATGTAAATATATTATTCTTTGGTATAGAATAGACCGCAGCTTTTTTTGTATTGGCAGCGCTATACAAGGAGCTTGTCGCATTCGTCTTATAGTAAGTGGTACTTGTAGTCGTAGTTTGATTGTATTCTTTTATATACGAACTGCTTACCCAGCCTGTTTTACCACTATAAGAGACCTTATACCATGAGCCTGATTTTGCCGTAGCCGTGATAATTTTATTCTTTGGTATAGTAAGGAGTCGAGTACCACTTGTTGATGCTTTTGACCTCATGTTTAAATTTGCTGTCGTTTTAAATTTAGTCGACTTAATCGAAACAGAGGCAGAGGAACTCGTTTTTTTAGTGACCTTGATATATTTTGAGCTTACATATCCTGTTTTCGTTCCATATTTTACTTTATACCAGCTGCCGCTCTTTGATAGATACGAGACCGTTTTCCCTTTTGGGATGGTCGTTAAGATGGCTGCACTGGTTGAAGCTGTTTTGCGTAAATTCAAATTAGCTTTCGTTGTGTATACTGATGTACTTGTTTGAGAAGCTGCTTTTAAATAACTAGAACTGACATATCCCGTTTTTGTTCCATATTTAACTTTAAACCAGCTGCCACTTTTCGATATGTATGTAACTTGTTTCCCTTTTGGAATCGTTGTAATAATTGATGCAGTTTTACTTGCGGACTTTCGCAAGTTTAAATTAGCTGTTGTCTTATAATATGTCTCCGCAGCTGCTTCTACTTTTACCTCCCAAAAACGATCCTTCAATCCAATTTCAGGTCCAAAAATCAGGCCAGAAGATAGAAGAACGGATGTTGCCATAACTCTAATTGGTTGTTTATACCTTTTATTCATTGAACTCTCCCTTTTTAGTAATTGAGACGCACCGTACTAAACTATTATTTAGATATGCATTTTTATTCTAATTCTCGTATAAGCATGCACCCCAATAATAGAATTACGAATAAGAGAGCGGTTTTCTATGGGTAAACACTGAATTAATTCATTCATTCATCAATTTTCTTGTAAAAATGCACACTTTCTTCATTAACATTTCATTCTTTTTCCATAAAATTTTTACATATTCGTACCTTTCATGTTTTTATCTGATGACCAACAAAAAGAGGCGGTTGATCATGCAACCGCCTCTTTTTCTTAAGCCTATTTATTTAACTCTCTGATTAAATAATCATCTGATGCCCAGCCAACTGTGCCATTTGATAGTTTAACCTTATACCAACCGCCACTAGTAACCAGATTATTACTTGAGTCTACCACAAGCTCGACATATTGATTGTTGGATAAAGATCCCACCTTAGCCGCTGCCGTACTAGCGGATGCGCGGACATTCAAGGTACTCGTACCACCAACACTTACACGGGCTAAATTTTTAACAGTTATATACTTATTATATGTGCTTAAGCTAACCGTATTTGTATAATATGTCCTGCCTTTATAACTAACTTTCAACCAGTAATCATTCCATTTTTCGAGTAGATTAAAGGTCTCACCCTTCTTAATTGTAGCGGCAACAGTCGCTGAGCTGCTTTTTGAGTTTCGTAGACTAATGGATGAATTGGCAACAGCAATCGTACCTGTCGGGAATACATCTTTCCCGCTTGGATAACTTGGTTTGGCTGGTATCGTCGTATTTGGACGTTGACTAACTGCCCCTTCCTTGCTATAAGCCAATATATTCGACATATGGGTGGCAATCCTTTTTCCCCAATCGGAGTCACTGGCATAGTAAAAGTTCATTCCTTTACTTAAATCAGTGATTCCATTTCCATTCGCATCCTTAATCGTATAGCCAAGCGTTGCGCCCTTGTACTTCCAGTTGGATGGATTTAAAAAGGAAGATTTCATTTCCTGTGCAATAAAGGCAATGTTCTCATCAATAGAAGCAAATTTGACGGAACCGACAAATGGCGTACTGTCATAGGATCCAAAACCAAACAAATTATTTTTCGCTAATGCGATTGTAGCTTTTCCATAGTTACTTTCATGAATAGCATGCGCTGCTAAATATAGGGCATTCACGCCATATTTATTGGCCGCTGTAATAAATGCCGAGCCTTTATTATAGAGGACACTATTAGTCGATGTTGCATGCTTTGCAATATAAGCATTAATTTGCGCTGCCGTCACAGAGGATTTTGTACGTAAATCCATATGTATATAGGAATTCTTATTATTTTCATAAGCCATCATTTTATCGTAATTCGCTTTTGTAATTAGGTAGTCTCCTGAGACATATCCTGTCACTCCGGCATATGTAATCCGATACCAGCCCTTGCTTGTTTTATAGGTAGATTTCACTTGAGTATATTTAGGGATTGAACCAACTTTAGCCGTTGTTGTCGAATCTGAGGCACGAATATTTAACTTAGCAATTGGAACGTATATGTTTTCCGTAACACTAGAACCGCTCGGGCTGCTGCTAGTATTGTTGCTTGAACTACTATACGCAGCCAAATACGTACCGCTGACCCAGCCTGTTTTACCATTGTAGCTCACTTTATACCAATCTCCCGATTTCGCAGTAGCTGTGACAATTGTATTTTTGGGTATTGTGTCTAATTTCTCTCCAGAAGTAGAAGCTGTCTTCCGTAAATTCAGATTGGCCGTCGTCTTAAACGTTGTAGCCGTAATAGACGTGCTAGATGATGTTACCGTTTTTGAAAATTTATCCATATTGATATACCCTGTTTTTCCACCATACGTTGTTTTATACCAATCTCCAATGCGATAACTGGTTACTATTTTAGCTCCCTTTGGAATAGAAACCAAAGTTCCGTGTTTTTCCCCAGCAAATGAATATAAGTAAGTATTTTGGTTTGCCGTATAGGAGGTACTTGTAACATTTGCTGCAGATACCTGACTTACTGATCCAGCTTTAATATAATAATTTTTCCCTTTAAAAGAAACTCGATACCAGGTTTCTCCTATACTATTGACTACTTTTTGGGTAGAAGAAAATATATTATTCTTAGGAATTGAATAAACAGCTGCTTTATTTGTATTGGCAGCACTATACAGGGAGCTTGTCGCATTCGTCTTATAGTAAGCAGTACTTGTCGTTGTAGTTTGATTGTACTCCTTTATATACGAGCCGCTGACCCAACCGGTCTGACCACTATAAGAGACCTTATACCACGAGCCGGATTTTGCTGTAGCTGTAATAACTTTATTCTCTGGTATAGTTAAGAGCCGACTGCTGCTCGTTGTGGCTTTAGACCTCATGTTTAAATAGGATGTAGTTTTATATTTAGTCGACTTAATCGTTGTTGACGCAGAAGTAGATGTACTTGTTTTGTTCGTAACCTTTATATAGCTGGAACTGACATAACCGGCTTTTGTTCCGTATTTCACCTTATACCAACTGCCGCTCTTCGATAGATACGAGACTGTTTTCCCCTTTGGGATGGTCGTTAAGATTACCGAACGGGTTGAAGCTGTTTTGCGTAAATTCAAATTGGCTGTCGTTGTATATACGGATGTACTTGTTGCCTGAGCGGTCGAACTCGATACAATATTCAGATAGCTGGGGCTGACATAGCCTGTCTTCGATCCATATTTCACCTTGTACCAGCTCCCACTTTTAGATATATATGTGACTTGTTTTCCTTTAGGAATGGTTATAATTATTTTTGCGGTTTTACTCGCTGTCTTTCTCAAATTCAGATTGGCTGTCGTCTTATAATATGTTCCAGCAGTTGCTTCAACTTTAGTTCCTGTAAAACTCTCATTGGGTTCAAGAGCAGGTCCAAAGATCAAACCAGTAGATAGAAGAACGGATGTTGCCATAACCTTAAGCGGTTGATTATACCTAATATTCATTGCATTGAAATCTCCCTCTTTAGTAAATAAGACACCGAACTAAATTACTATTTTTATATATCTTAATTTTCTTATATAGCTTTGAAATTATCAAATAATTTGCTAGATATAGAGATATCACAGAATCCAACTTCCGAGTTAATATTATGTTTAAATAATATTAAGACCAATCTCTCATTATTTATCACATTTATAGTTAAATACTTTCTATCCAATAGAGTCTTTAATAAAAAAAGGTTGTTGACCATGTCAACAACCTCTTTCTAAATCCTATTTATTTAATTCTCTTGCTAGATAAGAACCTGATACCCAGCCAACTGTGCCATTAGATAACTTAACCTTATACCATCCGCTACTAGTGATTGGATTATTGCTTGAATTAACCACAAGCTCGACATATTGATGGTTTTTTAAAGTTCCCACTGCAGTGGCCGTTGTGCTAGCTGATGCGCGGACATTCAACGTGCTGGCACCATTTACACGCGCTAAATTTTTAACAGTCATATACTTATTGTATGTGCTTAAGTTCACCGTATTTGTATAATACGTTTTGCCCTTATAACTAATTGTTAACCAATAATCATTCCATTTTTCCAATAGATTAAAGGTCTCACCTTTCTTAATTGTGGCAGCCACAGTCGCTGAACTGCTTTTCGTATTTCTTAGACTAATAGATGAATTGGCAACAGCGATCGTACCTGTCGGAAATACATCCTTCCCGGTTGGATAGCTTGGTTTAGCAGGTACCGCTGTATTTGGACTTTGGCTGACTGCCCCTTCATTGCCATAAGCAAGGATATTGGACATATGCTTGGCAATCTTATTTCCCCAATCAGAATCACTGGCATAGTAAAAATTCATTCCTTTACTTAAATCAGTAATTCGATTTCCATTCGCGTCTTTAATTGTATAGCCAAGTGTTGCACCCTTATACTTCCAGTTAGATGGATTTAAATAGGTTGATTTAATTTCCTGTGCGATAAAGGAAATATTGTCTTCAATAGAAGCAAATTTTACGGAACCC
This sequence comes from Pradoshia sp. Z5_111, assembly GCF_058267535.1. NCBI lineage: Bacteria > Bacillati > Bacillota > Bacilli > Caryophanales > Bacillaceae > Pradoshia > Pradoshia sp. Z5_111. Next base: position 243,688 of record NZ_JBZCPQ010000002.1, read on the forward strand.
ACAAATGGCGTAATGTCATAGGATCCAAAACCAAACAAATTATATTTAGCTTGAGCAATTGTAGATTTTCCATAGTTACTTTCATGAATGGCATGCGCTGCTAAATAAAGAGCATTCACACCGTATTTGTTAGCAGCTGTAATAAATGCCGATCCCTTATTGTATAGGACACTATTAGCCGATGTTGCATATTTTGCAATATAAGCATTAATTTGTTCAGCTGTTACGGAGGATTTTGTACGTAAATCCATATGCATATAGGAATTCTTATTAGCTTCATAAGAGTTCATTTTATCGTAATTCGCTTTTGTAATTAGGTAATCTCCTGATACAAAGCCTGTTACTCCACCGTATGTCACTCGGTACCAACCCTTACTTGTTTTGTAGGTAGATTTCACCTGTGTATATTTAGGGATTGAACCGATTTTAGCTGATGAAGTCGAATCGGAGGCACGGATATTCAATTCACTGATTGGCACATACGTTGCTTCAGTTATAGCAGAACCGCTTGGTAAATTTGTTTGATCACCGGTGTTATTATTACCAGTGTTACTTGTGTACTTTGTCAAATAAGCACCACTTACCCAGCCCTCATGGCCATTGTAGGTAACTTGATACCAATCGCCTGATTGTGCTGTAGCTGTGACAACCGTATTAACAGGTACTGTGTCCAGTATTCCACCAGTTGTAGAAGGTGTCTCACGTAAATTCACATTAGCCGTTGCTTTAAACTCCGTAGCCGTAAAAGATGGTGCTGTTGAAGTGACTGTTTTTGTGAATTTAGTCACATCAATATAACCTGTTTTTCCGCTATAGGATGTTTTATACCAATCACCAATTCGATAATTAGTGGTTATTTTAGCTCCCTCTGGAATAGTAATCAAAGTTCCGTGCGATGCTCCCGCAAAGGAATATAAGTAAGTCTTTTCTTTTGCCGTATAAGAAGTGCTCGTGACCTTAGCTGCTGTCACCTTACTTACTGAACCAGATTGAATATAATAGTCATTTCCTTTATAGGAAACTCGATACCAGGTTTCTCCTATACTATTCACGACCTGTTGCGTAGAAGTGAACACATTATTCTTTGGTATAGAATATATAGCTGCCTTATTTGTATTAGGAGCACTATACAAGGAACTTGCAGCCTTTGTATTATAGTAAGTTGTACTTGTCGTCGTTGTTTGATTATATTCTTGTAAATATGAACCGCTTACCCAACCGGTCTGACCACTGTAAGAGACCTTGTACCATGAGCCAGATTTTGCAGTAGCTGTGACAATTGTATTCGCCGGGATTGTAGTTAATTTCGCACCGGAAGTAGAAGCTGTCTTACGTAAAATCAAATTAGCCGTAACCTTAAATTTTGTAGCCTTAATCGAAGTTTCCGATGAAGTAACAGTCTTTGAGAATTTAGCTAAATTAATGTATCCTGTTTTTCCGCCATAGGATGTTTTATACCAATCACCAATTCGATAATCAGTGGTTATTTTAGCTCCCTCTGGGATAGTAACCAAAGCTTCGTGCGATGCTCCAGCAAAGGAATACAAGTAAGTCTTTTCTTTTGCCGTATAAGAAGTGCTCGTGATTTTAGCTTCCGTCACCTTACTTACTGACCCGGATTGAATATAATAGTTTTTCCCTTTATAAGAAACTCGATACCAGGTTTCTCCTATACTGTTCACGACCTGTTGTGTGGAAGTGAATACATTATTCTTCGGAATGGAATAAACAGCTTTTTTATTTGTATTAGGAGCACTATATAAGGAGCTTGCAGCCTTCGTATTATAGTAAGTTGTGCTTGTCGTTGAATACTGATTGTATTCTTTTAAATACGATCCGCTTACCCAACCGGTCTTACCACCGTAGGAAACCTTGTACCAAGAACCTGATTTTGCAGTAGCTGTGACAACTTTATTCTTTGGTATAGTCAGCAATAGCTCACCGCTCGTTGATGCTTGGGACCTCAAGCTTAGTTTGTCGGTCGTTTTAAATTTAGTAGACTTGATCGTTGTGGAAGCAGTAGCTGAGGACGTTGTCTTTTTTGTGACTTTTATATATTTAGAGCTAACATATCCCGTTTTTGATGCATATTTTACCTTAAACCAGCTGCCGCTTTTAGATATATACGTGACTGTTTTCCCTTTTGGGATGGTCAATAACGTGGCTGAACTGGTTGATGCCTGTTTACGCAAACGTAAATTGTCTGTTGTTGTGTATACAGAAGTACTTGTTGTGGATGCAGAAGATGATACGGTTGTACTCGTCACTTTTTTCAAATACTTAGAGCTGACATATCCCGTTTTTGTTCCATATTTCACCTTATACCAACTGCCGCTTTTTGATATGTACGTGACCTGTTTTCCTTTTGGGATTGTTGTGATTTTTTGCGCCTTTGCACTAGCCGACTTTCTCATATTCAGATTGTCGGTCGTTTTATAATATATTTCAGCCGCTTCGACTACTTGTATACCCGTAATACTAGCTGCTGGTCCAATACCGCTTCCCAAAACCAAGCTAGTAGATAAAAGAACGGATGTTGCCATGACCTTGAATGGCTTGTTGCTTTTACTCATTAAGATTCTCCTTTTGAAATTAAATATCGAACAAAATATTATTCTAAAAAAATAATAATTTTGTTTATATCTCCATATATAAACAAAATTATATTTCGAATCACATAGTTTATTATTATATTAAACTAATTTTTACATTTACGAAATTGTAACTTAATGGTAACTAAAAGAATTAAAAAAAATGATTACTGAACATACCAGCAATCATCTTTTAAAAAAATTATTTACTTTTTTTATTTAAATCGATTTCAATATAAGATTTGGAAGCCCAATATTCCTTACCTTCAAACTTTACCTTATAAAAATTGTTTTCCAGAATCGGCTTTTTTGTTTTGTCTAAAACCAATTCGATATATTGATAATCTTTAAAACTACCAATTCTAGTAGAGCCAACTTCAGCCTTTTTCCTTACATTCAGATCATCTGTTTTAATATGGGCTAGATTTAAAACCGTCATATACTCATTATATTTGCTTAAACTGACCGCATTTGTATAGTAAGTATTTTCGCCGTATTTCACTTCCAGCCAATAGTCATTCCATTTTCTCAAGAGGTTAAATTCAGCACCTTTTTTGATGGTTGCTGCTACTTTTTTGGTGTCTCCCTTTTCGCTATATAGCTTAATATTGGTATTCGCTACTGCTTTTGTACCTGCAGGAAAACTGTCATATGTGTTTGGCCTAGCTGGTTTCGTTGGAACAGATTCATCAGCCTTTCCGTTCCTCGCTCCTTCCTTGTTGTAGGCAAGGATTCCGGACATATGTCTGGCAATTCCCTCTCCCCACTTGGGGTCACTGGCATAGTAAAAGTTCATGCCCTTACTCATACTGTCTACTCTGGCACCATTGATATTTTTTACGGTATATCCGAGATAGGCGCCATTATATCTCCATTCACCTGGATTTAAGTAGGTAGCCTTTAATTCTTTGGCGATATAGTCGATATTAGCTTCAATCGATGAAAACTTAACAGCTCCTACATAAGGGGCCAGATCATAGGCCCCGAAGCCAAATAAATTCTTTTTACCCATTGAAATAACAGAGGTACCATAGGCGCTTTCATGGATGGCATGGGCTGCCAGATACAAGGCATTCACACCATTTCTTTCAGCTGCATCTATAATGGCTTCGCCCTTACCCTTTAGAGCACTACTTTTACCAATGTTTTTGGCTCCTTTATCTATATAGTTATTAATTTGCGTATCTTTTACCGAGGACTTAGTACGCAAATCCATAAATAGATAGGAACTTTTATTTTCCTCTTGCTTCACTAGATCATTAAACCTTTTCATCTCTGCTTCCGTAATTAAGTACGTCCCCGGCACATAGCCTTTTTTGCCGCCATAAGTTACTTCATACCAGCCGTTATTTGTTCGATACACACTGGAAATGGCTGTCCCGCCAGAAATCTTTCCAATCTTTTTAGAACTCGTGTCATTTGACATATAGTAGTCAGCACCTGTTGTGAACAATACATAAGTACTCTTATCAATCACCTTTCCTGCCGGCCGATTAGGAACAGATTCCGGAATTGGAACTGGCTTTGTCACTGGTATTGGCGCCGGTTTTGGTGCTGGTGCTGGAGTTGGCATCGTTACCGTTGCCGTATATTTAGCAAATTTACTGATATCGATATAGCCTGTCTTCCCTTTATAGGTGACCTTATACCAGTTGCCCACGCGATAATTCGTTTTCACGACTGTATTTTTATTTACAGTCAGCAGGCTGCCATGCGTAGCTCCTGTTGATTTATATAAGAAAGTGTTCGACTTTGCTTGATAGCTTGTCTCAGTCAGCTTAGCAGGAGTTACCTTACTAACCAAGCTGGAAATGACATAATAATTCTTGCCTTTGTAAGATACTCGATACCAGGTTTCTCCTTTGCTATTTACGATTCTTTGGGTAGATGTAAATACATTATTAGTAGGAATTGAGTATACCTTTGCTTTTTTGGTATCTGGTGTGGAATGTAACGAACTTGTTTTTTTAGTAGATAAATAGGCTGTCTGCGTTGTTGTATATTGATAGTATTCTTTCATATAGGAGCCGCTGACCCATCCGGACTTTGATCCATACTTCACCTTATACCAGCCGCCATACTTTTCGGTTGAAGATAGGATTTTGTTCTTTGGAATCGTAACTAGGACTTTCCCTTTTGATGAATAGGTGGAGCGCATATTCAATTTGGCTGTTGTTTTAAATTTGGTTGCTGCTATTTTTGTTGTTTTGACCGTTTTTGTGGTTTTTGTAGTTGTCTTTTTAATATATTTTGAACTTACATAACCGGTCTTGGATTTATAGCTTACTTTATACCAGCTGCCTGACTTCGACTTATAGGCAACCGTTTTGCCTTTCGGTATAGTGAGCAGAACATTTCCTTTAGTAGATGCACTCTTCCTCAAATTCACGTTGGCAGTTGTTTTATAATTGGTTGCTGCAGCTGCCTCTACTCGAGTGCTGCCTATACCTGTAGCTTCTTTAACCGATTCCCCCGCTGTAAATCCTGCAGATATAAGAAGCATCGTACTAACAACAATGGTCGAAAATCTATTTCGCTTATCCAATAGGACATCCCCCTTTACTCATATATTTATCCAATTCAAACATTATCGATATTCTTCTATTTCGCTTCCTATAGCTAAGTTAATAAAAGTCTGAAATCCTAATACTCTATGTATCGGTCAACCTTCATATTTTTTTAGTAATCAACTTAAATTTGATACTCCTAACGACCTAAAAAACTTTAAAATTATGTCATTTTATGTGCCTTAGAGAGGGCATGGTCTTAAGCAGGCTTAACTTGACAGTGACTACCCCGACTAAAGAAAACTCAACTAATAACTAAAAAAAAACGTAATTGTAGCAGCCTAATTTACACAACATTGTTGTTAGGCCTCTACAATTACGTTTACGTTCATAGCAGGTTTATTTTTTTATGAAAGAAAGTAGTCTTTTCCTCAATTTTGAAGTCGTTTTAAAAGAAATATTACTCTTGTCCGTTTTATATAAATCCATATAGAGTCCATATGAATAAAGGGAAGTAGATTTAAAATCCGGAATCATTGTCTCTCCAATACGTACACTTTGCTTTTGAACCTCTTCGTAAAAATCATATATTTGGTTGACTTCCACAAAATGCTTCCACGGTAAAGTTAATGTGGTTTCATCCTCACTCTTATGAAAATAAATTTTTTCTTTAGTTGCTCTATTTTCAAGATATACATTAGAGGAAGATTTTCTTTCGTCCCCTTTTTGTATAGAAAGACTAATACCGTCTTGATTCACATCTATATGATTGATCGTAAGATTCGTAGTTAAGTAAGACAAATTATGAAATTTAGTAAAAAATAATTTTCTTCTACCCTTATTCTCCTGATTCGAATGCTGTTCATTCAGCATCTTCTTATTAATCCGGAATCTTTCCTCTTTACCATCATAGTTAAAAACAAGATAAACATCGTACAGCGCCGTTTCTGAACCACTATTTATTTTCACATCCGCACTGAATGAATTACCCTCTTCCCCAATTAAATCGAAATAGAGCTGATCATCCACATCAATCCGGGATATAAATGCCAACTGAGCAGAATCAATGTTAAATAATTCAGGAACCTTAATATTTGAAAAAACAATCCGATCATCTTTAGACGCAATAGAATCCATCTTAATGAATTGAGTCAATAATACTTTAATAAGAAATAACTCATCAGGTATCCGGTAGTTTTCATCTCTGAATAACGGGAGACTCCAATAATACTTTCCGTCTTCTTCAATGATTGGCCCTTCTTTTTCAGACTCTAAAAATTGAATTAATGCATCTGTTAAATCATTTAATATCAAATAGATGTACAGGTTTTTGATGATGCCTAAATCATTCTTAAATACACCCGGAATTTCTAATAATAAATGTTTTATTTCTTTTAAATAGGCTGATTTAAATTCTTCATCCACCAAAATGCCACTGATTGGGAAAAATAATCGGTCTATATTTCGCTTTAAGAACTTATTTTTCAAATCCTGATCATTAAATTTATTAAAATAGTCGATTTGGTAATTTAGAGAAGTAATCCGATCCTGGAAGTTATGAATATCATTTTTTAACTGTGTAATAGACTTTGCTTCAGCATCTTCTTCTCTTTTCCTCCATAGATAAACAACATCCTTAATAATGGCAATCTTTTTAGCATATAAATAAGCTTTATGAACCATCGGACGATCCGCATACAACATTCCCGGCGGCATCAGGCAATCATGATCGAACAATAATGCACGTTTATAGATCTTATTCCAATAGAATCCATCATAAAAGATATCCGGAAATTCACGGACATTATCTATGATTCTTTCTTCTAACCAAACATCGCGCTCTTTCTTATAGATGATTTCCTTTTGGGCACCGCCAACCAGAACATTGGCTTTACCAATCACAATATCGGCATCTGTTTCAATCGCTTTTTTATACAATTTCTCATAGGCATCGAGTGGGACAATATCATCTGAATCCATAATGGTGACGTATTTTGAGGCTGTTAATTTCAGTCCATTATTCCCGGCAATAGCGCCCCCCGTATTCTTTTGATTTAAGACCCGGATATTCGGGTAATTACGTTCATATTCCTCAAGAATCAGTAAACTATTATCCGGGCTCTCATCATTTACCAAAATAATTTCAATATCTTTCAAGGTTTGATTGACCAATGAATCAATACAATCTCTTAAATATTGTTCCGTATTATAAACAAGCACTACTACACTTAACTTATAATCTCCCATTATGCCATTTCACCCACTTCATATTGAATAATAGTACAAATCTGCTCTACATCACTTAGATGCAAATCTGTATACATAGGCAGACACAATACCCGGCTGCTAATATCTCTTGCGACTGGGGTATCAATGGATGAACCTTCATAGCAAGCAAAATCATTGCATAGTGGATAAAAATATTTACGCGTCATTACTCGATACTCTTGAAGAACTTGATGCAATTGATCACGTTGTTTATTTGATTTTAGGAGAATTGGAAGATAAGGAAAATTCGCCTTAGTATTTTGTAAAGTTGGCAATACAGTAATCGAATCGTTACCTTCAAATCTCTTAATATAGGCTTCATGAATACTTTGTCTTTTGGCAATCGCCTCTTCGATCAGTTCCAGATTACAAAGTCCCATAGCTGCCTGAAATTCATTCATTTTAGCATTGGTTCCAATATAATCTACATCCTCAACAGAAGTAATTCCAAAGTTTTTTAATGAACGGAACTTCGCTTCAAGTTTGCTATCTGAAAAAGTCAGGATTCCGCCTTCAATGGAATGGAAGACCTTTGTTGCATGCATACTGAACATGGAAATATCACCATATTCTCCGATACCTTTCCCGTTCAGCTCGACGCCAAATGCATGGGCAGCATCATAAATGACCTTTAAATCATGTTTTTTGGCAATTGCCTCGATAGCTTCTACATCACAAGGTGTCCCAAACACATGTACAGCGATGATAGCAGATGTCTTTTCGTTAATGTGTTTTTCAATCTCGGATGGATTAATGTTATAAGTCATCGGATCCACATCGCAAAATACAGGTTTCAGCCCGCAATTGGAAATAGCATGAACGGTTGATGCAAAGGTAAAAGGAGTCGTAATCACTTCTCCTTTTAAATCCATTGCCTTAATCGCAACCTCGAGAGCAAGATGTCCATTCGTAAATAATTGGAGGTGATCAACCATTAAAAATTCCCTTAATTGCTCTCGGAATTTTTCATGTAATGGTCCATCATTCGTAAGCCATTTAGAATCCCATATTGGTTTAATAGCATTTACATAATCAGTGAAATCGGGCAAAATAGGCTGAGTGACTGTCACTGGATTTGGAAATATCCATTCGTTCTTCATTTAATTTCTCCAATCTATTAGACTTTCAAGAGCATCAACATCAAAAACAGGAATACCGTGTTTTTCTTTGATTTCCTTCCTTTCAGCATAGGAATCGTCTATAAAGATTGCAGTTTTCTCCATCTGTATGTAAGTATGCTTCTCTTCATCCTTCTTGATATGAATGATTTCCTTAAATATAGATGGATCAATTTTTAATGCTGTCAAAGTCTCCATTATTTGATGAATATGTTTTGTAATCAATATCAGCTCAATATCTTTTGAAACACATTGATAAATAAACATCATAATATACGGGTTGATTTTTTCGTTTAACGTTATCGTGTCATCAAAATCGATATACACACAGTCATAGGATATATTCAGTTTAAATCGATTAATAAGCGCTCGGTCCACTTCAATTTCGAAATCATTTTCGATAATATCTACATCGAAATTCATACGGTCAAACAAGCTTAATAAAGGAAAATTAACGCCTTTATTACGATAAAGACTCATAGTACCTGCTACACGTGGAGCAATCTCCAATAATTTAAACGATCCATCCTTAGCTTCTTTCACCTGGAAGAACCACATTCCGCGCAAGTTCATTTTCGCATTAATTCTGCGGGCAATTTCTTCGACTTGTTTTTTTATTTTCAGGGACATGGAGTTCACGCTGATTCCACTTTTAATACGATGGCGTTCTCTCATACCCGTAAAACGCAATTCACCATGGCGGTCTGTGAAACAATCAACGGTGTATTCTTTTCCAGGCAAGTATTCAAGAGTTAATAACCCTTCATTTTTGCTCAAATGAAACTCAAGCTCTTCAGAATTCTTTGCCATAGCAATCCCTTGAGAGCCTTGACCAACATCAGGTTTCAGGAATACAGGAAACTCCTTAACCTCCGATGGATTTTGAAACATTTCAGGGATAAAATCATCTCCCTGGAAATGAAGATACGTTTTCTCCTTCGAACGGCAGAGTTCACATGTTTCCTGTACAGATGTAATCACATCTGCACCAAGCTTCTCGCTTACCTGAGCAAGCTTAAGCACAGCGCTGTCATGCGCAGGGAAGATATAATCAATCTCGTATTCTTCAATGACTTCGTTGATGGCCTTCAAGAAAGACTCGCTATCAATATGCGGAAGGCCTTCAATATAGTTGCGATATACATATTTTCCGTGATCGGCGACACTCGAAGCACCATACAGAGTAAACCCTTTTACATATTTCAAAGCATTATGAATTTCAAGCCCAATTTCTGATCCACATGGAAATACTAATATATTCTTTTTCAATACGTTCACACCTTCGATAGGGTATTATTTTAAGAAAAAACTTTGCGAATAATATTTTTTGCTGCTTTCCCATCTTCCAACTGGCAATATTCCTCATAAAACTTGTCATACTTAGATTTATACTCTTTTTGCACTTTGTCGATATGGACGATTGACTCCAGCAATTTCTGTTCAGTCTGCAGGACAGGTCCCGGCAAGTCTTTCTTCATATCCAAATAGAACCCTCTGATATTCTCTTTATAGAGTTCATAATCATAGGCATAGAAGAGAATAGGTTTTTTAGAATTTGCGTAATCGAAAAATACAGATGAATAGTCAGTAATCAATAAATCTGCCAATGTATATAACTCTTGAATATCATCATATTTAGAGAAATCATATACAAATGAACGATGCCTTTCATTGATTTGTAAGGAGTCAGAAACCAAATGGTGCATTCTTAAAATCAGAACATATTCCTGACCTAAAGTTTGATAGAATTTCTCCAAATCAAATTGAAGCTGGAAGGAATGTTCCCAGGAATTGACCATTTCATTGTCTCTCCAAGTAGGCGCATAAAGAATAATCTTCTTATCTTCAGGCAGATTCAATTTTTTCTTCAGTTGCTTCACCTGCTCCTCTAAATCAGGACGATAAAAAAGATCATTTGCCGGGTACCCAAACTCGAGCATTTCTTTATTAAATTTAAATGCACGTTTAAAAATCTCGCTTGAATAATGGTTCGCCGCAACCAAATAGTCCCAGTTCCTGGATTCAATATAGAAGTTTTCTCTTGCCAATGTTTCCGGCCCTTCAATATCTATATCAAAGCCCAACTTTTTCAACGGAGTTCCATGCCAAGTTTGAATATAGACATTTCCTGCTCGTTTTCGATGAACAGGTAATATAATATTGCTTACCCAGTATTTAGAGCGCGCCAAATATTTATAATAATCTTCCGAATCCCTATTAACCAAAATTGGCTTTCCAGGAATCACCTCTGGGTTATCACCTGAATAACTCCAAACAAAAGTAAATCCCTTGAATCTTGGATCCTTTAACATTTCTTCATATAAGTATTTGGGATTACCTGAATAGTTTTTGCCAAGGAAACTCTCGAAAAATACCATTTTTCCGTTCATAGACTCCAACTCGCAGGTTTCATTATAGACACTTTTTCCTTTAGCAATCGTGTAGGTTCTCTCAAACTGATTTTGATCCGTGTACCAAAGCGCCATGCTATTGCTTCCCATAGTTGCGTAAAAAGTAGCCACATGATTATTGAAGTCCTTCACTTGAATGATGTACCGTTCTTCTTCCCTTGGAAATTCGCGATAGCTCTGCAAATTTACCAGCTCTTTATAAATGACATTTGAATTCTCATCTCTTAATTGCAGCGATACATCCCATCTTGAATTCGTAATTAAATCCTCTTTTAATTTTTCAAGGAATATAATGCCCTTGAATGTATAAGTATTATCCCGCTTTGATGACGGCAGGATATCGCTTTTATAGCCATATGTTTGATTTGTATCTCTCCTAGTTAAAAGGAGTTCAGCTACTCGGATAGATTGATTCTTAAAGCTTTCAATCCTACCCTCCACAAAGAAATTCTGTCCTACACTTTTCAAATCATCTACCTTAACATCAAATGCCACTTGTTTGATTTGCATGGATAGGTTATGTTGAATTGTCTTTTGAATCATGAACTTTTCTTGCTTCTCTTCATCCACATACTGAATTTGCTTCAGCTTATTATTAAACCTCGTTCGCTTCATGAATCGTTTGGATAGTATGAAACAGGATAGATAGAAATCGAACTTACCATTTGCATTCAATTCCAACAATTCTTCCAGTGGAATTGAAATCTCTTTATTAGTAAGCTTTTTATAAATCCGTCTACCGGATTCGCGATCCTTAATCATCACGTAACGCGTCAACGAACTAGGTCCAATTTTATATTGGAGCAATAGTCGTTTATCTGATATTTGTAAATCCTGAATACGATGATTTAAATTTATTAAACTTATCAGTTTATTAGCCACTTTTCGCATTAATTAAATCTCCTCGCAGCTTCCCCAAAAATTTTGTTAGGTTATTCCCGAATCATTTGTATATATCTGTATAATAAGATTGATACTCACCGCTCGTAACGTGATCCATCCACTCTTTATTATTCAAATACCAGTCAATGGTCTTCTCAATACCAACTTCAAATGTTGTTTCAGGTGTCCAACCTAATTCTTTCTCTATTTTTTGAGGATCTATACCATATCTTCGATCATGACCTTTGCGATCCTCTACAAAAGAAATAAGATGTTCTCCAATCTCTTGGTCTACGTTTTTGTTTAAATAATTTATTATGGTTTCGACTAATTGGATGTTTGTACGTTCATTATGACCGCCAACATTGTATACCTCGCCTATTCTTCCATCTTGCAATACCATGTCGATTGCCTTGCAATGATCACCTACAAATAACCAATCTCGGATATTTTGTCCATCTCCATAAACAGGGATATCGTGATGATTTAAACAATTGTGAATAACCAACGGAATTAATTTCTCAGGGAACTGGAATGGTCCATAATTATTGGAACATCTTGTAATGCAAACAGGCATTTTATATGTATCGAAATAGGCTTTTACCATCAAGTCTGCAGATGCCTTACTTGAGGAATAAGGACTATGCGGATCAAGCGGTGTAGTCTCCATAAAATAGCCTGTTTCTCCTAATGAACCATATACCTCATCGGTTGAAACCTGTAAATATTTCTTACCGTTCATATACTGATCATCACCAATTAACCAAGCTTCTTTCGCAGCATTCAACAAGTTCACCGTTCCTAAAACATTTGTCTGCACAAATACTTCCGGATTTCTAATGCTGCGGTCCACATGAGACTCAGCTGCAAAGTTAACAACATAATCAATATCATGTTCAGCAAAAATTTCTTGAATCGCTTTTTTATCACATATATCTACTTGCTTAAACTGATAATTAGGTAAATGTTCTACTTCTCTAAGATTTTCTAGATTTCCTGCATAGGTAAGGCTGTCTATATTAATCAGTTGGATATCCTGATATTTTTTCATCATAGATAAGATAAAGTTGGATCCAATAAAGCCTGCCCCTCCGGTAACTAAATATGTTTTCATATAGATTTACATCCTCCAATTAATAGGTACTTACGTGATTGCTTTTTTCCGATACCGTCTCTGCCAAATGATAAAGATACTGCCCGTAATCCGTCTTTGCCTGAGCTTCCGCAAGCTTGAGCAATTTTTCCTTATTGATATATCCCTGTCTGTATGCAATTTCCTCAATACAGGAAATATACAAACCCTGCCTGTTTTGCACGGCCTCCACATAATTACCTGCCTGCAGCAGACTACTATGGGTACCTGTATCCAACCAGGCCATTCCACGTCCGAGAATTTCAGTCTTCAGTTCACCTTTTTTGAGATACACTTCATTAATCGAAGTAATCTCAATTTCTCCTCGATCGGAAGGCAACACATTTTTTGCAATCTTTACCACTTCATTATCATAAAAATAGAGGCCTGGAATCGCATAATTAGATTTAGGATTCTCCGGCTTCTCTTCCAGGCTGAGAACTTTGCCGTTTTCGTCAAATTCAACAACGCCATAGGCACGCGGATTACTTACATAATATCCAAAAATGACAGCACCTTTTTCTACAGCCACAGCCCTCGATAATGCCTCAGTTAATCCTTGCCCATAAAAAATATTGTCGCCCAGAACGAGACAAACACGGTCGTCCCCTATAAATTCTTCACCGACAATAAACGCATCAGCCAAACCTCTGGGTTCTGTCTGTTCTATATAAGTAAATTTCATCCCGAGGCTGCTGCCATCCCCTAATAACCGCATAAATTGTGGTTTATCATCCGGAGTGGAGATAATTAAGACTTCTCTGATGCCTGCAAGCATCAGGACAGATAACGGATAATAAATCATTGGCTTATCATAAATAGGCGTTAATTGTTTTGATATTGCTTTTGTAATAGGATAAAGTCTTGTTCCAGATCCTCCAGCCAAGATAATTCCTTTCATTCGTCAATTCACCCTTTTTCATTTTTTTTGCTAACTAAGATACTGAATGATATTTATAATCTTCATATGAAAATAGGTATCTAATTTTTGAATTTCACCTAATAAATAGGCAATCTCTCATGATGTTAAATAGCACGAAGAAGCGGAATGTTTACTAGTCTAGTTGTCTTTTCTTGATGGAGATTCGATTAATTAGCAGTTCTGTGATGGGACATACGACATTTTAAATGGATAAACAACAAATTCCAACATATTATAATGTTGGTTATTTTTTCCCTCATAACCTAAATAGTAATACGAAACCTGCAGAATTACAAAGCAAAAATAATTCTCGTATCATTCTGGCTAAAGATACTCATTGTGTATTCATGAGTTTGCTCGCCATATATACAGGAGGTCACACATTTCACAGGATATTTTCGCTCACCACTATTTTTAGCTCAATTATCGTAGATTTCGCTCATTCTAGTCGAAAAACAGATAAATTACATTTAAATAATCAAAAACAGGTATTTTGGACATCCCATCTCTTCTCCAAAACCACCCACCATCACTAATCAGCAATTTAGGAATTTTACTCATCTCATATCTTAATTTTTAGCTAATCAAATTTTCAATTCTATGTCATCGCAGCAAACTTGATTTACTAAAGGACTTGTCTATCATATAAAACCATAAGTGAAATACTTCTCATATTTCACAAAAGTTCCGCATAGATATGATGAGTATGCATATACGTGTTAACAATTTAGCTGAAATTTTCTCTAACAATTTATGAGTATTATTGATTCAATACTATTATCTTGGGGGATTTTGTAAGATTATATTGCTGTTTTTATTTTTTAGTAGAGGTTTTATCGCAAACCGTATATAATTGTTAAATGAGATAAGAACGAGTTCTGCATGAATGTAATAATCAAAATTATTTCTTTATCTCGTTTTAACATTAAACATCGTGGGTAAGTATTACTCAGATGTATATAGATAGAGGGTGGCTATTTTGTTATTGATCGCAGCTTTTTTAGTTGCCATATGCTTGACCATACTCATCACCCCTTATGTTATTAAATTAGCATTTAAAATCGGTGCAACCGATAAACCTAATAATAGAAAAGTACATTCTAAAATTATGCCAAGCATGGGTGGACTAGCTATCTTTTTAAGCTTTGCGATTACCATGCCTATCTTTACTCCGAACCTTGCAAGCTCTAAAACATTTACAGCTATATTGCTCGGGGCTTTTGTAATCATTATTCTTGGCATTTTTGATGATATATATGAGTTAAATCCAAAAACGAAGCTTATAGGTCAGATTATTGCTGCTCTTATTATTGTACTTGGCGGCAAAATCCAACTGAACTTCATCAATACTCCATTTGGTGAGCAGATTCACTTTGGATACTTAGCTATACCGTTGACTGTACTTTGGATTGTTGGGATAACAAATGCCATTAATTTAATAGATGGGTTGGACGGTTTAGCTGGCGGAGTTTCCACCATTGCGCTGCTCACCATTTCCGGTATGGCAGTCTTTAAAATTGGTGATATGTTTGTAGCATTGATTGCCTTGGTATTGGCGGGCAGTACACTTGGATTTTTAAAATACAACTTCTTCCCTGCCAAGATTTTTATGGGTGACACCGGTGCCATGTTCCTTGGCTTTATGATTTCAGTTATTTCCCTAATGGGATTCAAAAATGTAACAGTAATCTCTTTAATTATCCCAATTGTCATTTTGGGTGTTCCGATTTCTGATACATTTTATGCGATTGTCAGAAGGGCACTTCATAAGAAACCACTTTCTGCGCCAGATAAATCGCATTTGCATCACTGCTTATTGCGGTTAGGCTATTCACACCGAACTACGGTTCTATTAATTTATGTAATGGCAACTTCTTTCGGAGTAGCAGCGTTCCTATTCAGTATGGCCACTTTATGGGGTGCAATATTCCTCATTGCCGCATTACTGATTTGCCTTGAATTACTCGTTGAACGAATTGGCCTCTTAGGAGAGGACTATCGACCGCTCCATAAGCTTTTCGTAAATGTAAAAAATCGTTCATAATACTAGACTGATAGAAATAGTCGTCGTACATGTAGACTAACCTAAATAATTGAGATAATATAGAACACCTTCGAAATGGTACACTTATAAAAAGTGTTGATTCGGAGGTGTTTTTGCGTGGGCAAAAACGTTGTGTCTCAACTAATCGATTCTTTAAAAGGATTATGTTTACTCCGCTAAGCCAAAAATTCAGCCACATATTGCATAAAACAATTATGCTAATAGCTTGCTTCATTACAAACAAAATTACACATGAAAAAGACCCCCAGTTCAATTTGGGGGTCTTGTCCGTTATTATTCAACCGTTGTTGTATTGTCCAGTTCTTCTGTTTCATTAGTTACTGGTGTCGTGCTACTCGGCTGAACGTCTTCCTTTAGACCGAGGTGTACTTGAAGTTCATTCTTCACGGACAGAACAGACTCATCATCTAACTGGTAATAATAAGTACCGTTAATATACGAGTCAGCTCCTTCAAGATTTACATTCTCAATTGTTAAGCCTTTACCGCCTAAAACATAGCTTGTAAAACTCTTCATTTCTTTAAACGTCATATTCGTTGTCATATTATTACCGATACCCTCTATAACATCCGCATATTTTGTAAGAGATGAAACTGATGCTGCTTTCGCTGCGATTGCTTTCAGTATTTCCTGCTGTCGTTTACCACGTTCGATATCGTTATCAAGCTTTCTCGTTCGAGCAAGAGCTAATGCTTCTTCTCCATCGAGAGTTTGCAAACCTTTCTCGAGCTTAATGGCATTTTTCTGATCCTTGGAATTTTGCTCAGAGAATGTGTATGGCACCTCTACTTCAATTCCATCCAATGCATCAATAACGTCGACAAAAGCGTTAAAATTCATTTTTACATAATAATCTACTGGTATGTCCAGCAATTCTTCAACAGTATCAATTGTATATTTTACACCGCCATATGCATGGGCATGTGTGATTTTTGAATTTTTATCTTTTCCCGGAATATAGACATATGAATCCCGAGGAATACTTAAAAGTTTCACCGTTTTATCTTTATCATTAAACGTTGCCAGCATTAGCGCATCCGTTCTGGATCCTTTAGCGTTGTTCCTTACATCACTATCATCAACGCCCATAAATAATACGGAAACATTATCTTTTGCCGGGTTTACACCACGTTCACTGGAAGTACCGTCATAAGAATCAGACAGAACATTTGAAGCTTTATAGTATAAATATGCTGCATAGCCTCCTCCAGCTAAAACAACCAAAAGAACAGGAATTAATATCAGTGCCAGAATACGACGTTTTTTTAATTTTTTACGTCTTTTACGACGTACTGTATGCCTATTTTGCATCATCCTTCTCCTTCATCTATAGTAAAAAAGTGTTATCCAGTTTTTTATCAATTACAATTGTACCCTTTTTATCATATACAGTAAATTTATTTTTTTGTTACCTCTACAAATCTATACATTATTAACCAAATAATACTAAAAAACCACTTGAAACTAAGTTTACAAGTGGTTAAAAAGTCATTCATCTACCAGATTAGCTACCAATATATACCTATCAGGTGCGTCACCTATATAATCAAACGGATAACAAGTCGTTACAGTTAATGTCGGACGCGGTTTAGGAACAATCACTGTACGATCGTCAGCATCAACGATTCGTACTTTATGGACCTTATAGATAAATTCCCCTGCCGATGTTTTGACAATCAGTTTATCTCC
This sequence comes from Pradoshia sp. Z5_111, assembly GCF_058267535.1. Classification (NCBI taxonomy): domain Bacteria; kingdom Bacillati; phylum Bacillota; class Bacilli; order Caryophanales; family Bacillaceae; genus Pradoshia; species Pradoshia sp. Z5_111. The sequence continues at coordinate 261,273 of NZ_JBZCPQ010000002.1, forward strand.
AACTCCAACTTCACCAAGCTTACGAAAAACCGTATCACGATGCCCCGAAAGGACTGAATTATCTTTTTCTCCCGGGAGGACGCTGTCATCATAATGACCTACACCTTTTTCAAGCTCATCCTCATCCGTTCCCTCCACTATAGGCAAGGTGGCAGAGATTTTTGGGATAACCAGTTCTCCAAAGGTTTCACCGTCCTCCGGATAGTCCTTATAAAGCTCTTGTTCAGGCTCTTTTTCATTCTTGTTTTCGACAACAGTCGGCTCAGTTACCACAGTCTCTTTTACTTCTTCTTTTGGTGAATCTGCCGTTCTAAAAAAAGGGAGACTATACTTACTAACCAGCCCAATACCAGATATGATGAGCAAAAGCGCCAGAGAGAAGGATAATCTTTTTCTTTTCATTAAGCTGCATTCCTTTTTCTTTTAATTAATAGGGCAGAGCCAATACCAATTAATAGCATACCCGCGAGAATTCCTCCGGCATAATTTCCTGCTGTATTTGGCAATTTACCACCTTTGATGGTCCTGTCCACTTTTTTTGAAGGGTTTTTTACAGGATTTGCAATTGGCTTTGTAATCGGCTTTGCAATCTCTTTCACTTCATCTTTAATCAGATCAGAACCAAACATATCTGCTGTAATTATGATGTCTGCCAGAAAATTTCCGCTAGTGCTGTATAATTCAACCAATAAATCAGCACCATTTGTTGTTTCCAATACAAGCAATTCTTTTAAAGAAAGTGTTATTGTTTTCTCCCCATCTTTCACTAGATAGTACTTTGCTTTTAATTGAAGAATATCCAAAAGCTCTGTGAAAACAGAAGCTATTTCTTCTATTTGAGCTTGAGTTAAATCAGATGCACTTTCAAAATCAGGAAGTGAGTCTAATCTTTCTAAAAGTGCCATCATTCGCTTTTCTAAAGCAGGATCCTCAAAATCAATTGAGAGGACATGCTTGAGCAATTTTTCGATCTCTTCCTCTGTCAGCCCAAGTTCCTCCAGACCACCAGCAACTTCATCATAACTGCTATATTTAATGTATGCTGACTCTAAATCTTCAATGTACTCGTAGTTATCCAGGCTATCCCCATTTTTAGCCAGAAGTTGTTTTAACTCATCAAGAGTCAACCCGAAGTTATCCAAAAATTCATTTAAGCTTTCTTCCGTAATGGGAGTCTGTCTTTCCTCGAAGAAATACAAAATACCATTAAGTGCATTCAAATAAATAAAGGTTTCCTCAATTGTTTTGCCTTTTTCCAGTTCATCATATCCGATCAACATCTCAGTCAGTTCTTCACGATCATTAAATCCATACTCAAATATAAGCTTTTCTACACTTGCTTCGGTAAGCCTTGGACCTAAGATTCGTTTTAACTCGTCAACCGAAGTGATTTCTTCTAATTCATATTCATAGAAATAATGCAGATAATAGTTTTTGAATTCTTCAGCATTCTTGAAGCCTTCTGCTTTACTAAATGCCTCTAGATCTGCTTCTTTAATGGCCGCTAAACTGACATTTGGCTTTATAAAAGCCATTAACACTGTAAACATTACTAAAATCGCCAGGACACGTTTCATGTTCTTCCCCCTATAGTTCAACATTTAAAATTTGGGTAATACATCTACTCTATATCTATTTTTTCTTTACCTTTAATTTAATGGCCTTGCTTGTATTACCAGCCGAATCCTTCAAATAAACATGTAAAGTCGTGTTGGCCTTTTGTTTTTTTACTTTAATGGAAAACACCCCTGATTTAGCTGCCTTGCCTGAGCCAATCACCTTTTTCCCAACCTTAACGGTGACCTTAGTATTTGGTTCCGATGTGCCTTTTACTGAGGTTGATTGAATCGTAAATTTATTCACTTGCTTAAGCTTTGGAGCTGTCTTATCTTTAACCGTTACGGTTACTGCCGGACTTTTATTACCAGCGCTGTCTGTTACTTGAATGGTTAGCTTGGTGCCAGCCTTTAGCAGGGATTTCATTGAAGTCTTAAACAAGCCCTTTTTATCAGCTTTACCCTTAGCGACAATGGCACTCCCTTTTTTAACCGTGATAGTTGCTCCCACTTCAGCTTTACCTGTGATGGTTTTGCTATTGTCCTTTACCATGTTTACGGTTGGTTTACCTGGCGCAGTTATATCCTTTACCTTCCTATTTACCGGCCAGCTTTCATTTCCCTTTTCATCCACCAATTTGACTGAAACAGCCTGATTGGCTTTTTGCTTAGGAATAGTTAGCTTGACTGTGAATGGCCCTGTATAATCAACTGTTTTTAACTTTTTGCCGGAAACCAGGATGTTTCCTTTAAATGATGATTTATAAGATACGGTGACCGTTGTATCCTTATCCGTAATCTGGCTTACTTGTGGAGAAGCTAGTAAACGATACTTCAGTGCATTTTGGGCGTTTACTCTCTTATAGTGATAATATTTGTTCGTTTTTGGATGTTTCATGGCAGTGCCTGTCTGTTTTAACCGGTAAGCCACCTGTTCATTCGTCAAATGAGGCTCTTTAGCCAAAATTAATGCAGCTACGCTAGCGACCACCGGTGAAGCCATTGATGTTCCTGACATTTTTCCATATTTACCTTTAGGCAAAGTAGAGACAATCTCGCTTCCCGGTGCTGCAATATCAATCGTTGCTCCATAATTTGAATAATATGCTTTTGTATCATTTTTTGTTGTTGCCGCAACAGAGAGCACATTCTTGAAAGCAGCTGGATAACTCGACTCTGCTAATGATTCATTTCCTGAAGCAGCTACTATGAGGACTCCTTTTTTATAGGCAGCCTGTACACTTTCATCAAAAGCTTTTGAATACTGACTAGTCCCCAGGCTCATATTAATAATGTCAGCACCAGAATTCACTGCATATTGAATACCTTTAATAATGTCTGACGTAAATGCCATTGATTTAAAGAATACGTTAACCGGAATGATTTTTGTCTCTGGTGCTACACCTGTACCGCCAATTCCATTATCTATGGATGCTGCGATAATTCCAGATACATGCGTACCATGTTGATTAACAGGCATGGATGTTTTAGAACCAGTCAAAACATCATACGGTTTAATAAAGCGACCCTTCAGATCAGGGTGCTGTAAGTCAAACCCATCATCCAATACAGCTATAGTGGTTTTTGACCCTTTTGAGGAATCCCATGCCTGGCTTGCTCCAATTTTAGTTAAATGCCACTGCTTCGGAAATTCAGGATCTGTAGGATTCGCAAGCAATTGAACCTTATAATCAGGTTCAGCATAGAGCACACCTGGATTTTTCTTTATTTCCTTTAAAAATGATTGCATAGATTTATTCTTTGGTTTATCCAGTGTAATTAAATTAGATTTCTTCTCCAGATATTGAGCACCAAACTTCAAAAATTGATTGAGAATCTTAGAGTCTACCATTCTCACAATTACACGTTCATCAGCTCCCGCAGACTGTTGACCCTTTCCTGATGCATGTACCTGCGCTAGCGGGCTAATAAGGAGTGACAAAAATAGGACAAAAGCGATTATTTTTTTCATTTCTACTTCCCTTCCACATTTTCCGTAGTTACCTTCATTTTACCACATATTTATTTCTAAATTCTTACTAATTTACCATATTTCTGTCGAAATGTCTGTCTTACTACTTTTTCCTGTGTTACTATAAAATAGGAGATTAGTAGAAAGGGAGAGGTCATATTGAAGAAAAAAAAAGTAGTTGCTTTTGCAGCAGCAGCGATTATAGCGGCTTCTTACGCCGATTCTGCTTCCGCTGATTCCCATACCTATACAATCAAAAAGGGAGACACTTTGTCTGCCATTGCTAATAAAAGTGGGACAACAGTCGCAGCATTGAAGCAGCTAAATAACCTGAAGTCAGATCTGATATATCCTAATCAGGTTCTAAATGTAAAGAAAACCAGCACGACTCCAACTGTGAAACCAAAGGCAAAAACTTCGCCTGTAAATACATCCACAGCCAAAACATACAAAGTCGTTGCCGGTGATAATCTATCCAAAATTGCATCGAAGCACCAAATTACCGTAACCAATCTTATGCGCTGGAATAATCTAAAAAGCACTGTCATCTATCCAAACCAAGTGCTTAAGGTATCCAATTCAACTAATAATAATGGACCTGTTGCAGCACCGGCACCTAAACCTGCACCAAATACCAACGTTCAGCCTGCTAAACCACCAACCTCTAATACGAGCTATATTGTCAAAAAAGGGGATACATTAGGCCGAATTAGCAAAGCATATGGTACAACTGTTGCCCAACTCAAACAGTTGAACAACCTTAAATCTGATATGATTTATATCGGACAAAAATTGGTTCTTTCAGGTAAAGCTTCCACAAAGCCTGCTACTCCAGTGACAAAGGAAAAGGATGAGTTAAGCGGATCATCTGCCTTTGCAAAGAAATTAATTGAAGAGAGCAAAAAGGTTTTAGGTGTTAAATACGTATTTGGTGGAACTACAGTTAAGGGATTCGATTGCAGCGGGTTCATTTATTATGTGTTTAACAAAGCAGGACATAATATCAATCGCTATTCTGCTGCAGGTTATTATGACCGTTCTTATTATGTAGACACTCCCCAGCCAGGTGATCTTGTCTTTTTCGAAAACACCTATAAAAAGGGAATTTCTCATTTAGGCATTTATATCGGGAACAATCAATTCATTAATGCTGATAACAGCGGAGTTAGAATCGTCAGTTTAAGTAATTCCTATTATAAGAAGCATTTCTCAAGCTTTAAGAGATTTTACTAATAGAATTGAAAAAACGCCATGTAGCAGGCGTTTTTTTCATTACCATATACATACATAGACAATAGTTTTAAAACCATTTAATATATAATTATTGTGTGTATGACTTTTAATTACATGATGCTACTTGCAGAATTTAGCAAAGTTTGATATAAGTTAATATAATTGTATTAGTTGGTTTCGTCTCTTGGTATTTGGTTAAATATGTAATGAAGACTTTAAAACTACTACATGGGAGGAGACCCTTCATGAAGAAAGTAATCACTTATGGCACGTTTGACTTGCTGCATTGGGGACATATCAATTTATTAAGAAGAGCAAAAGAAATGGGTGACTACCTTGTTGTGGCCATCTCATCTGATGAATTCAATAAATTAAAAAATAAGAAATCCTATCATAGCTTTGAAAATCGCAAAATGATTCTTGAAGCGATTCGTTATGTAGACGAAGTAATTCCTGAGCATACATGGGAACAAAAAATTCAGGATGTTATTGATCACGACATCGATATTTTTGTTATGGGTGATGATTGGGAAGGTAAATTTGATTTCTTGAAGGAATACTGTGAAGTGGTCTATTTACCACGTACAATTGGTATTTCAACATCTCAAATTAAAGAAGATTTATTTGCAGTTAATAAATAAGCAAAAAACTATCCAGTGTGGTTGGGTAGTTTTTTTTTCGTCCACTCCATCAAAAACGAAGAGAAAGGCTCCCCGTTCTCCTCAGTCTTCCGTAAGCTTTAAATTATACGCCTACCTTCTCTTAAAATTATTTTCCTTACGCCTGAACATTCCCATTGCTGAATATACCACAGTCAGCGCAAAGATTTATAACCCGTTCTATATTTCCCTATAACTCAATCACTGGGTAATCAGACTTCCCCTCTTAGCTTCTAAATGAATAGCTGAACAAACAAAAAGCCCTGACAATAGCCCGAGCAAAATTCAATCATTTCAATACTATTTTTTGAGTCCCTTTTGAAAACTCTTTATAGATACTGTTTACGCGAACAAAGTTCTCTGAAGTGTTCGTTGCCTTATTATTAGCCAAATCTTTCAAGTTTTGTTTACTTAAACGATTATAGATTACCCCATATTGTGAACCCGGACCATCATTTTTCCACGGCATAAATTGCATCGCTCTTGATACTTTTTCAAATTTATTATTTTTAATCGTAGGATTGGAGGCACCGCTGACTAAAATACCTCTTTGCCCATTCTTTTTAGCATCCACATCAATAATCGTATTTCCAGTGATAATGGTGTTAGACCAGTTCATCACACGAATTGCATCTTTACGCATTTTTTTGATTGTATTGTTCTTTATAGCAACGCGATCGTGATATTTGCTGCCAGAATATTTATGTGTTCCAATAGCCCGATCTAAATTCTGAAATGTATTTTTTTCAATGGTAATATTTTTATTGGGAGTCTTATCATACTTACTCCATTTTTGATTCCAGCCATTTGTCGATTTATCAGGAGTATCGAGATTAATCGCTTCTTTATTTTTGTTAGCAGATGCTTTTGAATTAATAAATGTGTTGCCAGAAATAATGGCTTTTTCGGTTGCATCCATCTCAATAAAATGGCCGGAATACATATTTCGGAATGTAATTCCTTTAATGTTTACATTCTTATTATGTCCGGCGATAATAGCAAGGCTATCTTTTATATAGTTTAAATTTATGGTGGCATTGCCTTCACCGATAAAGGAGATATTCTTTTCTCCTTTGTATCCACCATAAACATCACTCTTACTTGCTTTAGCAGGACTGATAAATTGAAACATCGATTTTGACGCCTTAAATTTGGAAGTCCCGCTTTTGCTTCCTTTCACAAGTGTGGCTCCATTTTTCAAGCGAATGGTCACATTAGATGGAACATATAAAGTGTTAGAGATTGTATAGGTACCCTTCGAAAGCACCAATGTCCCTCCACCATTCTTTTCGAATAATTCCAAGTACGACCTAATCAAATAATAGTGTTTGGTTGAACTATTGTACGTAGAGTATCCTTTATATGATTTATCCTTCGGACTGCTTGATGGTGATATTGTGTATACCTTGCCTGCAGCGGATGCTGGTTCTGCCTGGAGACTAATTGGTATAGTCAGCAACAGAAGAAAAATCAGCATACATCTAGTAATACGCAAAGAATTCCCCCCTTTGATTGATCCTGATGGTTTTTAACTCGTTTTTATTTTACCATAATTTTCATGAAAACTAACTAGCAGCCTTCATCCCAAAGGTAAAAAAATTAAAAGATCACCATAAAAAGAAGACCTTTTGTATATACATTCCAACAATTTTCTACATTAAAACTTATTTTTATACATATATGCAGTCTATAAATGTATTATAATAGAATTTGTATTAAAAATATTTCAAAATGGGGTTACTTTATGCGGGCAGAAAAAAGAAAAGGAAAGAAAAAAAGGACTTGGGTTAAAGTCTTATTAATTGTGATAGGTCTTTTATTGCTAGCTGGCGGGGTTTATGCTTATATGGTCTATAATTCACTGAATAATGCTGTTGAAAGTATGCATAATCCAACCGAACGTGACGGTTCCAGCAAAAGAACTGAAAAAGTAAGTTTAAAAGATAAAACACCATTTTCTGTACTTCTACTTGGAGTGGATGAAAGAGAAGGGGATAGGGGTCGTTCAGACACGATGATTGTCCTTACTGTTAACCCAATCCTTGAATCTGTGAAGATGGTAAGTATTCCAAGGGATACAAGAACAGAGATTATTGGGAGAGGTACACAAGATAAAATCAATCACGCCTATGCTTTTGGCGGTGTTGAAATGTCAATGGATACTGTCGAAAACTTCCTTGATATCCCGATTGATTACTATGTAAAGGTCAATATGGAAGGCTTTAAAGAAATCGTCGATGCTGTGGGCGGAGTAACGGTTGTAAACGATTTAGACTTCACTTCTGAGGGACATCATTTTGCTGAAGGTACAATTGATCTTAACGGTGAAGAAGCATTGGCATATTCACGTATGCGTAAACAGGATCCACGTGGTGATTTTGGCAGACAATTGCGTCAGCGCCAGGTTATCCAGGCCGTCATTAATGAAGGAGCAAGCCTCACTTCACTAACCCGTTTCGATTCTATTTTTGATGCCTTAGGTGATAATGTTAAAACAGATATTAGTTTTTCTCAAATGGTCAGCATTCAACAAAACTACAAAGAAGCTGCCAAATCACTGGAGCAAATTCAGATAGAGGGTAAAGGAACAACCATTGATGGAATCTATTACTACCAAGTGTCCGATGAAGATAAAACTGAACTTCAAAATACTTTAAATAAACATTTGCAGGTAAATAAATAATAAAGATGAAAGCCAAGGGGTAAGCACTGTATCACTTACTCCTTGGCTTTTATTAATTGTTAATTTTTATCACTCAAAACTAATTTAGAAAGTTCCCCAAGGAAGCTTCTGTAGTAATTTCTCTCGTAGTGATGGGGCCCACTGCCACCATATGGATATTCAAGACTAGCTTTATAATTATATTTACGGAGATCAATTACTCTAGTAGAAGGTACCTTTGTAATAAAATAGTTATTCATTTTATTATCTTTACTAAAGCTCGAAACCTGATGTTTATCATTCAAATAAGCGTCTGATAAGCGGCCCCAATTAAGAATGATTTTATCTTGATCGACAATTTCTAGAAGTCTCGCGATAAACTCATCACATGCAGACTTCCATACATTCCAGAATTCCGGATTCCTATTATCGAATTGGCTAGTTTCTTTTAATAGATGATGTTTATAATAGGAGGACTTATGCATCTCCCCATTTTGGCCTATATATTGACCATCAGGTAACTTCCTGGAAATATTCCTATTTTTGTTCCTCATTGTCAACCAAGGTAGAATTCATAATCGCTTCGAAGGTTCTCTCACAGTTATTCTTATCTACATATTTAAAATACTTGTCTCTCATAGCCCCAAACTCTTCTTTTTCCTTGAATTCCATTGCTACATATTCCTTGATCTGATCAATCAATTGGGTAACAGTAAACACTTGATCACCAACTAATTCTTTATTCATATCAAGATAACTTCCCTGAAAAGCATTATATTTTTCTAAATCAAATTGGAAGAATATGATTGGTTTCTTTTGATAGAACATTTCCCATGCCACACTGGAATAGTCAGTAACCAGCATAGAAGATTTCATTAATAAAGAATTCACCTGTTCTTCTCCATATTGATAAACCTTAATATTTTGATGATCAAGATTAAAGTTAGCAATATAGTCCTTAAATTTTGGATGTAAATAGAAATTCACCTTTATATTATTTTGAGCCAATAAGTGACTTAATTCTTCCGATTGGAAGAGTCTTACATAATTCTTGTAGTAGTCACTTTCTATAAACTGATCTTCAGGAAGATCATCCATCCAGGTTCTCCAAGTCGGCATAACTAGTATCTCTTTAATTTCACCAGACTTATCCTCCAGTACATCCCAACGACACAACCCAGTGGTAATAATTTCGTCATCTTTATATCCGAAATATTTCTTAATGATATCATGTTCAAAATCAGAACTAACAACGAATAGATTTACAGCATTTTCTTTCGTTTTCTTAAATACATAGTCGACTCGTTTTAGAGCTATAACACCATGTTGCAGGAAGACATGTTTCTTTTTCTTTAAAATGTTCCTTAGTCTGCCCTTTTGAATCCTGATATCGTAAGCGTGTCCTTTCGATTCAGAAGATATTAGAAGCTGAGCAGCATACATATAAAGCATGTATTTAAAACTCATAAATTCTAATACTTTTTCCTTCATTGGGGCGACATTTTCATAATCAACAGAGTCTTTTTTAATAATATAATAGAAATTTGATTTCTTATTGTTCTCATAACAATACTTGAAGAAATAATAACCATTATCTTGGGCGCCATCTGAGAACTTTTCGAAACCCAGCCAAATATCCTTTTGGTCAAAATAATTTTTAAAGAGCCTATAGATGATATAAGCGGCTATTTCCTTAATCTTATATGGCACTGATTCATATTTTGGTTTTTCACGATACGTAAAGGCTAGTGTTTTGACTGTGGAAATATATGGATAAACAAAATATCCATTCTTATAGGTATATGAATAACTTACAATTTTTTTATTAATGGCTTTTTTTACTTTTTTAGTAGGATTTTTAATTTTAACCGGATAATTATTTCCATCCATTTTTATAACGACAAAAATATCCCAATAAAATGGTTGTAACTCAACCTTAGCTAAATCGATTTCAAATTTAATGACCAATACATTCCCTTTTCTTTCTGTTTGGAGAACAGGGAATACATATTCTATTTCTTCATCAGCTTTCCCTCTATATTTCAACATGACTTGATCAACAGAATATTCTTCTGCATCCTTAATTTCCACTTCTGTCGTACCTTTAATAACAGATCTTCTCATGCTGAAATCAGTTAAAGAAATAGAAGAAGAAACCATTTCATTGGAGATTGCAACTTTATCATTAACGGCCAAAGAAAGTTCATTGTAAAGCGACAAATAAGGAACAAATAATCTATTTCCTTTAATAGCAATTGGGTTATAGTACCGTTGATGTTTAGGCAATGTCTGTTCATCATAACAACCAACTTTACCGGTAACCACCATATGATTGTATGTCAACTCCATGTAAACATCCCATCTGGATGCATCATATTGATAGAGTTCGATAAAATCATTTAGATTTAAGGTTAGGGTGTCGTTTTGTATAGGAAGACCTATTTCCAGCTCAGATTCCCAGACATCGATATTGCCACGTTCTTTTAAGATTACACGCGCTGTCTTTAAGTCTTGAGCATCTATATCAACTAACTGAAACTGGATCGTTCCATCTTCTCCACAATTGAGATTATTGATATTAATTAAACTATTCACTTTATTGTAGGCCAATTGTGGAATTTTATATTTATCTCCAAAAGTGAGACCAATTGTGTTTTTCGAAGTAATATATACAATACCACTCATACCATCAGCCGCTTCGAAAGCTTGAAAGTATCTGTTAATTGGACTTTCAATCCAATCAGTTGGTCTAATAAAGTTATAAATATTAACAGTGTTCTGCTCCAGGCAATTAGCAAGGATATGAAAACTCCAATTTACACTCATGTCAATTGAAACGGCTGTGTACATACTCTTTAGGTCAATATCGATTGAATTTCTATTTACAGTATAATATTTCTTTTCAACGACAAACTTTTCTGTACTTGTCGTATTTTTCAAGATCAAATTCCAATCTTGTAATTCACTTATTGTATGACGGGATATTTCAGATAAACGAATGCTCAATCTGCCATCTTGCATTGAAATAGTGTCAAAATGGAGATTTTTAATCTCGCTATAATTAGTCGGCCATTTATCTATGCTAAATAACGAAAGCTCCCCTACCCCATTAATATAAGGAACGAAACTTAAAACCTCATTAATCATAATCTTATTCATTGATTGATGGACTTCATTTGTTCCAACTTGGTATGCATGGACAATCCGGTCTGACTTTACATACATATAGATAGCATATTGAGAATCTGTATCCCAATTAACATGATTTTTAACATCATCAAATTCTAATTGAACCTGATTGCTCTCATTTAGATAATGGTTAACAATTGCACGATCTTTTTCATAACCTCTGTTTTTAATGGCAAAATATAAATCATCTGCTTGTTCTAAATCAATATGGCTAATAGAAAAGCTTAATTTATTATTAATTACCTGCACATCATTCACTGTGACCAGATCATTTATAACCGTACAATAGCTACCGTAGATTTCCTCTTTATTCCCATAAAGGATAGACAATGCATTTTGTAAGGACAAATAAGGTACAGCAGCATCTTTGGAGTTAATTTGATACGAACTTTTAAGGTACCTAATTGAACGATCTTTCGTCTTAGCAACTGGCTGAATGAACTTAACCGCATTCATATCATCAACAATTAAGTTAACATCGATGATAGATTTGATTTCAGAGGAAGGAAAGTCTACTTGGTCAAGATCTAATTGAATAACATAGGTATCAGACTCTTTAATGACCGTCACATCGTATTCCATATTAATTTGCGTTTCTCGATCTGTTAATGCTATTTTTAATTCTTTATATTCACTCAATAAACTCTCTGTAGTAGAAATAGAAAGTATATTTTTATCAATACTAAAAGAACTCATAATTAAATCTTTAGTCATTGAAAATTAGGCTCCTTAACTATATGGTGCTTTAATAAAGATAAAGGGGAGTTTAATTGCTCCCCCTATACCCAAACTACCCATAAAAAGTAATGTCTATACGATATTTCTTTTTTCGATTTCTTGTATAATTCTTTTCGAATTTTCATGATCGGTATATGCAAGATACTCTTTTCTAAGCGCAGCATACTCTTCTTTTTCTTTAAAATCATGACGCGCATACTCTTCTATCAACTCAATTAATTGATTAAATCTAAACGCTCGATCTCCAAAAAGCTGAGTTTCCATATCTATATAACTACCCTGGTATTTCATGTAATCCTCAAAATCGAATTGATAAAAAAGAATCGGTTTATGCTGATAATACATATCCCAAGCTACACTGGAATAATCTGTGATTAGCATACTCGACTTCATTAATAATTCATTAAGTTTTAACTCACCAAATTCATAAATCGTAACTCGTTCATGTTCGGTTTTAAATTGATTAATGTATGCCTTAAACTTTGGATGAATGAAAAAGTTAAGCTTCACATCATACTCTTCCAAAATGTCAAAAAGAGGCGTAGAGTTTAATAAGGATTTATACTGCTGATAATATTCAGTTTGAACAAACTTTTCTTCAGGCAGATCATCCATCCACGATCTCCATGTTGGCATAATCAAGATGGTCGATTGACCATTAGATTGATCCTCCAGCACATCCCAACGGCTGAGTCCAGTTACGATGATTTCATCCTCATTATAGCCAAAATTATTTTTGACTATGCTTTTCTCATAATCAGAGGAAACGACAAACAAATCAACTGCATTCTTACTTGTCTTTTTATAAATATAATCTACCTTTTTTAAGCCTAAAACTCCATGCTGTAAAAAGACATGTTTTTTGTTACTAATAGCCTTTTTTAAGAGCCCTTTTTGTGCTCTTATGTCATAGGCATGAGCCTTGGATTCTGATGACACTAAAACCTTGGCCGCGTATAAATAAACCATATATTTGAAACTCATATGATGCAGTACTTGGCTTTGCATCGGCCGGATATTTTCGTAATCAGGTGAATCCTCTTTTATAATAAAATAGAGCTGCCTATTAACTTGATGATTATAGCAATATTCAAAGAAGTAGAAAGCATTATCCTGAGCACTGTTAGCGAACTTTTCAAAGGACAGCCAAATATTTTTCCGATCAAAATACCATTTCAATAACCAATAGGTCATTAACGCTGCTCTCTCTTTTAACCGATAGGATAAGGATTCGTATCTTTCTTCTTCTTTATATAAAAGAGCTAACGTATTCACCCCAGTGATATAGGGGTATACCCAATAGCCATTTGAATAGTGGTATTCTTGTTTGCTGAACTGTTTATTAACACGCCACTTCACTCGTCTTGAAGGGTTTCTCAAGCGTACCAAGTATTCCATACCCATGAATTCAACAGCAATGTAGAAGTCCCAATAGTAATTTTCTAATTCAAGCTGAGCGATATCAATATTGAAATAGACAATACGGTCGGATCCTCTCTCTTTAATACGCTCTAACGGAAATTCATATTTGATTGAATCAACATTACTTCTATACTGAAGGACTAGACTCTTAACAGAAGCTAAACTGCTGACTTCCTTAAAATCAAGCACCACTTTTCCTTTAATGGTGCTTTCATGCATATGAAACTTTTTAACTTTAGCTTTAATATTTAGTTTTTCACTTCTAATCGTTGTGGGGTCTCCTATAACGATTGAAAGGCCATTATAATCCGTGATATAGGGAACTAAGACATTTACACCAAGAGTAGGTAACTCCGCCAAGTATTGTTCATATTTGGGACCACGTTTCACATCATACGTTCCAATTCTGTATCTCTCGGAACATTCATCTTCAATATATAAATCCCATCTTGAGAACTGATTATAATGTTGTGTGACAAACTCGGATAAATTAATTTGGACGTCTATATCCGTACTCTCAGCAATCACCTGGATTTTCTCAATCCATTCGAGTTTTGATTTTCTTTCCACTAATACGATTTTTAATACATCTTGATTACATGTACAATTTATCAATTTAAATGATATGGTCTTCTTCTCTATATCAATCGATAAGTCCCGAATTACTTTTTTTGATAGATTATTTTTCGATTCTGATAAGAGCCTTGTGTCACCGATTGTTAAACACAATCGGTTACGCTTAACAGAGGCTAGAATCTCCTGACTTCCATGAAGCAATTGTGGAGAGCATGCATATTTCAGCTTCTCTTTTAAATGTTTCATGCTAACAGTAAGTCTATAATACGCTTTATCAGTTCTAACTAATACATCATAATGAGCAGTGGTCTTAATCTCCATTTCTTTGACCTCTTTGAGATTAAAATTGAAATGGACCATACGTTCTTTAACCATTATTTCAAGCGGATAACTAGCCTGCGTGTTTTTATTCTTCAATATAAGTGAGTAAGACTTTGCAGATTGGTCAATTGTTTCAAAGGCCCCTGTTAGACAGCCATCTTTCATATCGATATCTACTAGTTCAAGTTCCTTCAATTCATATACACCCTTTATACATATTGTGTAATTTTAAAATGTCTTTACATAACGAAACAACTTCACGATAACCAAAAAGTCCAGATATAAAGAACTACCCCATAAAAATTAAGGGATAGTCTAAAACTTTATGAATATTTTATTTGGCCAGTTCTTGATTATGAACAATGTCACTCATAATCTTAAGGACATCTTCACGTAAATCTTCATGCTGTAAAGCAAACTCTATTGTTGTTTTAACAAAGCCTAATTTTTCACCTACATCATACCGCTTACCTTCAAAATCATAGGCAAAGACACTTTGCGATTGGTTTAAGGTCTGAATAGCGTCTGTTAATTGTATTTCGCCGCCTGCACCTGTTTCCTGATTTTCTAAAATCTCAAAGATTTCAGGAGTTAGCACATAACGTCCCATGATTGCCAGGTTAGACGGTGCATTACCCTTAGCAGGTTTTTCTACAAAGTTAGAAACTTGATAAAGTCTGCCGTCCTTACTGCTAGGATCAATAATTCCATATCGGTGAGTCTCATTTTCCGGTACTTGTTGAACACCAATTACTGATGAACCAGTTTCGTTAAATTGCTGAATCAACTGTTGAGTACATGGAGTGTCATTTTGAACAATGTCATCTCCCAATAATACAGCAAATGGTTCATCACCGATGAAATGTCTCGCACACCATACGGCATGTCCCAAACCTCTTGGCTCTTTTTGTCTAACATAGTGTATATTAGCAAGATTAGATGAATATTGAACTTTCTCGAGAATATCCAACTTTCCTTTTTCTAAAAGGTTCTGTTCAAGCTCCATTGCACGGTCAAAATGATCTTCTATCGCTCTTTTTCCTTTTCCAGTAATAATCATGATTTCTTCTATTCCAGAAGCAACAGCTTCCTCAATGATATATTGAATAGTTGGTTTATCTATAATTGGAAGCATTTCCTTTGGAACTGATTTAGTAGCAGGTAAGAATCTTGTTCCTAATCCTGCAGCAGGTATAATTGCTTTTCTTACTTTTTT
This sequence comes from Pradoshia sp. Z5_111, assembly GCF_058267535.1. Lineage (NCBI taxonomy): Bacteria > Bacillati > Bacillota > Bacilli > Caryophanales > Bacillaceae > Pradoshia > Pradoshia sp. Z5_111. The sequence continues at coordinate 276,817 of NZ_JBZCPQ010000002.1, forward strand.
CAAAACTAATTTCTCCCTTCAATCTATAAGTCTCTATAAGTCTAGTAAACTTTAATATCCCAAGTTCATTGGATTATCGTACTATATCATAGGATATATAACAAACGAATGCATTAAGAGTCATTATAACCTTTCCAACAGAAAGGACGTTTTGTGAATGTTCAATCTCCCTTTTTAATATAGGAAGTTATTTTGATTTCTGATGCCATTTCCAGGCACTTGCAATAATATCTTCTAAATTAATCTTTGCCTGCCATCCTAATTCATCATATATTTTACTTGCAGAGGCAACGAGTCTGGCAGGATCACCGGAACGACGGTCTGCATAATCAATATTTGCTTTTATTCCAGTAATTTTTTCACATGTTTCAATCACTTCTTTGACTGAGTATCCTTTTCCATTCCCCAGATTATAGGTGGCTGTAGACTTTTTACCATCAAGTAAGGCATTTAACGCCAGGATATGTGCGTTCGCCAGATCAGTCACATGAATATAGTCTCTTATACATGTTCCATCAGGCGTATCATAATCTGTACCAAAGACAGATATTTTTTCACGTTGTCCTAATAAATGTTGAAGTATGATTGGAATTAAATGAGTTTCAGGATCATGACTTTCTCCAATTTCCGCTGATTCATGAGCGCCTGCTGCATTAAAATAGCGTAATACAATATAATTTAACCCGTATGCTTTCGAAAAGTCTTCTAATACTTGCTCAATCATTAGTTTAGAGCGGCCGTATGGATTAATTGGATTCGTTGGTTTGTTCCTCATTAATTAAATCCACATTAGGTATACCGTACGTAGCCGCAGTGGAGGAAAAGATAAAATTCATCACATTGTGTTTCTTCATGCTATTTAATAATGTCAAAGTAGCCGCGACATTGTTTTGATAGTATTTATATGGTTCCTATACAGATTCACCAACCAAGCTATTTGCAGCAAAGTGCTGACAGCTTTAATTGGATAAGTAGTAAAAATCTGATCTAAACTGATTCATCTCCAAGATTTCCCTCGACAAAACAGTTTTATGATCCACTAAAGAACGAAAACCAGTTGAGATAGATTATCTAAAAAAGATAACCTCTTCCGTTTTTATCACTAAATGACTTCCTATATAGCCAGCCCCACCAAATATTAAATCATGCTGTATGCTCCCTGTTCGGTGGTTCAATAATTTAATTTCATTAATATAATACAATATAATATAATAAGATACTAACACAAATAGAGTGACTATGAAACTGACATATATTTCACTACAAAGAGTCTAATTACCCATACTTCCAAATTTATTTAGGTGAACACTCATTTTCTAAATACTTATATATATCAACGGATTATCCATATTTTACAAATAAAAAGCCATTAAAAATATCGGCAGCCTCATATTACTATTCGGGAAATCTTACCTTTTCAATTTTTTATTCAGTTTAGTAACAACTTTCCTACTATAGTTTCCATAGCCGATAAATTTATCCCCTTAACACTGCCATACTTGTTGTCAGGCACCAATCTGCGTTGCTCTCTAAAAGAATCCAATCTATTTCCGCTAATTTAACTTGCCATATCCAATTTCTAATACGTTTCTAACCACAGTTACATTAGCAGGTATAACCGTTCAATAATAATCACGGTCTCAAGTAACACTATATAAACGCCTTCATAATCAGTAAATAGTCACATTGCTGGAACTAATGGAAATGGATGTTCAAAATGCCAACTATAAATACTTGTTCTGATACGTTTAACACTTTAAACACAATCGAAGGTCTATTATTTAGTGGACCCTCACCAATCGAAAAAAAAGGAGCCAAAATATTGGTCTCCTTCAAGGCTATTATGATTTATCTAAATCCATTATTTTTCAAATTAGCATATGTTGATTCACTAATTTAATTTACGTATAAATACTCATTAGCTTCACTTTTATTTCTTCGACAAATTCCTGTGTTGTTAAAGAGGAATCATTCATACCTCTTTCATAGGCAGATTTGATTACATCCATAAACGCTTGTGATTGCTGATCATTCATTATATCCTTGGACTTCATTTCGTTCCTCATATCACTTTCCCCTTATTTTCTATCCTAATCATACTAAATCTACTATATTATGTAAATTTAAATTTCATCATTTTACATTAATATTTAATGACATATGTAACAGCACGCTAATATACGATTTATTTGTAAATGTTTTTAGTATTTTGATAATTCAATATCAATTATAAACTAATCCTCATAATAAGACTATTGACTTATTATGTTAATTTCAATTCCGCATATTTTTTAATTGTAAGCAGATATTAAGTGGAGATAAGAAGATTAGAATCTACACATGAACTGTTCTAAATATACCAAATAGAATATTAATACCCGTATATTCCTGCCAATCTTTCAACAAATGAATAAAGGATTAAAAACACAATAAGTTTAGAGAGGGTTAAAGAAATCCGCCATGAGACAAAGTTCATAGTCCCACTTTAGTAAAGTCAGGCTTTTATATCCTTAATATACTACTGAAAAAGCTTTCCGCTCCTTAGCTGATTACTATATAGAACAGATTCATTCAAGCATTAAAAAACGTATAGAAATATCCTATTCAGGACATCTCTTTTGTGCTAAAATTTGGAAAACAAGAGAGGTGAGCTATGAAGCGATTTTGGGTTACGGGTGTAACTGCTCTTCTTTGTATCGGATTTTTAGTCTTTGGAAATCACCATTACCATGCGGAAATTGAGAAGACTCGTGCAGAAGCGTACAAGCAATACACGGAGGACCAGACAAACCAGAGCTTCAATGAAGCACAACTCGAAAAGGAACGAAAATCAATTAATGACCAGCAGCAAAAAAAGCTAAAAGAAGCCCAAAAGGTGATCAAAAAAGTGTACGATGATTCGAAGCATCAAAGCACTGAATTAAAAGGGGTTCTACAGAACCTTACGCCTCTAATTGAACAAAAAGAAAAGTGAACTGTCCACGACTGAGAATATTCAGTCTTTTTTTCTGCAAAAAAGGATCCGTCCTTTTACCTATTTTCGGGACAAAAGGATTATTTTAGAATCAGATGGGAATATACATTTTATATACTAAACAAAATGAGGTGCTAAAATGATACTCTTAAAACATCTTTGTTATGAATATAGACTAAAACGCCTTATCAATAAAGCAGATTTCTGTACTAATCCTGAAATGAAAAAGGACTTAAATAAAAAAATCTATGATTTACATTTAAAGCTTAACGAAATCGAGAAATATTACATCCCCTCAGGTGAACAATCCAATGGATGATCTATTTATAAAGATGGAGTAGAATTGGAGCACGCTCTAACCTTTCTACCCCATCAAACAAATTCATTTTCTCTCCATTTCGATCAACCTGGCAAGATATTGTAATACATCTTCTCGTAACTCTTCATTTTTCAAGGCAAAATCAATTGTTGTTTTGATAAAACCAAGCTTCTCTCCCACATCATATCTTTCCCCTTCAAATTCATAGGCATAGACACGCTGTACTTGATTGAGCTTTTGAATAGCATCTGTTAACTGAATTTCACCGCCTGCTCCTATTTCCATCTCACCGAGAAAATCAAATATCTCTGGCTTAAAAATATAACGCCCAATAATAGCAAGGTTAGAAGGTGCTGTTCCTCCCACTGGTTTTTCTACAAATCTGCCTACCAGATGGCAACGCCCATTCAATTGAATAGGATCGATAATCCCATACCGATCGGTTTCATTTTCAGGAACAGCTTTAATGCCAATAACTGATGAATCAAGATCCTCATACTGTTCAATCAATTGCTGTAAGCACGGCTTATCATGGACGACAATATCATCTCCGAGTAATACAGCAAATGGCTCATCTCCGATAAAATTACGAGCACACCAGATGGCATGGCCAAGACCTTTTGGTTCCTTTTGGCGGATATAATGGATATTCGCAAGCTCAGAGGGTCTTTGAACCTCCTCCAATAAATCAAATTTGCGCTTTTCCTTCAGATTATGTTCCAATTCAACAGCATAATCAAAATGGTCCTCAATGGCTCTTTTGCCCTTACCTGTCACGATGATAATATCTTCAATCCCAGATGCAACGGCTTCTTCAACTATGTATTGAATGGTCGGTTTATTCAATATTGGCAGCATTTCCTTCGGCATTGCTTTTGTTGCCGGTAAAAATCTAGTTCCAAGACCTGCTGCAGGTATGATTGCTTTCTTAATTTTTTTCATATGAATCCCCTTTATCAACAGTTTAATCATTCATTCTATATGATTAATACCCCAATTCCCATTATATTCCCATTAAAATAAATAAACATTCTGCTCAGATTAGTTTGTTTCGAAGAAAACAGGGGGTTAACGGTATTTATTAGTAACGATCCCTCCTGATCCAGTTTGGCATGATTGAATCTAGTCCTTCACTTAGATTGTTTGCGACTCGCTTTTATTTTCATATTATATTGGGATGCCATATTTTACAGGTTTGATTCCTTCTATTTATTATAGAAGCTTATTGGGTAATTAGAAGGATAAGGTCATGCAAAAAGAATACTGAAATCCGACATGTACATAATATGAAAAATGTAATAATAACCATCTCAAAAACTACATTGACAGTAACTTATACAAATTGATATCGTTAATATTGAAATAATAAAAAAAAATATATTTTTCTATTTATTGACAAAATGCGACTTTGGTCCCTGTTTTATATTTAATACATTTTGTACCATTATATTAAACGTCGAAAAAGCAAAGCTATTGAAAACTAGTGACGCAAAACTAAAGGGACTAAGGCTTGTCTCACGCTAAGTCAGCCAGTTACCAAAACAAGGAGGCGCCAAATTGAATTACTATCAAACTCCTGAGGAAATGTACAGAAAAAGAAAACTTAAAAAGACTGCAACTTATGCAGGCCTAATTGTAGTAGCTGTCGGCATTATTTTAGGATTACAAGTGCTGCTATACAATATGTAAGAAGAATGGAGCATAAATTCCATTCTTTTTTCATTTACCTTACCATTTAATAGCAAACATTCTTCCAATATAACTTGCTTAGTAATTATCTAGTAAAAAGCGAAGAAATCATAATCAATTTCTCCGCTGTTTTTTTAATATATATGAACTTTATCCGCTTCACTTTACTACTATTTTCGTACTCTTACTTACATTCCCTGCCTTATCTTTTGCTGATACATACAAGGCTTTATTTTTCTTTTGTTTTGAAATTTTTACTTTATATTTACCATATTTGTTGGTAGTTGCTGTTCCAATTACCTTTTTTCCGGCTTTAACCGTAACAGTTGAATGCTTTTCTGCAGTACCGGTCACAGTTGTGTGCGTCCTCTTGACTGTATTTACCTTCGGTTTAGCTGGTGCTGTTTTGTCAATCGTAAATTTGACCTTGGTTTTATTTCCAGCTGAGTCTGTAACGATCAATGTATATGACTTTGCATTTTTAACTGTAGACCCACTTTTAAATGCCACCTTGTTCAAGGTTGCTTTGCCTTCATTGAAAGTAATTTTGACATTTTTTCTATAATGAGTATTAATTTTAACCCCTGATATCTTCGGGGCTGTTTTATCAATTGTGAACTTCACCGTTGATTTGTTTCCGGCTATATCTGTCACTATTAAAGTGTATCTTCCAGCAGCTTTAATAAATGTTCCACTCTTAAACGCTTTTCCATTCATACTTGCATTTCCTTCATTAAAAACGACTTTAACATTTTTATTATAGAAAGCATTGTTCGTAACACCTGTTATCTTTGGAGCCGTTTTACCTATCGTAAATTTCACGGTTGATTTGTTTCCGGCTGTATCAGTAACAGTGAGTGTATACACACCTGCCGCTTTGACAACAGTCCCGCTCTTAAATGCTTTTCCATTCAGCGTTGCGGTACCATCATTAAAAGTAATTGTCACATCTTTATTATAGTAGCGATTATTTGACACACCTTTTACCTGGGGAGGGGTTATATCCGCTTGTTTTACCGTAACAGTAAAGTCGATTGAATAATTTCCGTATGAAACGGATAAAGTTTGTTCTCCCAGCTGGTAAGGGAAAAATTTTCTTGTCAGCATTTCAGGAGTTACCTGTACCTCATATTTCCTTAGGAAATTTGAATCAACCTCAAGTACAGCACCCGTTAAGTCAAGCTGTTCACCTTCCACATAAACTTGCTTCAATGGAAAACTTTTAAACTTAATGTTTTCTGTTTTTTCAAGAGCTGCAAACTCTGGTTCTACCAGAACTGGGAATGGATAATGATCATTCTCTCCCATTTTCCATACCCCATTAAAATCGAAGCCTTCGAAAGTGGAAGGATCTTTTAACTTTTGGAAATATGGATCTTCTGTTACTTTGTTTTGTAAACTGTTGAAATAATAACTGGATGATAGATCTGTATCAGATACACTGTCTATTAATCCACCATCCCTGGAACCACTCAATGAGCTTTTCTCTACCTTACCAATAACTATAGGCTCTTAAAATCTCAGAGGATGTTGCTGTACTTGATAAAGCACCGGCACTCGGTGTACCGCTCCAACTACCAGCATATATGTTTCCTAAATTGTAGGCATCAATAAGCTGACTCCTTATTAGTAATCCACTTACTCCTCCAGAGCACGCCTCATAATGATTAGAACTGGCTTTAACTTTTCCACTGTTATAGACTTTTTTAATATACTTGAATCTATAGCAGTACCGAGTAATCCTCCAGTATAACTCTCATAGTCTAGTGATTCGGCGTATATGTCACCTATATTTCCACTATTTGATAGGTCACTATTAGAAATTTGTCCAGCTATTCCACCAGTATAAATGATATATCTCGATCTCAAAGAAATGTTATTGTTAACAGTGATTCCTGATATTTTTGAATCGGTAATAACTCCGGCTAATCCACCGGCATAGACCATCTTCTTAACATTGCTTCTGCTAATCTTAATCGTACTATCAAGTACCTTAACATCCTTTATATTTGAAAAGGCAACAAATCCAAATAATCCAACTGTTATTTCCTTATCAGCAATCATATCAATATTCATACCGGATATGGTGTACCCATTACCATTCAGTGAACCTGCAAATGGAACAGCGGCTGTTCCGATTGGCTCATATGCCGAGATAGCCGATAGATTAATATCATTCACAAGCTCAAAAAAGGAATTTTCCTTTCCTCTAATCGCTTGTAAATGTTCCGGCTTTGAAATTTTATAAGGACTAAACGCAGTTCCCATCCCACTGGCAAAATCTGTGGTGTTCTCACTAAGTTGTAATTGAGTTGATCTGAGTTTTGGAAAGGGATATATAGACTCCTTATCCATTATCCAAACATTTTCAAAATCAAATCCTTGATAGGTTGATTGTTCTTTCAATTGTTCAACAGATCTGGCAAGTTCATCACTGGTTGACTTGGAGAGATAATCCTTATGATAATAACTATTTACTACCTTTGGATTTCCCTTTGAAAGAACACTCGTCGTACTGTCATACGCTTTACCAAAAACGGCCAATCTACCAATACTATAGCTGTTCATAATTGAGGAAGAACTATTCGCGATACCAGCTAGAGTCCCTGCTGTTACGTGTCCATTAATTTTAGGTTTGTTCGCTGTAATATTTCCATAGCTAAAACTATTTTTGATTGTAGAGTTTGTCATATGCCCTGTAAGGCCGCCAATAAAGATTTCACTTCTCTTGGTTGTTATAGTTACTCCGTTTTATACTTTGTAGTGTTGTCTTATCCCCCCATAAAAAAATTATGGAAAGGCTAAACAAAAGCCTTTCCATAATTATTGTTTAACATTCAAAACTTTACTATCATAACCATTCGGATTCTTTTCTTGCCATCTCCAAGAATCCCTACACATTTCTTGAATTCCTCTTTCTGCTACCCAACCCAGTTCCTTTTTAGCTTTGGAAGGATCTGCGTAACAGATGGCTACATCTCCGGGCCTTCTATCTACGATTCGATAAGGAACTTGTCTACCTGATGCTTCCTCAAAAGCTTTAATCATTTCAAGTACACTGTAACCCTTACCTGTTCCTAGATTATAAGCTTCTACTCCATTGCTTGACATTACCTTTTCTAATGCTTTTAAATGTCCCATAGCCAAATCAACGACATGGATATAGTCTCTTACACCTGTCCCATCTACAGTTGGATAATCATTTCCATATACCTGTAATTCTTTTAGTTTTCCAACTGCCACTTGAGTGATATATGGCATAAGATTGTTAGGAATACCGTTTGGATCCTCTCCAATTAAACCACTCTCATGCGCCCCTATTGGATTGAAATAACGCAATAAAGCAATACTCCATGAAGGATCTGATACATATAAATCTCTCAAAATCTCTTCAATCATTAATTTTGTGCGACCATAAGGATTTGTTGCGCTTAATGAAAAATCCTCTGAAATAGGTACTTGATTTGGAACCCCATAAACAGTTGCAGAGGAACTAAATACAAGGTTTTTGACACCATGTTTCATCATTACATCACAGAGAATTAGAGTTCCTATAAGATTATTGTGATAGTAATAAAGGGGAATAGAAACTGATTCTCCTACGGCCTTTAGCCCTGCAAAGTGAATAACAGCATCAATTTGATTATCCAAAAATACCTTCTCTATACTCTTACTATCCAGTAAGTCATTTTCGTAGAAAGGAAAGTTCTTACCTGTTATCTCTTTTATTCTATGCAACGACTCTGGCTTACTATTAGAAAAGTTATCAAGGACAACAATCTCATAACCAGCATTTAATAATTCTATACATGTATGACTACCAATATACCCAGATCCACCGGTCACTAATATTGCCATTTTTACCACTCCGCCAATGTCTTTTTATTTTTATAAGCATTTTGTATATTTATTATCAAAGGAGAGTCTAGTGTATCTAAAAAATTTTAATCTCCTCTTCTTATACCTTTTTATTTTACATCATATTTCTCACAATACCAATCCGTAAACTTTAAATGAAATCTCATGCGACCTTGGGTTAGAATCAACTACAAATTTAACAACTTTAGAAATTAAACAACAGGCCTTCGAATTTTTGTAACGTTTAGTAATGATAAAATAAAAAAAGAAGAAAAAGCTTCTCTCTTGAAAACGAGTAGCCTTTGTGAAATCTGAAGAGGGATTGACCCGAAGTTCTGACTTCATTCAGCCATGAAAATAGTAATAGACGCATACTTTTTTCCTCTTAGTACAGCTCCTATGGTGCTATAGCGCAACTAAGTCTAACTGGTAAAACTCCTCATGATTTTATATTTGAAAACTTGAGCATGATGCTGTAAATCGTCAGATTAAACTGCTTTGGTACACTTCATCAAATGTTTTCACAAAGATTCTCTTGTAGAAACGGTGTTTACTGTTTTCATTTACCTAGATATCTTCTGCATTCTGGATCAATTTTCCTAGATTTATTTTGAAGTTTAAGGAAGAATTCTTCGAGTAGTTTTTTGCGGTTTTCTGAGAAAATTTCAGGTATAAAGGGGGCAATCATGCCAAGGAGGAACGCTGGCCCTACCAGAGGTAAAAAAGGAATCGATGTAATTCCCTCCACGCTTAAGCTGTGAGAGCTTTTCATATTAGCACCCGCGTCTGGCATTCATCTTTCCGGGCGCACATTCCATTCGCTGTGTAAAAGACACCGACCACCAATCTGTATGATCTGCCCAACCCATTATCCAGCAGAACTGCTGTCGAAGGAGCCAAGTATTGTGACGATCCAATCCTATTACATTATCAACCCGCAGTTTATGTATATGTCAGGCCAGCGCGACCGCAATGGAAAGCTGTGCCCTCATCACCGAAACCAACCGAATTTTTATCGTGGACCAGTCTCCAAACGACATTATCCATTACAGCATCTTGTATGTAGGCCACACCTTTAAAGGCGCCAGAGAGGCTGCCAGACATCTGCTGGTGCGGTCCAGATGTGCCCGATCATCGTCAATCCACTGAAAAGGATTGTGATCTTCCCGACCAGTTCTTCCACCTTTCAAAGCAATGTCTCGTCAATCCCTTTTTTGAACGACCCCTTTCCATGGAAAAACAGCCTGTTTCATTTTTATACCCAATCATTGATTAGACTAGGCAGTTTTCACTGCACGGTATAGTCGAAAGCGACAATATTGAAACCCATATTGGACTGCTCTCTTTTGACCCTTTTCTAACTGACTTACTGTAAAATTTTATCCGATTGCTCATTAATTGTTTGCCATTACAACTTTCATTGTCTCGGCAAGCTCTTTCTCATCAAATGGGTCAAAGAACTTTACATGTGGGTATTCATCTAATATTTCGTGTGAAAATGCCATATCGGATGCAATTATTGGTGATTCGCAGACTTTAGCTTCTAGTAATGGCAAACCAAAAGTCTCGACATATGAAGGGAAAATTAAAACTGATTTTGTATATTGTTGCAGTACATCCTTGTATGGCATTCTCCCTACAAACGATATTGGTAACTCCATTGAATCATTCAACATTTTTTTAGTATGAGGTGATTCTTCACCCGATAAGGTAAAAATCACTTGAAAGTTATCAATTCCACTTTCTTTAAGAATATTCAAAGCTTTAATTATTACTGCGTGATTCTTATATTCAAATCCATCAGCAGGATAAAAAAAGGTTCTGTAATTTTTGTTAGTATCAATAAATTTGTGTTCAATATGTACATCGAATTTAGGAGGGTCTAAAATAATTTTCGTTGCATTTATTTTAGCCTTCTTAATACATGCCTCTTTCATCCACTTAGTCTGTACTATCACTTTGTCCGCCTGAGAGATTGATTTAAATATCATTTTGCCAATAATATTTTGATACACCCAGAATTTCTTGTTCTCTATCCATGAAAATCGTTTATCTATAAAGGGAAGAGATTGATGTACATAAACTGTCTGCGGCACATTAACCCTTGGTATTATTACATTTTGCAAAGATAATACTTCATCTGCCTTATACTTTTTAACTAACCCCGGGGCAATCACCTTATCAAAAAAAAGCCTATGAAACCAACTTTTTTTAATCCATGGAAATCTAATATTTTTAATATTTTCATTTTCACTAAGCTTTGGAGAACTAGTAACAAAAATCCAATTTTTGTTTTGATCATTAATTGCCTTTTCATGAAATTGATTAAGTACGGTAAGTGCTCCACCATGCTCTGCAGGTACATCGAATACTAAAACTGTTTTTTTCATGATTACCCTCTTTTTTCAATATTATTATATATGAATCTATGACCACACTTGTTTCATTTCAAAACAATCCTTACAGGAAACTTTAGCTCTTTATTATGCAAGTTTTAAGGGCCGTAACACTATTGTTACAGATATATGGTTGTGAAGTTTGTTAGCTATTAACATGCGTCTGCGTCAACTGTAAACAAATATGCTAATGGCTCTCCCCTTGCTATCCCGTACTGGAAACTTAAATTTGCACAATCTTTATTTTTATAGGGTATTACACATTGTAGCAGTAAAAAATTCAATTAAGAACAGTGCAACAAATGGTGGTATTTAGCCACCTTCCCTCTTCGCGTCCTTAATAGAAATTAATAATCCTATGTCAGACCATATATAGATACTCGCTAGATTACCAATAGCAAAAAAAGCACTTTCGAACAATCCATAGGTCATCCAACTTATAAGAGTAGCTATCGCTATTGATTTATATTTGTAATTATCTACTTTGAATATTTTATAAACTATTATCAAGATAAATAATATGAACGTTCCAAATCCTAATAAACCATTTTGAATAAATAAACTTATATACGAATTATCATACGTCCCCACACCTAACTCTGATGCAAGGATTCCAATTCCTTTTCCAAAAATCCACTCGTAACCAGTCAAACTTTGAATTAAATTCGACCAATTCGTCATTCGAAAGCTTAGTAACTGGTCAATCGTTTGAAAGTTGAAAGATAGGTTAAATAAAACAAATACAAAAATTATAAGAAATACCATTAAAAGTATAATTTTAACTTTAGCATTTTTAAAGACTCTTAGTGAAAAATATACAACAATCCAAATTATTAATGAGTACAAAGGAGTACGGCTATCAGTTAATAGAAGGATATATAAAACTATACACATCAGAATAATAGATATGATTGTTGATTTACGTGTACCCTTTCTGAATATAAGGTTTTTTAATAAAATCAAGATCAGTATATAACAAAATAAACCTAGGAAATTAGGGTTTATGAAAGAGAAGGTATATCTTAACCGGAAATACTGTGGATCTATGTAGTATTGTTCCGTAACACCTATAACCGAAAGGAGTATTGCAATTGCCAATCCTGTTGCGACTGACAAGAACCAAGTAGTATTGATCTTAATATACTCCTCCCTAGATTTAAACCTACTAGGTAATAACATAAACGCAAAAGTACCCAATAATATATACCCTATTATAGAAATTAGCCCAGACATTATATTACTTGGTGTCAAAAATAAAGATGCAGCAAGCGCCAATACCCAAATGTAAAGCCCAATTAATATAGGAATATTTGATTTACTAAAACCGTAATTAGGTTTCATGACTGGTAGAACAAGAACAAGGGTTAATGCAACAAATCCTATTAGTTTTAAAGTATAGAAAAACCCTCTTTGGGGAATATCAATAAAAGAAAAAAGGTTTATTAAACCAAACAAAAAAAGAAAGGTATAAAATATATTTTTAAATTTCAAAATATTACTCCTTGTTATTTTATTATTACAGTAATTCTTATTTTATACTACATAGTAATTCAATCATAGGTAGTTACTGTAGTATCCAATGCCAAATTATATTATATAATGCAAAACAGTCTTTTGTGGAATTATAATAATTTGAAGAAGATTTTTAGCATTATTAATTTTTTGTGACACTTGGTCATGTTAAAAGGAGAAAGAAGACTAAAATGTAAAGAGTAGCCAAACATTAACTGGTAAAGCCGGTTAAGTCGTTATCCTATGATATTTGTTGAAAGTACTAGTATCCTACATGGAAGAAATACAGGAGCTGCCGTTTACCCATAGCCTTTAAAAGCAGAGAAAATAAAAAGATGGCCAACTAACCCTGCTAGGCTAGTTCACCATCTTTAGTATTTAATAATCAGAATATCATTTATTTTATCTTTAGCACAGTTAAATGTTTTTTTCTTACGGTCATCCCGGATGAATTCCATCATCTGTTGATTAAAATGTGCTTACACGTTTCGCACACTATTAGATTCCTTAAGAAAACGGGGCATATAGCCAAAGTCGGAACCTTTTCTAAATGATTCCGCATCTGTAGCATTGTAAGATCAGTTAACATCATATGCAATGCATAATGGGAAGTAATTGATTAAGCTATGGCTTGGATAGGCAAGACCAGAATTGCACTAGACGATTACAAAGTGGACGAATAAGATAACAAATTACATAATTACTCAGCCTATATACCTGAGAGCAACTTTCAGACCCTTTAGTTATATTCTTACGTTCTTAATTTTTCTAATAATTTTGCCAGGTATCTTTACTATTATATTTTTGGGACCCAGGTCTAAAATGGATTTAATATAATATAGTCTGTTATATCTTTTTGTATATCTTTCCATATGCTTAATAAAGTAATTCAAATCACCTAATTCTACTGCTTTTTTAAAGCCTATATGACTTTGTTTGGATATCTCCATTCGTAAATCTTGAATCATTTTTCTAATAAAAGGAATATTCCTGGAGGCCGGCATTCTTTTTTCTGGACGCCAATGCCCTATTTGATCTTTTTTATATAACCTATATCCAAGCTCCTCACGTGTGTGTTGAAAATGACTTGATTGTGATTTTACAATAGTTTCTACACTTATATTATCTAATTTTACTTTTTTTGTTTTAATACCGTCTTCAAGAATATTCGATATTATTTCATTACGGACGAGAATAACATTGTTTCCTTTACTATCGGAAGTATATTCTGGTAGCCATGCGTCCCCTAACGTAATATCAGCAGTTTCATTCATCACATCATCAGTAAAATCTGAAGCATTACTCTTAAAATATCCCTGTCCCCAGTCATGACCTAATAGTTCATTCATCTTTTTAACAACTGTAATCTCCTTGCCATTAACAATACCGGTCATTTCAACACCATAATTATTTGCAGGTTCATTAGGGATTTTTTTTCTAAAATTAATAAACTTTAAATCTCCAGGATGTATTCCTACCTGCCAAGCCAAACAATCAGCAAATTTGGCACTTTTTTGATGACCACAAATTAGACCTACCGTAAACTTAATTCTTTCCTTAATAATTGGGTCCTGTTCCGATAGGAGTCTTATTGCCATTATGAAACTGGGGATACCAATTATAGCGTAACGACCAGGTACTTCCTTTAATTTGTTAATTACTTGTGACAATTCTACAGGATAGTATTTTGTCTTAGCTCCTTCCTGTAACTCTTCTATTGTTCTAGATATATCATATTTAAAAAGTAATGGATCTTTCTTATCTTTATTTTCCTTAACATGAATTACTCCATCAATTAGTTTTCTCTCAAGTAACTCCTTAAAAATCCATGTACCAAACCCACCTGAGCTTGCATTTTCACGGTAACTGCCTTCTACCACATGGCCAGCATAGAGATCTTTATAGTACCCTATCCGTTTATCATATTTTATGCCAGGAACATCTGCATAAAGTTTTCTACTAATTTCATCCTCATTTGGACTTACATTTGCATTAGGACATACCGATAACATTGATATGTTATTCTCTTGTTGCCCTTCAATTTCAAAGTGTTTTCTAAAATGGGGTCTGTATTCCCCGAATTCATTTAATTCCATTTTCACATTTTTATTTACTACTGCACATGCCCCAGTTCCATATGTGTAATCGTTTTTAACTATAGTATTGATGTATTCACTTGTATCACTCATATTGCTAAGCACACCCGCCTAACTGAATTTTTATCATCTTACAAAACTATAATAATCATTATTTAAAAAGTAATTTATTTTTGCTTTTCATTTTTTCTATGATATTTCTAACAATTCTTTTAGAAGCTAATACTAACTCCTTCTCATACTTATCAAACCCAAGAATCCAGATTAAAATAGAATAAATCAAAGAAAATAGTACAATCTTAAAGACAAAAGCCAAAAGGCCACCTTGTGGGATTAAAAGGTTTAATACGGAACCTGCGATTAATGAGATTAAAACTGGTATGGTTATCAACAGTATATTTTTCCAGAAAAGTGGAATATCCAGTTTAATTCTACGGAAATAATAGATATTCATAATAAAAGCATTTCCAATAAGATATGACAGTCCAGTACCAACCGCAACTCCCATACCACCATATACTTTGGCCAACGGTATTGATATAAGTACGTTAACAACAGCAACTACTATTAAAACAACAGAACGAAAACCCTGTAAATTTTTTGCTTGCAAGATAGAAAGACCTAGATTTTGTATTAATGGTATAGTAATGGGAACCATAATAATTAGTGCCATATAATAGGCGTAGCTATAACTTTCACCAGCCCATACTTCTATAAAGGGGCGTCCAAATAATATAAAGCCACATATTATATAGGCCATAATAATATATTGAATCCTACCAAATTTTATCATCATATTCGTTAATTCATCAGTACTCGCATTTCTAGCAATCATTATTGAAATCCTTGGTAAAAACAAACCACTCAAAGCCGTGGAAAATTGCAAATAAAGCTTAATAAATTGGATTGCGATTGCAAACACAGCAACTGCTGCTGTTCCAGACACAGCACCTAAAATAACTTGTCCAGTATTCCAGTTAACTTGGTCAACCACTATCCCAAGAAAGATAAAAAAGGAGTAGGCTAATATTTCCTTTAATAATCGAAAATCTATCTTACCAAAGTTAATCTTTATACTGATGTACTTATAGCAATAAAAAACATTAAACAGTAACATAGTAATATTCAGTATAGTTGTTACTAGGACCAACATAACTGATCCATACCCCATAAATAAAAAAGGTAAGGTTATTAGCGGGGTCATTATTGAACGAATTATTCCTATCAACTTTACAACAATAAACTTTTCGTACGCTTGCAGGATGGAACCAAATACTGATAAAGGAAAAGAAAGCGCAAAGTTAATGATTAGGATAACAATCATTAATTTTGCTTTTTCTAATTCCACATTGGTTAGGTTGCTTTCGAAAACATTTTCAACTGTGTTATAAAGCACCAATCCAACAATAACAGTTAAAACCCCGATGATAGAATATAAAAACAAGAACATGCCATTCAGTCTTGCTTCAGAATCTTTATCTCCTATTGCTCGATTTCTTGCCACATAGCGTACGATAGCATTTCCTAACCCTAAGTCCATTATACTTAAATAAGCAGAAACAGAGCCAATCATAGCGTACAACCCGTACTCCGATTGGCCCAATAGTCTGATCATTATCGGCGTATATAGAAGGGCGATAATAAAAGTAATAAAAATAGATATATAGGATAATATCGCACCTGCTTTAAGCTGATTTACTTTCAAACAAGTTCCTTCTTTCCATTGCTCTTTATCTAATTTTTCGTTAATGTGGCAATCTCGCATAACACTTTATCTATTGTTTCAATTGCAGACTTATTGGTCGTTTTCATCTTCTCCTGAATATCACCATAGTCACTTTCAATTTTCTCCAACAAAAACTTTATTTTTTCTCTCATCTCATCATAGGTTAAATACCGAATATCTATAATGTATTCATCAAGTCCATATCTCTCCCCTATAATCCCCCAATATTTAGTACTATATGATAGTGCAATTGCTGGGATTTCACATTGTATTGAAGAAACGACTGGATGCATTCGGCTAGAGATTGTAAATAATGATTTTTGAATATATTCCCTAACCTCATATGGATACATCTCGTTATTTTCAACAATCAATCTATTGCTATATTTATTTTTAACTTTATTGTAAAGTTCGTTTGCAATTTTCCTATCATCGACATGTTCTGGTTCTAACACATGTGCAAGTAATACTAACTTTTTATCCGGATACTTTTCCATGATTTCATCAATCATAAACAAGTTAAAATCTATCCATTCATTTCTGTTTCCATCTTTTGAGTATCTATAAATTAATTCACTAGGACAATATGTGATATACTCTTTGGTCTTCTCTATTTCTTTTTGTTTAGAAAGAGGAAGCAAAGCTAAATCATCCATAATATCGATATTCTTTATTCCCAATTTTTTCAGATAATCATTAGTTATTGGATCCCGCGGATATATGTTATCTAAGTTATTTAAAAGTTGCTTCATCACTTTCTTTCTAAAGGATTTATACGGACCCATTGTTTGCCCAAGCATTACAACTTTAAAACCATTTTTTTTAAGTATATTAAACTTAATTGCGTTTAACACAGGGCCTTTCCATCCGTAATCCTCGGTAAAATCATCACCGCCTAAAACGACCACTAAATCAATCTTGTTGGAAAAGTCAGCTAAGATATTCTTAAATCCAATATACGCCAGTAAATAATCATCTCTCTTTAAGTCCTTTTTGAACATAGCATCCATAGGTACGGAATAAATTTCTTTTTCTCCGGTGGCCATTTTCAATCTATCTATATTTCTTTCATCCAAAGTTTCAACATAGTATTGATTTTTCTTGCCAGTTACTTTATTAAAATAACTAATGAAATTTTCACCCATCATCATAGAACCGTAATTAAATGTATTTGAACAATTATATATATATATATTCAAAACTTTCTCTCCTTAACAAGCAATTTATATTGAAAAGTTGTTTATTATACGAGGCGACTAACCCTTAAAATCGATGTACCACCCTTTTAAAATAGTGGTATACCAACGGTTTGATTCGTACTGTGAAATCTAATTAACAACCGTTAGGGCCGTATCTTCTAATTTGAATTTTAAAGGCAGGCAGAAATTACATAGCATCTGGGAGACAGGAAATATCCTAATCCTTCATCAACCGAATTAAGTTAAAAGCATGTGCTCTATGTATCCATTCCATGGTTCCATGGGGAACTTTTAAGAGTTTCTCGTGAAAATCGGCAACTGTTGCATCTTATTACCAGGTATAGAAAAGAGCTGAGCTAGTTCTATTCTATCAATACTTTGATAAGGTTTACCTAATACCAGGTGATACTACCGATATCCTGTTCTAACTAGTTGTGATATTGCAATATGTTAGAAGCGACTTTTAAATAAGGCATAGGCTTCCTTCGTTTAGGGGATTTAAGTCTCTCTACCCGATGGTATATTGCTTTAAGTTCATCCGGTTGCTTATGGATGAAGCTCACTAGAAAGGCCATATATTATTACACGTAATTGCCTTCTTCCCCATGACGGTAAGAACTAAGTAAACTCGGGAAATAATGTTTTAACCAGCGAAAATGATTATTTTACAACTTCCAGCTAATCTGTTAACTGAAGCATTCACCTGTACATGGCAGCATTGACTAGTTTATCTTTATGTCTTGTTTGACTTGTATAATGTCATACTATTCCTTTTCCATTTTCACATGAATGAAGTCTGACATAGCCAATGTAATGCTCCATTCTTCAAAGAAATCATACTCTGTATTTAATTCTTTGAATTAATTTGTAATATATTTGAGGAAAATATAAAAACAATATAATACGTAATCTTAGTTTTTTATTTGGACCTCGATAACTTCTCATTAATGACTTTATTAGTTTTATTAACCCCGGGTAATTTTTTTCAATATCATCATTAATAAACACCAAGGATTTTTTGATAGATAATTTTCTCTGTAAAAAAAGATATGTCACACAAGAGTTATAATTCACAAAGAAGTTCTCAATGATTTTTCCGTTTTTAATTTCATCAGCTATTCTTTCTAGGTTAGGATCATTAATTTGTTCTATACTTTCATAGATTCTTTTCATTGCATTAATTGCATCAAATCTTTTAATGTTGTAAGAATTTGATATAGATCCCTTCCTCTGAACGTAAAAGGATAGGACTTTATTAATGAAAGTAACATTTTTAGAACTTAATATAGAACGAATGATGAACTCCTGATCCTCACCATTTGAACATCCTTCAGTAAAATGGATATTGTTACTTATTAACATTTCTTTCTTGTAAGCAATACTAGCAGTCCATATATGCAAAGTTTGGTCAATAATCAGTCTTTCTAATGCAATATCTCTACTTAAGTTTATTGTATTAGGGATTATTTCCTCGGGGTAAATCTTAATTGTGTCGTTACTTTCAGTAACAAGATTATATCTCCAACAAAAAATATCAGATTTTTGGTTATATAAATTTATATTAATACTCTTTATTAAATCCTCCGAGATGTAATCATCACCATCTAAGAAAATTACATAGTCACCAGCTGCGATTCTTAATCCTTCATTTCTTGCTGAACTGACTCCTTTATTATCCTGTTGAATTAATTTGAAATTTGTTAAACCATTTTTAAAAATAAATTTTTCAACAACTCGATAAGTAGAATCAGTTGACCCATCATCAACTACTATTACTTCAAAATTTCTTTCTGTTTGATTAATTAATGACCTTAACGTCTTCTCAATATAGTCCTCAACATTATATGCTGGTACTATTATACTAACTATCATAATAAACTCCTTAACCAAATCAGTATATGAATAAAATATAATTTAAGTGAGCATTGGCTAATTCTTAAGTTGTTTAATTTTCCGGTTAATCATTATTGCTACTTTAAAAATATTTATACATACTTTAAACCCAAATACTCTGCAAATAAATGTGGTTATCTTACTAATAAAACCTTGTCCATACTTTAGAAATTGTTTATTCTGTTTTAATAGATTTATAACTTCTTTTTTATCCTCTTTATTTAATTGACCAGCAAACCAAATAGACACAAAATATCTTATTGAGAAATTTCTCAATAACATCTCCCTAAGATCACTTTTAATATGATATTTTTCCAATTCCTTTAACCAAAACATAGGTACGTACACACTATCTATTATATTTTTTTTTGAAAAATCAGATGTTATTTGACCATCACGTTCAAGTCTATAAACATATAGTGGTTTATCATAATATTCAACAAGATTAGCTTTTAAATACACATTGGGTGTCCATAAGACATCTTCATAGTTTCTTCCCTTTTCGAAATACAGGTCGTTTTCAATAATGAATGATCTTTTTATTACTCCACAACATGCAAACCACGGAAATTTAAAATCATATTTCAGTAATAAATTAAGCCAAGATATACCATTCTTACTCTGTAATTCCTTTGAATTAAAATAGACTTTTCTTTCTTCAAAAATGTTCTTTTTCTGATAATAGTAAATTAATCTATAGAAAGTAAAGTCAGGGAGATTTTGACATTTAATAAACTTAACTAAGTCCGATAAAAAATCGCCATTCCAATAATCATCAGAATCCAAAAACATAACATAATCACCAGTTGAGTTCAGTATCCCGACATTTCTGGCATCCGATAATCCACCATTGTTCTTATTAATAAGTTTTATAAAGTCGTAGTGGCTTTCATACTCGCTACAAATTATTTCACTTCTATCAGTTGACCCATCATTAACTAGAAGAATTTCAATATTTGTGTATGTCTGTGATATTACACTTTCAATACATTCTCTTAAATAATCTTCAACATTATAAACTGGTATTACAATACTAATTTTCATCTCTTCACAAGCCACCAATTAATACCACCTTCAACCTTTGTTCTTTCCAATCAGAGTATTCCTCCAAAAGTTAACAGCTTTAATCAACCCTATGGCAAATAAAAAGTTGTGTACCACAACCTAATTCTCCAACTACCCGCAGCAATTCCAATAGGTATGTTGATAAAAACTTCTTGGTATATAGCATAATAAACTAATAAATAGTTGATTCCCAAAAGACACCATGTAAATCTATAAATATTATTGATTTAATCAACATTGAATAATAATTAAAATCATCTGCTATTAAGACTCTAGTTGATCCTACAATAGTGAAAATCGGAATTTTATTTAATCTATTAACAATTTCGGTTACCGCTACAGTGCTTATACTTTCATTTATACAAACTAATTAAATCCAAATGTTTTTACCCTTATTTAATCAATAACTGATGGAAATTAGCTCCCACTTCTCAACGCTTCCAATGCCAAATGTCGGAATCATTTGCAACTCCTTCATTTTTTACTCCAAACAACCCTATTAACATATTCAGTATAAGAAAGAATAACCCTAAGTACCTTATCAGAAACATTAGGCATCGAATAATCACTAACTGGCCTTAATGTAATTTCCTCTTGAGTTTCCAAAACTGTTAGTCCCTGTAGAATTCTTTCCTTCCTAAGCCCCACCATCATCACAGAAGCTTCTTCCATAGCTTCTGGCCTTTCATGAGCTTGCCTTATATTCAGTGCTTTCAACCCAAGAATTGATGCTTCCTCACTAATTGTGCCACTATCACTAAGAACAGTCTTAGCTTTCGTTTGAAGTTTTATATAATCATTAAAGCCGAGAGGTTTCATTGTTTTAACAAGTGGATTAAACTCTATTCCTTTTGCATTAATCATTTTTTGAGTTCTAGGATGAGTACTTACTATTATAGGAAGTTGGTAGATCTCCGCAATTGTATTTAGGCTATCAACCAAATCAATAAAGTTAGTATCCGACCCTATATTTTCTTCTCTATGAGCAGAAACAACAAAATATTTACCTTCTTCCAACCCCAGTGTTTCTAGAATATCCGACTTTTCGATATCTTCTTTTCTAGAGTTTAGAACCTCAAACATAGGGCTCCCTGTTTTAATAATCCTATCTGAAGGGAACCCCTCTCTTAATAGGTATTCTCTAGCAATATCGCTGTAAGTGAGATTTATATCCGCAGTGTGATCAACGATTTTCCTGTTTGTTTCCTCAGGTACCCTTTGATCAAAACACCTATTTCCAGCTTCCATATGGAAAATAGGGATTTGTCTCCTCTTTGCAGCAATTGCCGTTAGACAGCTGTTTGTATCACCTAAAACCAAGAAGGCCTCTGGCTTTACTTCTTCTAGAATTGGATCAATTTTAACCAAGATATTTCCGATTGTTTCTACAGCTGTGCCCGTTGCCGCATTAAGAAAATAATCAGGTTTCTTCAAATTAAAATCTTTAAAGAAGACTTCGTTTAACTCATAATCATAATTCTGCCCAGTATGGACTAGAATATGTTCTATCGCATTGGATTCTTCTAATTTATTGATAACTGCAGACAGCCTGATAATTTCAGGTCTTGTACCGACTACTGTCATAACTTTTAATTGCTTCATATATATTATACCTCCAAGAAGTGTGTGTCAGGTTGATTCGGATCAAAGCATTCATTTACCCACATAACCGTTACTAAATCTTGTTCTCCCACATTTACGATTGAATGAGTATAGCCCGGTGGGATATCAACTACCTGCAATTTTTCACCACTCACTCGATATTCAATAACTTCTTCAGAGTCAATATTCCTAAACCTGATGAGTCCTTCCCCACTTACAACTAAAAACTTCTCATTCTTTGTATGATGCCAATGGTTTCCTTTAGTGATTCCTGGTTTGGAAACATTAATTGAAACCTGTCCTCTTTCAGGAGTCCGAATAAACTCTGTAAAAGAGCCCCTTTGATCTATATTCATTTTAAGATCATAGGAAAA
Source organism: Pradoshia sp. Z5_111 (assembly GCF_058267535.1). Classification (NCBI taxonomy): domain Bacteria; kingdom Bacillati; phylum Bacillota; class Bacilli; order Caryophanales; family Bacillaceae; genus Pradoshia; species Pradoshia sp. Z5_111. The sequence goes on from NZ_JBZCPQ010000002.1 coordinate 299,520, forward strand.
ATCATTCTCAGGTAAAAAACTTAAATAGGTACTATAAAGCTTTTTTATTAAAGGATCCTCCATACTCGGGATACTTTTATCTAATCGAGATTCCTTAAAGCTCTGGATAATATTCGCTAATTCACCAAGTTTAATAGTATGAGTCACAGGCACAGCACAGAAGATACCGTCTCTAGTTGGATTACCGTTCAAAGCTTTTAGAAATTCATCCAAGACGTCATCTATATAACAAAGGGTCAAATCTGCATCAGGATTATTTATGCTTATAGGCAACTCCCTTGATATATTATGGCAATAAGTAGCTACCACAGTATTGTAATTTGGTTTGCTCCACTTACCAAATAGGTTGGGTAATCTATATATATACGTTTTAACATTTGTTTCTTCACTATAAGAAAATAAGAGATTTTCAGCTGCTTTTTTGCTATTTCCATAAGGGTTTGCCTTTTCGGCTTGGATAGAAGAGGTAGCTAAAATAGGTGCTTTATTGTTGTGTTTTTTTAGTAAGTTTAGCAGTTCACTTGTAAACCCATAATTCCCGTCCATAAATTCACTTTCATCCAGTGGGCGATTTACACCGGCAAGATGAAAGACAAAATTGCATTCTTCAGTAAACTGATCTAAATCAGCTTTACTTGTTTCCCTGGATACTTCAAAAATTTCGTTATAGCCTTTGTTTTTTAAGTCAGCTATAAGATTCTTCCCTACAAATCCTATTGCACCTGTGACTAAAATCTTCATTTTTACAAGCAACCCCTTAGTTCATTGTTAATACATGTTTTTTCCAAGCTTTTAGCTCATTTCTTACATAATCCAACTCTAGTAACTTCTCTTTAATCTGATCAATCTTTAATCGATCTGTGTTATCAGAATTATATTCTTTATCGGTTGATAGCTTATGGTCTCCGTCTGCAAAGTATTTATCATAGTTTAAATCTCTGTCGTCAGAAGGGACTCGATAGAATCCGCCCATATCCTCTGCTATTACATGCTCTTCTCTCGTTAAAAGAGTTTCATATCTTTTTTCTCCATGCCTAGTACCAATTACTTTAATCTCGTTATCTGCATTAAATAGTTCTTTTACCGCCTGTGCAAGATCCCCTATTGTAGAAGCAGGCGATTTTTGCACCATAATATCTCCGGCTTCGGCATTTTTAAAAGCAAATACAACTAACTCAACCGCTTCCTCCAAACTCATAAGGAATCTCGTCATATTTGGATCGGTAACGGTTAATGGCTGCCCATTCTTAATTTGATCAATAAATAACGGAATAACAGATCCGCGGGAAGCCATTACATTTCCATATCTAGTTCCGCAAATTAATGTCTGACCAGGAGAAACTGTTTTTGACTTTGCTACAAATACTTTTTCCATCATTGCTTTTGAAATTCCCATTGCGTTAATTGGGTAAGCTGCTTTATCAGTGGAAAGGCAAATGACTTTTCGCACACCAAAATCAATGGCGGCAGCCAGAACATTATCCGTCCCCAATATATTTGTTTTCACTGCCTCAAGTGGGAAAAATTCACAGGAAGGAACTTGCTTTAATGCTGCCGCATGAAATACATAATCTACTCCATGCATGGCATTTTTAACACTAGATAAGTCTCTCACATCTCCAATGTAGAACTTCAATTTATCATTTTTATATTTTTTCCTCATATCATCTTGTTTTTTCTCATCACGTGAGAAGATGCGAATTTCTTTAATATCGGTATTTAGAAACCGATCCATAACAGCATTTCCGAATGAACCAGTACCACCGGTGATGAGTAAAGTCTTATTCTTGAACATTTTTTATTCCTCCCATTTAGGTTATATTCGAAAATACTCGTCCATTTTTTTCAGCAATCTATCTTTATCGAAATTCTGATCGTAGTAGGATTTCGCATTATTCCCCATTCTCAACATTTCATCTGTAGACATTGATAAAAGATTAATAATATTTTCCGCTAACTTTTCTGCGTCACCAGCAGGGGATGTTACGCCTGCAGCAGCTTCTCTGACTATCTGATTTGCTTCACCATCAGCCGAGACAATGACAGGTATCCCGCAAGCCAGATAAGATTGAAGTTTAGCAGGTATTGTCATAGAAAACAGAGGACTATCCGTTAAACATAAAATGGCTGCATCACTTGCCGCTAAAAATTCCGGTATTTTTTCTGCAGGCTGTCTTGCAATAAAGTTAAACATTTCAGTTGTACCCTGGCGGGTAACCATCTCAATTAATGTTTCCTTGTACCTTCCATCTCCAACAATATTAAAACGAATTTTCTTCTTTAATTTCTTCTCTTTTAATATTGCCGCTGTTTGCGGCAGGATATCTAACCCCTGAGCATTTCCGATATTGCCAGCAAATATAACATTAAAGGAATCGTCATTTGGAATTTCAACCAAGCTCTTTTTACTTAATGGTTGATAAAAATCCTCTGCATATTGCGGCCAATATTTTATTTTGTTCCTAGGTACTCCACGGTCTTCAATCGCATTTACAAAGCTATTTGAAGTAGTAAATATATAAGTACAGCGCTTATAAATATAGTCAACCATCTTTCCAATTGCACCTATTATTTGCCTGTTCTTAATTCCAGTAATGATTTCCACATTCTCTGGCCAAAGATCTTGGACATATAGGTAGCATGGAATTTTTCTCTTATTGGCATACCATACCCCAGGCAATGCCTGAGTCATTGGGGAAACTTCAAAGATAAATACGTAGTCAGCTTTTATCTTCGTGAAAACCTTCCAGAGGAATCCAGTGATTACGAAAGAAAGATAGTTTAATGCAAGCATAATAGAACTCTTCCCTCTAGGGATAAGTGGAATCCTTATAATTTCGATGCCATTATAAAGTTCTTTTCTTTTCTTAAATAAGCCATATCCCTCAAAATACTTTCCTTGTGGATAATTTGGAATGCCAGTAACTACTGTTACTTTGTAACCTTTTTTTACCCATTCTGCACAAATATCGTTTATACGAAATTGTTCAGGGAAGAAATACTGAGAAATAACCAAAATATGCTTATTCAACCCCTCACCAACTCTTCTCTTTATTTTTCTGTTAACTCTATAGATTCTTCAAAACTTCGGACACGGTAATCATTTTTATAATCAGATATTTCCATATCATAGACTAGATTTCCAAACACTTTGTTCACAATTCCTACCCTGGACTCTAAAACCTCAAGGAATGGATTAAAAAAACTAGTCAGAATCATCTTTTTCCCATGGACGTTAGCAATGGTTTTAACCATATTCGAAGTATTAACATAGAAACCATTTTGGGGGAAATGAAGACCGTTTTCTTCATTGATAATCATCAGTCTGATAAACTCGCTTAAATTATCGATATGCAGCATACTCCTTTGATTATCCACCTTTGGAAACAGCGGTAGCAAGCGAGCCATTTTGGACAATTTAGGATAATTTCCTTTTGAATTTTTCCCGTAAATCATCGGAGGCCTAAGAATCACTACCTTAAACTCATCACTTTCTAAAGCCCTGATCCCTTTTTCAGCTTGTAACTTGCTATCTCCGTAAAAGTTGCTTGGAGTCGGTTCAGTCTCTCTTGTAATGATTCTCTTACTACTGCTGCTGTCCCCATAGACAATAATGCTACTAGTAAAAATAAACTGCGATACCCCTTCTTCCTTGGCCTTTTGTGCAACAGCTATTGCCAGATCACGATTCACTTCATAATACTTTTCCTTTAAGCTAGGATCAGTTGATACATGAGCAATTCCAGCAAGATGCAAGACTACATCGTACCCAGAAAAATCATATCTTTTCCATTCCTGCCCTCTTACAGAAATTAGATCCACTATATAATCATCCGGCCAATTTTTTAACCATTGAATAAAATTGTTACCTACATAGCTTCCTTTACCTGTAATTAAAATTTTTTTTAAACTCATAATTAACCTTTCTTTACATCAGGAGGTTTAATTTGATTAAAACCTTCTTTTACACCATCAGATTTTAAAACACTGATTACAGTCAATATGAATATTTTCATATCAAACAAGAATGACATTCTTTTTACATACTCCCCATCCAGTCGGGATTTTACATTAATTGGCAATTCATCTCTACCATTAATTTGTGCCCAGCCAGTAAGCCCAGGATAAACATTATTCGCCCCATACTTATCTCTTTCAGCAATCAAATCATATTGATTCCACAATGCCGGACGAGGGCCAATAATGCTCATTTCACCTTTAAGAATATTAATGATTTGGGGCAGTTCATCCAGACTAGTCTTTCGCATGAACTTTCCTACTCTCGTAATATAGATGTCTGGATTTGCTAATAGGTGAGTAGGCATATCCTTTGGTGTATCAATTTTCATTGTCCTGAATTTTAAAATATAAAACTCTGTCTTGTTTTTCCCAATTCTGCGCTGTTTAAATAATATAGGACCCTGGGAACCAAGTTTTATACAGATGATCAGGAGAAGAAAAACAGGTGATAATACTATAAGACCTATTAAAGAAAGAATGATATCGATCAGTCTTTTTATTGTAATATACATACGCGTAACCCTCCTTGATTAGTTATTTAGTAAATCGGGACTTAACAGAAGTTTATCAATATTGCTGCCTAAACCAATCTACTTTGTATGCCCATCCCAAGAAGGGATTTGCCACTCACAATGAATCCTCGAATCATATAAATGGAAACAGCGTTAGTTCATCTTCCGGAAAATCTCATAGAAAAAAATATTATATTAAAGCTGTCCAGTATATTAGCGAATTTCGTTAACAAGCATCTAATTATCTGGCTAGACAGTTTGCTAAAAACAGGTCTTCCTATCCAACTAATTCCTAGCCATCAATCCCTAACGGCTGTTTCTCAGCGAACTTCATATTAGCAATGCACACAATCGTTTCCTTCATCTCAACCGAATCCTTATCAAGAAGTGTCTCAATCACGTTATAAAGCTCCCACTTCTCCATCGAATCTGCCTTCCCAATAAAGATTTTCGGAAACACCTGTCCCTCCTGAACCTCATTATCATTCAGAAGCTCTTCGTACATCTTCTCACCAGGCCTTAAACCTGAAAATTTTATACCAATTTCATCCACCGAATAACCAGAAAGAGTGATTAGATTTTTTGCCAGATCAACGATTTTAACGGGTTCCCCCATATCAAGGACAAATATTTCTCCTCCTCGCGCCAATGCCCCTGCCTGTATCACAAGCCTTGATGCTTCTGGAATTGTCATGAAATACCTGGTAATATCGGGATGTGTAACCGTTATAGGACCACCAGCTTGAATCTGTTTCTTAAACAATGGAATAACGCTACCGCGACTGCCCAGAACATTTCCAAAACGTACTGCTACAAACTTGGTCTTACTTTCCTTAGCTAGGTTCTGAATAATCATTTCAGCAAAACGCTTAGTTGCTCCCATTACATTCGGAGGGTTTACTGCCTTGTCAGTGGAAATCATCACAAAGGTACCAACACCAAATGTATCTGCTGCTTCTGCGACATTACGCGTACCAAATATATTATTTTTAACCGCTTCTTTTGGGTTATACTCCATCATTGGCACATGTTTATGTGCTGCCGCATGATACACTACATCTGGTTTATATTCATCCATCACATCGAAAATCCGATTTCGATCCTGTATATCTGCAATAATCGGAACTATATCAATAGATTCACCATATTGTTTTCTTAATTCCATATCAATTAAATAAATACTGTTTTCTCCATGCCCTAATAATAGAAGCCTAGCTGGTGTAAACTTACATATTTGACGGCATATTTCAGAACCAATTGATCCTCCCGCACCAGTAACTAGAATAGTTTTTCCTTCCACATAATCAGAAATACTACTGATATCCAGCTGAATTGGTTCACGTCCTAATAAATCTTCAACCTCTACATCTCTAAACTGTGTGACAGAGACATTACCAGACATGATTTCTTCAATCATTGGCATAATTTGAACCTTCGCCATTGTTTTTGAGCATTCCTCATAAATACGTTTTATCTCACCCTTTGACAAAGAAGGTATCGCAATAATTATGACTTCAATCTCATGTAAAGCAACAGCCATTGGAATAAAGGCCGTATCACCTACAACCGGTAATCCGTGGAATTCAAGTCTTTGTTTATTTGAATCATCATCAATAAAGGCAACAGGTAGTAAATCAGAGTCCACCTTATGAAGCAATTGTCTTGCTACCATCGTTCCGGCTGCACCAGCTCCAATAATTAATGTACGCTTTTTTGATGCATCAGATGTGTTGATGTAGCGATCTCTGATAACTCGCCAAGAAAATCTAGATCCACCTATCAAAAGAATATGGAGCATCCAGGTAATCCCTAAAGCCCTTACGTAAACATCCTGAAAAATAATTAGCTGAATGACAGATGTCGTTAAAATTGATAAAGATACAGCTTTTACTATCCCAATTAACTCTCGTACACTCGCATATTCCCATGCCTTGTTATAAAGTTTATAGATAAATGCATATACATGATGGCAGGTTAATAATGCTAGAGAGGTAATTAATAAGGTTTCCATTCTGAATATTCCCAAATACGGGTGAAGGATAAGGTAACTGCAATAGATTGCTGTCAACACGATAAGGGAGTCTAATAGGACCAGTGTGGTCAGCCTTTTCCGGTACGTCACGTTCTAACATCTCTCCTCTAAAAAAGACCGATACAATGTCCGGTCTTCTCCAAAATAGTTTTATTTTTTAATTAAGGTTAATTTTTCTTCCATAAAACGTAATAAATCCGAACGCAAAGTTTCATCCTGAAGGGCAAACTCAATTGATGTTTCAATAAAGCCTAATTTCTCTCCCACATCAAATCGTTTCCCGTCAAAATCATAGGCAAATACGCGCTGAATTTCATTTAGCTTTTGAATCGCATCTGTCAGCTGAATCTCTCCACCAGCCCCTATATTCTGCTCACCTAAGAACGTAAATATTTCAGGACGCAATATGTATCTTCCCATGATGGCTAGATTAGATGGAGCTGTACCTTTTTCGGGTTTTTCTACAAAGCTCTTTACCTGATAACGGCGGCCTTTTTGCTCTGTCGGGTCAATGATTCCGTAGCGATTTGTTTCCTCCATTGGCACATGCTGCACCCCTATAATAGAAGAAAAGGTTTTTTCATACTCATCCATCAATTGCCGGAGGCATGGCTTATCAGCCTGAACAATATCATCACCAAGTAAGACAGCAAACGGCTCTTCGCCAATGAAATTACGCGCACACCAAATCGCGTGTCCTAAACCTTTTGGTTCTTTTTGGCGGATATAATGGATATCGACCTTGGAAGGAGCCTGTACTTTTTCGAGAAGATCAAACTTGCCCTTTTCCATCAAGTTATTCTCTAAATCATACGCATGATCGAAATGGTCCTCGATAGATCTCTTTCCTTTACCGGTCACAATAATGATATCCTCTATCCCTGAGTCAATCGCTTCTTCCACGATATATTGAATCGTTGGCTTATCAACAATCGGCAGCATTTCCTTCGGCATCGCTTTTGTCGCAGGCAGGAATCGTGTACCAAGTCCGGCAGCCGGTATAATCGCTTTTCTTACTTTTTGCAAGGTATAGCCTCCCTTTTTTCAACCTCTATATATAACGAATCATAAATTTTACATTTTCAAGGAAAATGTCTAGGTATAAGTTCTCAATTACCAAAAATAACTAAAAATTATTAGACAATTGCAATTACTATGTTTCATAATCAATATTAAGGGTATTTAATTGTGTATTTTTATAGTCGTTTTTAATTTTTTCATAAACATATCTAATCTATTACTTCAATATTAATAAAAATGGGCATCTAACCCATCCTCACACCATCCTACCGATGACTTGCATCTAAGGAAGTTTATTGTACTTCCCACAGCATGGCCGAGTGTCTCCTTTGATAACGGTTAGGAGGCATCACCTAATTTGGTTCATCATTAAAATAGCCCTAAAAACTTACGCTGTCTGACTGGCTGCGGCATTTCTCTCATGATCGTCTGCCCGCTAATGAGTAACTCTGCATTTTCTTCGAAATAATAGATTTGTTCCAAACCAAATTGTTTCTCAATTTCATCTAATGCTTGGTTCATCCAAAATTGTCTTGTTGATACATTATGCGCATCGGATGCCACAAAATGAATTAAGTTAGAGGATAGTAAATCCATTGATACTTTTTTAATTTTCTTCCCAAACTTACCTGCAATACTTCCGCACGTAAGCTGAGTGCTGACACCCTTTTGGACAAAGTCATATAGGAGATTTGGATTTTCAACAATGGCCATATTCCGTTCCGGATGGACCAGAATTGGATTAATACCTTTTTGTTGAAGTTCAAAAAATAATGTACTTGCATACCTTGGTATATGATTTGAAGGAAATTCAATCAAGAGATAAGAGGAATGGTTTACTGTTTGAATCAAACCCTGCTCCAGATCCTCGAGCAATTCACCGTACACCCTGACCTCTTGGCCGGGGAGAACCTTTAATGGAATTTGGTTTTTCTCCAAATGTTCATTTAATTGATCAATCTCGGGTAATAGTTTTGTTCTTATATTTTCGTACGCACCATTTTTATGATGTGGGGTTGCGATGATCGTATCGATACCTTCGCTCACAGCAAGCCTGGCCATGTCTATTGAATCCTTTAAACTTTGCGCACCATCATCTACACCTGGCAGGATATGACTATGTATGTCAATCATTTCATCAAGCAACCCCAATCGTTGTATATTTATTCCAATCAATGAATCTATCTTACTTATTTCCAATGGAAAAGTCTAGTTATTTTCCTACTTTTTACCATAATAATAGTACGTATTATCCTTCATTTTTTTGTTATTAAGAACAACACCTAGGATTTTAGCCCCAGTTTTCAATAATAATTCCTTCGTTTTGACAGCATCGTCTATCTGTGTCCGTCCGCTGCTTACTACCAGAACGACTCCCTGGCAAAGATTCGCAATAATTTGCGCATCTGTTACGGCAGTCACTGGCGGTGTATCAATAATAATGACATCAAAGTGTTCCTTTGCCTGATTAATTAAATCAGTCATCGCTCTTGATGATAGCAACTCTGCCGGGTTTGGCGGGAGCGGTCCGCTTGTCAGTACGTGCAAGCCCAAAGGCTCAACAATTTGTAATGCTTTCTCAAACTCTATTTGTCTCGTTAATACACTTGTTAATCCTACACTGTTCGTAAAAGAGAACGTATAATGCGAAGAGGGTTTGCGCAGGTCGGCATCTATGAATAAGGTCCTTTTTCCCTGTTGGGCAAAAGTCACGGCTATATTGGCAGCAGTTGTCGATTTTCCCTCTGTTGGTCCTGAGGAAGTAATCATAATCGTTTGCATTTCCTCATCTACCGAAGAAAATTGAATATTTGTTCTCAGCGTACGAAACTGCTCCGAAATCGGTGATTTTTGTTCAAAATACGTGACAAGCTTCCTTTGATTGCCGTTACCGATCTGTTTACTTTTCTTACGCGCCATGCTGTACACCTCTTCCTGATCGCTTCGCTCTTGCTCTTGATTCCATTTGAGCATTGCTTTCTTCAATTACACCAATTACACCGATAATCGGTAAATCAAGGATTCGTTCGATATCCTGCTCGGTTTTAATTGTATTGTCTAAATACTCCATTAAGAAAGCTATTCCAACACCAATCATTAATCCGACTACCATCGCAATCGCGATATTAAGTAGTGGCTGTGGTTTGATCGGTGAAGCATTCTCTGAAACTGTTGCTTTCGCTAGGATACTAACATTATCGACATTCATTATATCAACGATTTCTTCTTTAAAAATCTCTGCTGTCGTATTGGCTATTTTCGCCGCCATGTGCGGATCCTCATCTGTAACCGATACATTCACAACTTGAGAATTTTGTTCACTGGCAACGGTGATTTTATTCGTTAGCTGGCCTGCTGATAAATCCAAATTTAATTTCTCAATGACCTTATCTAATATGGCTGGACTCTTCATAATGACGTTATATGTTTCGATGAGTTGTAGATTCGTTTGAACCTCATTGTAGTTATATGCAGTTTCTTCACCCTTCGCTTGATTGACAAGTAGCTGTGTAGATGATTGATAGATTGGAGTCAAAATAAAAAAGCTTGTTACTCCGCTAATCAAAACTGCCAAAACTGTAATCATGATAATGAACCATGCCCGTTTTTTTAAGGTTTCAAATAAATCCTTCAAGCTGATAGTTTCTTCCATTTCATCCTCCGATTGACATAATATTAAACATTATACAATAAAATGACAATAATTTATCTGTTTTTTATAAATTTTATTTATTTTTTTATAATATTAGCAGTAATTATATTGTGTATCCAATGATATGGCGTATAGTCCTAAGCCAGTAAGTAATATTACAGTTTGAGCGAAAATAAAAATTAAATGTCTCGCATACTATATGTTCTGAAACTTCCATTATTAAGATAATTGAAAATGCAAAATTTTTAAAGTGGAAAATAATACTTAATTTTTAGAAATATATTTATTGTAGTAATATGTCTTTTATTCTAAGTTTAACACAAGAGAAGACAACCTTGATTTCTTAATTACTCAATTTAATTACATATCTTTGTATATCTATAGTAATTATCTAAATCTTAATTTATGTCATACTCTTTAAAAAAATCTGTGTCTGCGTTAAACTGTAACTGAGTCATCCTACTAACTCTTTCTACTTTTCGGGTAACTAAAACAGCGATACTATTAGAGGAATTTAGACTCATTTTTTCAAAACAATATAAATCATATTTATCAGCTGGAGGATGGAACATGAAATATGTCACAATATTTTTCCTTACAATATTCACCGTTCTTGTTATAGTTTTTGGACAGGTATACTGGAGTAATCAAATTGAACAAACTGTTGCTATGGAGAATGAAAAGAAGCAAGATGAGCCCAAAAAAGAAGCGAATCCCTCCTCTCAATTTGAAATTGTAGAGAATGAGGAACTTAAGAGCGCCCTTGAAAAAGCGGTTAGCAGTCATAAAAAAGCTAACATCTTGATTGCCGGCTCCAAAGCATTAGGAGATCAGGATAGCGGTTTAGGAAAAACAATCAGCCAGGAAATAAAAGATGAATTTGAAGATAGCGTAATGGTTTCCCATATAGAGTTTGCCGGTACCTCCACCCAATTATTAGCAGAAGACTTAATCAGTGATTATCAAGAAACGAAGCCAGATATTCTTATTCTTGAAGCTCTGACCCTAGCTGATAATGGCAATGTTGAAGTGGAGGATAATCACGATAATATTTCTACTATCATTGAAGAACTACAATCAATTAATGAGGATCTTTACGTGATTCTTATGCCTACTCACCCTATCCCAAATGCCACAATCTACCCGAAACAAGTGGACGCATTAAAGGAATATGCAGCAGAAAATGACTATACATACATAGATCACTGGGAAGCTTGGCCAGATTATACGAATGAAGCCGAGTTGATGGAATATTTAAAAGAGGATAAGAGCGCTCCGAATGAAAAAGGGATAGAGATTTGGAGTAAAGAGGTCTTGAAGTTATTTGGGATATAGATATTCGAGAAGCTACCTGAATCAAGGAAGCTTCTTTTTCTATTTTGATTCATAAAGTATGTCCCTAAATATGAACCACTCAATTCACTCATCATGATAAAACCAAGAAGATATCCATAATCGAAATTTCATCTTTTACTAAAGCGGCAATACAACTGTGGGGTATACAACAACTCTGATCTCATTATCTCCTAGAATCAGGAAAGAGTGTTAGAATGTAAAAAAAATGCTTTAAGGGGATATTTTATGGATAGTATGAATGCTTATTATATTATAAGATTATTTTCAGTAGTAACTTTTATATTGGCCTTAATATCATTGTTGTTAAAATTCAGACCATATGATTTTAACAAAATAGGGTCAGATACAACAACTGATAAAAATGAAATTATTAATCAGATATTCATAAATATCTTGTTTTTGTTTGCTGTATTTTTCATCATAATAATGACTCTATTATATCCAGCACCTATTACCTTACCAACTATTACGAGCAATATAAAAGACAATTATATTCCTTTAGTTGTCATCAGCGAACTAATCAGAACAAAGCCTTTTATTGAAATGGCTTATAATATTATTGGAAATGTAGTATTGTTCATTCCTTTTGGATTTTTTCTGCCACTAAAATACAATAAAATGAAGAAATTTACACAATGTGTCATGGTAGGTATTAGTTTTTCAGTCGGAATTGAAATGTGCCAATTGCTTCTTCCGCACAGACAAACTGATATTGATGATGTATTGTTAAATTCAGTAGGAGTAATATTAGGGTATTATTTATATAGACTTTACAGAAAACCTGTTGAGGACATGTATTAACAAGACATGATAGGATCATATAGCATGGCACCAACATAATGATAGATTTCTATTAATACTGTATATGAATCCGTGCAAGATCAAACTTCTAAAGATTATCAACCAGAAAAAAGACTAGCTTTTTATATGAGGGTATAAATACGCATTTCCAAAGCACTCAATTTCGGGTGCTTTTTGTTTTAGGAATAACCAATTAGATAATTAATAAATTACCCCCATTTCCCCTTCCAAATAAAATGTAATTTGAACAACAAGCCATAAAAGATAAAATATCCGATTTTTATCCTAGTTTTTTACATTCTTTAACAACCCTCTTTAAATTTATTCGGTTCATCCGATGAATAGAGAAGAACAAATAAAAAAAGAGGTGAAAGAACTTTTGGGAAAATATTTTATTAAAGCTGCCAGTTTGCTGATTTTGCTATCATTTATCATTACTCTGTTACCGGAGAAAGCAGATGCCGCCAGCTTTACATCTAAAGTCAACGCTGATGTCCTAAATGTCCGTTCCAAGGCAACTACCAAATCCTCTGTCATCGGAAAAATCAAAAAAGGCAAAGTGGTCACAGTTCAATCTGAGCAAAATAACTGGAGCAAGATTACATACGATAAGAAAACCGGCTGGGTAATGAGTACATATCTTACATATGTCAATTGGACGGGCTATGCAGAAGTAAATAATCTGTCCATTAAAAAAACGGCCTCTTCCTCTTCCAAATCTCTTGCAACTATTAACAATGGGACGGCCGTCACAGTAAAAGGGCAAACTGGAAGCTGGGTTAAAGTCTATTATTCCAGTAAAAAGATAACTGGCTGGGTATCTGCTTCAAGTTTAACTAAAGCAAAGCCAACGAAAGTTAATGCAAATCTCGGAACCTATTATGTCACAGCTACCAGCCTGAATGTTCGGGCAACAGCGAGCACAAAAGCAAAGGTTATTACAACAGTGAAGAAAAACGCTTCGGTGACTCTTCAGCAAAAGAGTGGATCCTGGGGGAAAGTGAAGACTTCTAACGGGAAAGTCGGCTGGGTAAGTTTCTCTTATCTATCTACTAAAAAACCAGTTGCGAATCTTGGTACCTATTATGTGACAGCTACGAGCTTAAATGTTCGTGAGAAAGCCAACACGAAAGCTAAGGTCATCACGACTGTAAAGAAAAACGCTGCGGTTACTCTTCAACAAAAGACTGGATCTTGGGGGAAAGTGAAAACCTCTAGCGGTAAAGTTGGCTGGGTAAGTCTCTCTTATCTTTCTACTAAAAAACTGGCTGTGAACCTAGGCAGCTATTATGTCACGGCTAGCAGTTTGAATGTACGTGAGAAGGCGAATACTTCTTCCAAAGTCATCACGACTGTGAAGAAAAGCGCTGCTCTTACTCTTCAGCAAAAAAGCGGTACTTGGGGGAAGGTGAAGACTTCAAACGGTAAAGTCGGCTGGGTAAGTCTCTCTTATCTTTCTACTAAAAAACCGGCTGTGAATCTTGGAACTTATTATGTTACGGCTAGCAGTTTGAATGTCCGTGAGAAGGCGAATACTTCCTCCAAGGTCATCACGACTGTGAAGAAAAGCGCTGCTCTTACTCTTCAGCAAAAAAGCGGTACTTGGGGGAAAGTGAAAACCTCCAACGGAAAAATCGGCTGGGTTGTTATGAAATATATTTCAACTAAAAAACCGGTCAATACGAAAACACCACAGCCGGTATCTAATAAAACAGAGTACCTGGTTACCAACGCCAACACTTCTCTGTACAAGAATGCTGACTCAAAATCTACCATATTGGCTTCAATTCCTAAAAACTCTAGTGTAATGAAACTGAATACAAATGGTAGCTTTACACAGGTAAAACTGGCATCCGGTAAGATTGGGTGGATTACAAGTAAAACACTGATCATATCCAAAAGTGTGCGAGGAAAAGTCATAGTCATTGATCCTGGTCATGGCGGGGATGATCCTGGAGCCACTGGTGTAAGTTTAGGAACAAAGGAAAAGACTATTAATTTAAGCACTGCCAATTATTTAGCGACTTTACTGAAAAATGCAGGAGCCACTGTTATTATGACACGCAACAATGATACCTTTATTTCATTAGCTAACAGAGCAGCACTCAGTAACTCCAAAAAAGCAGATGCGTTTGTGAGTATTCATTACAATGCAGCTCCAGATTCTCCATCGGCAAGAGGAATAGAGACTTATTACTATCAAAATAGCAGTCTGGCAAGTGCTATACACGGTGAATTGATTAAATCAACCGGTTTAAAAAATCGTAAGGTCAAACAAGGCAATTTCCAAGTCATCAAGAGTAATAAACAACCTGCTACCTTGTTAGAACTTGGATTTCTTTCGAATGCAACCGAGGAAAAAACCATTTCCCAAAACAGCTATCACAAGAAAGCCGCACAGGGTATTTTAAATGGCTTAAATGTATATTTCAAAAATAAATAACGTCCAGCCTGAAGCCTCCGATTATTCCTCGGGGGCTTTTAATTTTCACTAAAATCCAATCCAGCACTAAATCCCTCGAATACACTATAATAATTATCCATAAATGGATGTGATAGGGTGTCAAATCAATTGAAAGGACTAGCTGGAGCCTGGCTAACGGCTATAGGAACCATTGTTGTAGCCATCGGCTCTACTCCAAACACTGGATTATCAAACAATATACAAAGAGAACTTAATTTAGTCGGAAATGCCATGGAAGCAGTCGGTGCTGGCTTATCTGCAGATGGACAGGCTAATCAGCTCTCACTTGAATATACAGGAAGTGTATTATCCAACATAGGTTCCCTGGAGTCCTTTAGTGGGATTGCTATTGATTTTCCTAATCATACTAAAACGAATATTTCTATTCAGGGTAATTTGTTACAAGCGCTTGGCAGTGGAATCAGTGCGGCTGATGAATTTGGCGATACTACTACTTTAGGATCAGCAGAACCTTTTATCGGCAACATACTCCAAACCATGGGCAGTGTCATCCAAGTATTTGGCGTTAAAATTCAAGCTAATGACGATGATATGGGACAAAAATACATTGCCACTGGGAGTTGGATTCAAGCAATTGGCGCTGTATTGTCCGCTATCGGCCAACAATTGGAGGAAGCTCAGGAACGCGAGCCAGATATCAACGAATAGGATGCCCTCCTCTAACGGAGGGCATTTACATACAGGTTTAGTATTTGCACAGGAAGGATACAGATGGAGAATCAATCAGAGGAAACTATCAGGGCCAATTCTGTGTGTCCTCATCTGCACTTTCCAATTAAATTGAATGACTAGCTGATTAACGGCTATATACTGTAGGCAATCGGATATTCCAAGCAGGTAGATGGAATTGCTTTAAAGAATATGCCGAAAAGAAGTAGCTGCTCTCGTATCACTTGAGAAGATTGCCATGATGACTATAAGTCTAATCCCCTATTAAACGTTCTTTTATATATATTTCTTAAACTTTTTATCGACACCTCCTGCCTTCCAGATAGCAGTTTTACAGGTTTCCCTATCACTTTTCCACAGTTGCTGGCTAACCATTTCATTTAGTATTACTATTTGTTGGTATTTGTTTTGTTTCACTTCGTGTTTTTTACGGTATAAATAGAGTACAACCATTCCAAATTATGTATAAAAAAAGGAGGCGCGAAACTATGAGAATCCGAGCAGGCAGTTGGAGAATGCTTTCCAAACAAGAAAAGATCTTTATCCTAAATGCAGTCAGTCAGCGTCGGACATTTTAATCATCGCCAATCGGATGTTCCTTACCTCAAGAATAATTGTAGGGCAGGAACGTAGGTTAAGGGTCTTTTCCTCTGTTCACTTCAAAAAAATAAATAAACAAGCCTTCGCTTTATTTTACTTTCTCACTTTTCCTCAATTGTTGCTTTCAAGTAACCAATCATCCGTATCTTGACGGGTGATTATTTTATTTGGGTCTATTCATTAATCGATTGATTAATTTGATCTTCTAACACCTTTGGGTTGAAAGTATACTATACCTATAGATGGTTACATTCTTTTTCCATAAAAAATTCAATATGTATTAATTGAAATTATCTACGAATTGCCGATATAGTAGAAGTAAGTAACCGTTACTTATGACCCAATCCTAAAGGTGGTATGAGGAAAATGGCGAATCTGAAAATTTCCCCACTATTAAAAATATCCCTAATGATTATACTTATTGTCCTTTTATTCGTTGGCTTTTATTTTATAAAGGGACCGTTTCTCGATAAGGATGCTCTTGTCAAAAAGGTCGAGACTGCTCTCGCCGATCAAAATGTACGTCAGCTCTCCCGGATTCTAACCTCATCAAATGAAGACCTGGTTATTGACGAACAGAATACAAAGATTTTGATGGATTACCTCAAAAAAAACCCTGATTACACCCAAAGCCTTCTGACAGTTCTCCATGAACAATCCCGATATTATGATGAAGATACATCCCAAAAGGGCAAAGAACAGCCGAGGATTGAAGGATTTTTAACACTGAAAAAGAATACGAATTCCTGGCTGCCCGACAGCTATTCAATTGAAATCGATCCAGTTTATCTGACGATCACCACCAATTCTAAGCATGCCACCTTAATGGTAAACGGTGAACAAGTCGTTAAGGCCAACGAAGTCATTTATGAAAAGAAAGTCGGCCCCCTTCTACCGGGAGAATATAAAGTCGAGGCACAATTGAAAACAAATGATACGGATATCAACGAAAAGAAACAAGTTGTTTTGTGGAATAGTGATGAGAAAATCAACATGAATTTAAACGATGAGGAAGTCGGCTTGGATTCAAATGAATAATAAAGTACTAGATATGGAAGACAAAGATCTCTTTTACGGTCTTTGTCTTTTTTATATTGAAATATCGTAAGCTAATCAACGAGAAAGGAACTTAGGCCTATTCGCATATTATATTGTCAAAACTTCTCAGTATACTTTTACAAATAGGAATTTTGAATCAAGCACAGAAAACGAACATTCGATACTATTGTAGAAGAAGGCCCATTTTGATTCAATTTGCCATATAAAAATACTGAGGAAATCGTTTCCTCAGTATAGAAAAATTATTCCGATGTAGACAGTTCTTAATATACTGTTGGCAACTCATCCGAATTCTTATCATCCTTTTCTTTCTGTTTTACATATAAAAATTCTTCAATATAGTTAGCCAATTGTATTCACTCCGTTACTCAGTTTCACATTGTACTGTGTTGGCAATTCTGCTACTCGCGTCGGTTTCACACTGTACTGTGTTGGCAGCTCTGCTACTCGTGCTGGTTTCACACTGTACTGTGTTGGCAGCTCTGCTACTTGTGCTGGTTTCACATTGTACTGTGTTGGCAGCTCTGCTACTCGCGTCGGTTTCACACTGTACTGTGTTGGCAGCTCTGCTACTCGTGCTGGTTTCACATTGTACTGTGTTGGCAGCTCTGCTACTCGTGCTGGTTTCACACTGTACTGTGTTGGCAGCTCTGCTACTCGTGCTGGTTTCACACTGTACTGTGTTGGCAGCTCTGCTACTTGTGCTGGTTTCACATTGTACTGTGTTGGCAGCTCTGCAAGGTCTGTTTTAGATGTAGAAATTGAAAAAACACTGATTCCTAACACGCAAGCACCGATTAACATAATTTTCTTTTTCATCTGAATTCCCCTTTTCATTATTAAACTTAAAAGTATAATTGATTTATGATTATATATACATTTAACCATATATTTACTTTTATTAGATTGATGAATTCAGGGACTTTAGATTCATTTTATTCTTTATAACAAGCAAATACACAACTATTTGCCTTTAAATATAACTTTAGGAATACTCTCGGAAAGGGGATGCCATCAATGGACTTCTCCGCAATTGGTCAACGAATTAGAGAACTAAGAAAATCGCTTAAACTTTCTCAGGATGAGTTGGCACAGGGGATTTGTACACAAGCACAGATAAGTAAAATTGAAAAAGGTGACGTATATCCTTATGCTAATACTTTATACCTTATTTCAAAGAAGCTGGGAGTGGACGTCAACTACTTCTTCGAAATTGGCTCAACTCCCAGAGTAGACTATGTTAACGAAGTAAGCAGGCAACTGCGCCTAACTCGTCGCCATCTTCTCTATGATGAGATGAACCGAATTGTAAAATTAGAAGAGAATAATCCGCTTTTCACTCAAAATGGTCGTAACAAACAGCTGATTTTATGGCATAAAGGTATTTACGAGCATGCTGTAAATAATAATGCAGAAAAATCAATAGAACTGCTGCAATCAGCAATTGACTTAACGCATGTTTTAGATAAAGTTTGGAATGAGCGGGAAATAGAAGTGTTAATGTCCATGGGAGCAGTCTATGTTACGGATAACCAGAATGAAATTGCCTTAAAATTTTTTTTAGAGGCTAAAGCACACTTATCTCAATTATTTTTTATTAGCGATCATTCCATCCTTCCACGGCTTTATTATAACATCGCAAGAGTATATACAAGAATCAAACAATTCGATGAGTCCATTACATATTGTAAAAAGGGTATCCAATACTGTATAGAAAAAGACAATCTCTTTCCTTTAGCTGAATTACATTATCAAGTTAGCTACAATTACGAAAAACTTGGTGATTATTCAAAATCTATATTTTATGTGGACAAGGCTATTTCGATCTTTGAATTAAATGAAGATACGAGGTTTATGAGTTTCGTAAAGGAAAAAAAGAAATCATTAGAAGCGCGTTATTCAGAATTAAAAGAAGCTGATCAAATGATAGAATGATCAGCTTCTTCTATTATACCGTAACAATCTTAGCGCCCGTTGAAGAGGCTGCGTATATATTTACTTTCCCAAATGAGCTTGTCTGAATGGTATATACATCTTTTTGCGGATTGCCGAGTATTTCATAGGTGAGACCGCCATATTTTTTCGGGTTCAGGTAGCCTGACTCATTACCTGTAGTGGGTGACTTAGATAATGGGTAAACACGCCATGACGTAGAACCTGAAGGTAAAACAACAAATTTCTTTTTAGGAGCCGGGGCCAATGATTTTTCTATATAATTCCGTGGATCGACGGAATTAGTGTTATTGATATTCCACCGGCCCTTATGAATTTCGAAGTGAAGATGCTGGTTTGTGGCATCCCCTGTGGAACCCATATACCCCAATACATCCCCCTGTTTGACTTTATCTCCTTCTTTATACTTTCTGGAACGGCGGCGCATATGTGCATATAGTGTTTCAAAGATTTGTCCGTGTACATTATGGATAATAAAAATAACTTCTCCATGGCTTGCAGAGTAATACGAACGACTGACAACTCCACCTGCGGCAGCTCTGATCGCTACATTGCCTGGCAACGCGATATCTACTCCGAAATGTTTCTTGGATTTATAACTTTGCGTATAGCTACCGAGAGACGGTTTAATAAAGTCCATTTTTCCATCTCCTCCATGCTTGTCTTATTTATAAATTATGCAGGCATGGAGGAACGGATTGGATAATTTCGTAGTTTAAAACAAAAAGAGAGCCTGTTTTTTTATGTTAAAAACAAGGCTCTCCAATTTAATGTTGCTTACGATATTTTTTCCATACAAAATACAAAACAACTCCGGTCAGTCCACCCACTGTATCAATCATCACATCGTGAAAGAGTGGCGTGCGGTCCCCTGTAAATGACTGGTGCCATTCATCTGAGCAGGCATATAGAAAGACAATTCCCATCGTGATTGCAGTTACCTTCACTGCTCGCTGTATCCATACTCTGACGATACTGGCCAATATAAACGCCATTACTAAGTAAACGCCAAAATGGGCACCCTTACGGATAAAAAACTCAATAAAAGCCGGCAACCCTAATGCTTGCACACTTACCTCCATGCCAGCATACGTGAAGCTTATTTTTGAAAGCAAAGCTACAATCGAATCGGGAAGCTTCAAATTTTCACTCAGCAAAGGTTGAATATTTTGTTCGGTATAAGGCTGTGAGGAGGAATAAAATACAACTCCCACAATCAACAATAAAAGTATTAAACGGTATATGATCTTTTTCCTAGCATTATTCATATTCCTATCCTAGCGGAATTCATCGGTAAGGTAAATGCCAAAGGCCTGCAAAATGGAAATTTTCTCTTAATCAATCGATTGATTAATTCGTTTTGTAACATGTATTTTTGTCTATCTGTATGAGGAGAATTAAAATACCATGGCTAATAATCCCATTGCTGTATAGGTCATGCACATGATGACTAAAAGCCAGCCTATAGGGTTTGCTCTTTTAAACGCTATTTCATTAAGATAAATAAAATATCCCGTCAATAGACTTACCGTAACTAACTTGATCCAACCTGCTATATAGACATAGTTCAGGGGCACGAAAGAAGAATAGGTCCCAATACTCGATATAATCAACATGACAGTTAAAATAGTTAAAAAAGTCATGTCTCTAACAAATCTTTTTCTCCCTTTAATCTCTTCTCTACTCTTCAAATAACCTCCACCTCCTCTTTGTGACCTTAATTCCACACTGGAGGATGTTTTTCCTGCAGAAATATGTAAGAATAATTACCTATTCCAAAGAGTTCTTAAAGGGAATCCATTGCATTATCTACATAGTAAAAAGACCAAATCCCACTCCCTAAGAGCAAAATTTGGTCTTACCTTATATGATTTATGCCATACTGGCTAGTCGGTTATCTTGGTAACGGATATTTTGGATTCCAATGACGTTTAGAAATTTTTTAATTTCATTAATAGCGGCTGTTTTATGTCCGTCTATGACTGCTAGGTCCGTGACAAAGGCAATTTTCGGGTATTTTGTTTCACGTTTCTTAGGGTTTAGCATCGGCTTTTCTTCAATAAGTTGAGCGTCCATTTCCTCTTCACATGTCAGAATAACCGCTTCACCAATTTTCATGTTTTCCCAATCAAAAGAGAACGAAAATTCAATTGAACACTCACCGTCAATAAACTTTGGTTGTACTTTTACGTTTAACTCCACTATGCCCAGCCTCCTTCATTGGTTATTTGTTCCTAGTATAACAGGAGTGCCTATGAAGGTGGCCTGACCACATATGAGTAAAACACCAATATTCTTACATGTTTATTCAAAAATGCTCGCTCTGGCGCATATTTTTATAACTCCAGGAATATTCCTAGACGAATATTTTATATTCTTTATTCTACCTTTAATACCTAAAATATTCCATATGTTTTTGTAAAATTCCTTTAATTCTTTTGACCTCTTCCGCGCGAATTACCTCATAATAGATTCCATTTATTTTTTCAGCTGCACCTTCCATGCTGATATGATCAATATGCTGAACTGCCTCCTGATAGTTATTTTTTATTTTTATCATCTCTGAAATTGTGATATTTGTTTTTACATTATTCATTAAGGTAGTGGCGATTTGATCATAGTTAGTTAAGCTTCGGATATTGGCACCTGTGCGAATCACCTCACCAATTACTTCATACCGGCGCTGCTGCCGTCCTTCTTCTCCATTTGGCTCCAGCTGGCGCATGCGCATATAGGCCAAAGCTTCTTCACCATTAAGCCGGATTTTACCTTTAGCAAAATGTTGGCCATCATAAGAGAAGTCTAATTGGTTTTCAACCGTGATACCTCCGATGGCGTCCACCAACTCTTCCACCCCATCCGTATTGATACTCACATAATAATCAATCGGGATTTCTAAAAATTGTTCAACGGTCTCCATCGATAGTTCCGCTCCGCCTTCTTGATAGGCTTGGCTGATTTTATCCCAATTCTCGCTTCTAGCAATTTTTACTCTTGTATCCTGTGGAATACCGAGCATTTTTATATTATTGTGTTCCGGATTGACCGTTATGACCATAGTAGTATCCGGTCTGCCGTTTGTATCAATACCTAGCAGCAATAATGAGAATGGCTCTTTTTTAGTTAAATCAAGCTGTTCTTCTCGATAGGGTGATTGACGTTCCCGCAGTGGATCCTTTATTGCTTGAAAGGCCTGATAAATAGGATATCCGACAACCATGACAATCACAATTACGAAGCCGGAAATCCATAACCATCTATATTTCTTTCGTTTATCTGCACCTCGATTTACATTCATCGCATTCTCTTCTTTTTAGTTTTTATCTTTAGTCTTCTACTTTCCTCCCCCTTTTCATACGTTTTTTTGATCAGTTTTGTTACAATTAAGATTAAACTTGGTTAAACTGTCTCGTAAGGAGAATGATATATGCACGATGCACTTAAATTCTACGGGGAGCGAATTTCGGATATTCTCTCTCCTAAATCAACTAATGATGTTAATTTAGTTTCGAAGGGTCTTGTTCTTTATCGTCAAGGGACAGTGGTAAAGCTATCGATCGAATCTGATCTTATTCAAGGTGTCGTACAGGACGTGACAAAGGTGAACGTCACTTTGGATTTAAGTTTTCCAAGCAATAGCTCTTGTTCCTGTCCAGCGATTGATTTATGCCGGCATCAGCTGGCTGTATTCTTTGCTGCCTACAGTAAGGAAGCCAGCGTAACTGAATGGGTGGATCATTGGAAGAACAAAGAGGACCCCATGTTCCGTTTAAAGGAATCACTAAAAAATGGCCCAGTATATAAAGAAAAAAGCAAGCCTGCTAAACCGGAGCATACATACAGTGCCTGGAAGGAATTTTTTATCCATACCGCACGGGAAGAATTAGCCATCCCTCCTTACTTTATGGCCGGGATCAACCGCTCTGCATCAAATTTTCAGCGTGCGATTCAGCGCAGCGAGCCCTCCAATCAGCAATGGGTGCCTTTATACCGCAGCATTGCCTATTATATGGGCTTGGTACATTTATTTGATCTGCAAAGCCGTACAAAGGATCACTTTCAGGAAGAACTGCTGGAATCCATGATTCACGAACTGTTCCTTGCCTTTAGGGATGAGGTTCATCGGTTTGAATCCTCCATCCGTCCATTTGATTCAGAGGAGTTCATCCATTCCTGGATTGGAGAAACAAAGAATTTGCCAACCGGAGAAATGGGAAGCGGCTACTATCGCTGGGATATCTATCGCACGATTTGGACAAATATTATTACGACAAAAGAAGAGCGTGCAGCTGAAATAGATCGTTTATCAAACCAGCTCCCGGCTCTCGCCGACTCCTTGCAAATTGAGTTGGTCTTTTGGATGATGATTCACATATATATGGTCGATGGCAAGGATGAACAGGCGTTGGATTGTTTAAATAAGCTTGGTCCGATTTCCTGCTTCTTCCTTACCTTTGTGTTAGAGGAACTGCATAATGCAAAGGAACATGCACGAATGGTTCCCTTTGTTGATTTCTTCTCAAAAAATATTAAAGCTTATTTGCATGATTATCAGACTCAGGAGTATAAGAGAACTCGATTTTTATATAATGCCCTGCAAATAATTCGTCCTTTTTGCTCAGCCGCCAAACGGTTCGACTTACTTGAACGTATTCTAAGGGAAACCATTCCTTACTCCCTTATTCCATATTCACACTATTTGTATGAGAAGAAGGAGTATAAAAAATGGGTCGAGCTCCAGGTTGCTGAGCGTGTTGATGTCCTATACGAGTGGGCCAATCAAACAAAGGAAATTCAAAAGGAACAGCCGGAAGTTCTCCTTCCTATTCTTCATCTGCAGGTCGTTAATTTGATTGCAGCTAAAAACCGTTCATCCTACCGGGAAGCGGTCCGTTATCTGAAAAAGCTGAGAACTATTTATAAAAAGCTTAAGCGCGTAAACGTTTGGGAATCTTATATTGAATATATCAGCGACGATAATAAGCGATTACGTGCTTTTCAGGAAGAACTAAAGAAAGGAAAGTTAATTGATGCAGCTGATTGAGACTCTTCATATTCAAATTGAATTACTTGAAGGCGGACGCGTCTTTATTTATGGAACAGATGAGGGTGAGCCTGTTCCTGCCGAATTGTGGGCAACAAGCTTCTTTCTGTGGGACGCAGATAGTTTCTTTGGGACGAAAGTGGATATCCAAACACTTGATGGTAAAAGCGGCGTCCTCATGAGCGCTCATAAATGGATGAAGGTGCTGGCAGAAGAGCCTTTTAACAGCTTTATTAATTGGTCCTGGTCCAATTGGGCATCCATTAGTTTAGCTTTAGCTCAATCCTTATATGAAACCGTTGAAAACGGAACGGTTATGCCTGATTTTAACGATACAAATCATGATGGCATTACTTTCCCGCTTCCACAGGAAATTCTCGAAGACTTCCAGGATTCCTTTTGGGAACAGGAAATGGCCAGACACGAGCTTGACGGTATCCAAACAATAACGGTTCGGCGTTTTGCGGAGGAATGGTTAAATGAAGCGATTAAAGACCGTCCCGGCAATCATCGCGTAGGTGATTTGCTTGATTTGTTTACTGAAAAAAATATCTCCACCAAGGTACTCAGCCGCTTCTTTGAAGGAGACCGTTGGGAAATTTGGACCGGTGCCAAAGAAGATGAATTGCCTTTTTCTATGGGAATGCGCCTGAGCGAGCCTGATTTTGCAGCGGGTGATGAGGTTGACCAATGGAAGCTAGAACCGTTTATGCGCGGCAAGCGAAATGAGGAGCAATTTTTCGTTTGGGATGATCGCCATAGGATTCCTTTTGCCTGGAAAAAGCATATAGAGATGGCTGAGAAGGAAATCGCTCGCTGGAAGGATATTTTCCCTTGGATTGATGATATTGTCACTGAGGATCAGGCCTGGGATTTCTTAACGGATGCCTCCGAGGTCCTGCACATGCTTGGCGTAGAAATTCTATTACCATCATGGTGGCAGGCAATCAAGGATGCCAAAATCGCCATGAAGGCTAAAGTGAAAAATTCGCCAAGCCGCCGAAAATCATTTGTGGGTATGAACGCCTTGCTCGACTATAATTGGCGCTTCTCCGTCAATGGTGCTGAGGTTTCCGAGGAGGAATTTAACAAGCTTGTTGAGGAAAAACGAAAGCTTGTCTACATTAGAGGCCGCTGGGTGAAACTGGACCCTGCCTTGATGAGACGCATGCAGGAGTTGAAGAAGGAAGCAGATGAGCGCGGATTGCGTATCAATGATTTACTTCAGCAGGAGTTCGCACAGGATGAGGAGCTTGAGGATGAGAACGAAGGGGATTATGCACGAATCCAATTTGAACTGAACAGTGACCTAAGACGCTTTATGACACGCATCAACTCACTTCAGGATATCCCGACTGTTCATGTGCCAGATGCCTTCCAGGGCGAATTACGGCCGTATCAGCAACAGGGAATGAGCTGGCTGATGTTCTTACGTGAATATGGATTCGGTGCCTGTCTGGCCGATGATATGGGTCTAGGGAAAACGATTCAGCTCATCAGTTATCTGTTAGCGGTTGAGGCGAAGAATGGTCCAACAAAATCACCATCCTTGATTGTCTGTCCAACTTCCGTGCTTGGAAACTGGCAGAAGGAGTTTGAAAAGTTCGCTCCATCTATGAACGTACATCTTCATTATGGCCCAAGTCGTATGAAGGGTGAACAGTTTAAGGATGGGCTTGGCAATGCCGATGTGATTCTGACAACCTTTGGTTTGCTTCATCAGGATGAGGAAGACTTTTTATCCATGCAATGGAATGCAGTTGTGCTCGACGAAGCGCAGAATATCAAGAATTCCCATACGAAACAATCCCGTTCTGCCCGTAAGCTTGAAGGCATTCATCACATCGCCTTAACCGGCACTCCAATGGAAAATAGACTGAGTGAGCTTTGGTCCATTTTTGATTTTATTAATAAGGGCTATCTTGGCTCACAAACGCAATTTGATAAAAACTTTGCCGGACCGATTGAACGCAATGGTGATAAGAATAAAATTGCTACCCTGCAAAGGCTTATTCAGCCTTTCCTTTTAAGAAGGACGAAAAAGGATGAAGAGGTTGCTCTCAATCTGCCAGATAAATTGGAGCAAAAGGAGTTTATCAGTCTAACAACCGAGCAAGCCGCTTTATACGAACAGCTTGTTAAAGATACGCTAGATCAGGTTGAAAAACTGAGCGGTTTCGAACGGAAAGGGCTTATTTTGCAGATGCTAACCAAGCTGAAGCAAATCTGTAATCACCCTGCCCTTTATTTAAAGGAAGAGGCACCAAAGCATATTCTTCATCGATCCGGAAAAATGGAAAAGCTAATCGAATTGCTCGATATCATTTATGAACAGGATGAAAGTGTGCTTATTTTTACCCAATACATTGAAATGGGTAATATGATTAAGCAAATCGCTGAGCGCCGCTATGGACACGTTGTTCCATTCCTGAACGGCAGCGCCAATAAAAAACAACGGGATACCATGGTGGCCGATTTTCAGGATGGCAAGTATCCGATTCTTCTGCTTTCCCTGAAAGCCGGCGGTACAGGGCTTAACCTGACAGCTGCCAACCATGTCATTCACTATGACCGTTGGTGGAATCCAGCTGTTGAAAATCAGGCAACTGACCGTGCCTACCGTATTGGACAAACGCGCTTTGTACATGTCCATAAGATGGTTTCCTCCGGTACACTTGAGGAGAAAATTGACGTTATGTTGGAGAAAAAACAATCGCTTAATGATGAAATTGTCCAAAGCGACAATTGGATCACCGAGCTGTCCTCGGACGAATTAAAGGATTTGCTGGTGCTTGAAAGGTAAAGTTTTTAAGCCATCCCCTTTTCATAATTGGGGGATGGTTTTTTTGTGCATATGGAAGTCGAAATAATAAAAATTGATTATACAAATAAAATAATTTACAGTTATTAGTAACAAGAAATGGAAACAGAGGTGAGAAAACTGAGTTTTAAAGAGGTTGTACAAACTTTTGAGAAGACACAAGATTTAGCTGATGCACCGCTTACGTATATTGCAGTGATCTGTTGGACCATCATTGGAATAGCTATTTTCTATCATGTCATACGTGATTGGAGATCTTTATCCAGTGTTGCGGTTGGTATAAGAGTAATTTCCTTGGCCGCTGTTGGCTTCATCGCGTTTCACTTATATACGACGATCTCTGAATATGATTATTCACTTGATGAGGAAAAATGGAAACAGGATTATTTACTTGCTTACTTGGATTCACAGCCTGAAGAGAGGCGCGCCATTAAACAGGTAGAGGCAACAAATACAGATAGTGACAAGACAATCTCTTCAATGCATCTAAAAAAGGGATCACCTACCGTACACGTGAAATTTTTAACTGTCGGGAAGAATGGCGATAAACAGGAAATTTCTACCCAAGTAAAGATTAAACACGTTCAGGCAGATACAGATCCATATCTCACCTATAAAACGATTGAAGAAAAATTATCCGATCAATATAGAGATGATATGTATTATGAAACGACTCTATATATCAATCAAGATAGCAATTTGTATAAATAAAGAAAGAGGATTTCCTCTTTCTTTTTTTAAGCAATTTATTTACTTACCCTCTTATAAATACAGTCAAACCACTTATTTGACGAAATTTCTTCTTCATTGTATACTTTTCTACATTATTCCTTCTTTTTCCACATTTTTATATCCATTTATGTAGTAATTTGTTGTGAATGTATAGTCACGGGCCTGGCATATTATATAGTATATGCCCAATTACAGCCAGATTAATTAACAGGAGTTGCTTGCATTAATGATCCTAGAAGAAAAAATCTCTTTTGAACGTACTTTAAATCGCCCCTCTAGACTAGCGAAAACAGTCTTACGTAATCATTCAACTATCCTATCCGATTTCCAGCTTAAACAAATACTCAATTTACTTTATGACGATTATAAATACTTAGGAATGACCGTTTCCATATACGATCATCCAGATCAAGTCATCGCAGACCGAACCCATTATGGAAAGGAATTTATTGATGATTGGTGTTATGAGGATTCTTTAAATGGCACATTGGGCGGATATCATAAGCTTGGTAAGATTGCTTTATTTCCCTTTAACCATAAGGTAAAAAACAAAAAATACGAGCTCGGGCTTATGCAGCTCTTTTTACTTCAGGATCTCTTTCATGAAATTCGCCATGCCTACCAGCGTGTCTATATGAAGAGGCAGTATAATACACCTTATGTCAACACAGGCAGCAATGGCTATCAATCACAATGGGTTGAACGGGATGCTAACATGTTTGCCCAAAGGATGATTGAGAAGCATCGCAACTCCATTAACACCATTTTGAATATCGACTTCCTATGGCAAAGCTGCTGGGGACGTTTTTACGTAACGATTGTACACCAATAGAAATCAAAAGGAGACTCCATTAGGAGCCTCCTTTCTCTTACAATTTCTCAAGTAGTAACTCGCCTAATTTACGAATCATATCCCCACGGCTAATTACACCCACAACCTCACGATTTCCATTGACTACAGGTATCTTTTTGAAGTGGTGTGTTGCCAGCAGCTTGAGTACATCTTCAAGCTCATCCTCTTCTCGAACAAAGACTACTTTTTTCTTCATAATAGCTTTAACCGGAGATTCACTTTTTGATTTTAAGGTTTCATCCAACTCTTCTATATAAGTGACATAAGAGGAAATGAAGGCTTTTGGGTTCATATATCTCAGGACATCCCCATCTGTTACGATCCCCAACAGTTTATTGTTTGGATCGACCAGAGGAAGTCCTCCGATTTTATGTTTCATCAATACTTCCAGCAATGTTTTAATACTTGCATCTTCATTTAAACTAATTACATCCTTGATCATGAAATCCTTTGCTTTCACCTTAAATCCCTCCTGGCTGTAATAAGAAAATATGTATCTACCGTTATCTTACCAATAATTTCAATTCTATTTCTAATAGAAATTTACCTTTTAGCAAAATAATTATCCCAAAACTGAAAAAAGCCGCGCATTGGCGGCTATCAAGAGGGGGTATAACTTTTATAAGTGTATTGGAGGCATTTTGTGTGCAGATTATGTTTGTGAGGGATTAATGTTCGTGGAGTTGATACGTTTGTTCACATAATTGATATTGAAGCTCCTTCATGTTAGACAATTCTTTTATGAGGATTTGCAGAGTCTGTTCGATTTTTCTCAAATCTGACTCACTTTTGGATACACGGCTATTTACACTGCCAACGATTCGGATTAAATCAGCGACTACTTCCCGCTCGTTCATAAAATAGGCACTGCGTTCGTTTCCAGACTGCCTTCATGAAGGTTATTCACCCGTTTACGATCTAAAAAGTTAACACTTTCCACTATAACTTCTGTTACATACGTACGCTTTCCTTCTGGATTTTCATAATTACGTGTATGAATTCTTCCAACGATACTGACTACAGAACCTTTTTGACAATAGGATGCTGTATTTTCAGCTGCCCGACTCCAAATTGTGCAGTTTACAAAGTCCGTCCCATACTCGCCATCTGCATTCTTAAAATTCCTTGTAACAGCCAAAGTAATGTTTGATACAGCTTTGCCTTCCGGTGTATAACGCAGATCAGGATCCTTCGTCAGCCTTCCAACAAGCGCAACCTGATTTAACATACTACCTTCACCTCTCTTTTATATAGCTTACAGAGGTATCATAAAAGAGTTATGGTTAAAAGTAAAAGAGGCGATTTGGGACTTTAGAGGGAGATTTTCACTCAAATTTCCTTTTTGAATATATAAATATGGTGTTTGTAATCAATATTTATAATCTGTGAATTATTTAACAAACTCTTCGACAAACAATATAAATATTTTTTCTTTTTTTTACCATGCTATAATGAACATATAATAATTTAAAATTGGAGGTAAGTTGATGAAAACCTTTAAGTTAGTTTCCTTGCAGTTACTTCCAGACAATCAGCATCCAACCGAATTACATATCCTAGACGGATTAATTATTAATAAAGAAAATGAGGCAAACACTTGGCTTATTGAGGCAGTCGTTGATTATGAACATTTCAATCTTTTCAAGGAAATCACTGCTGATACTGACAAGCTTACCGTTAGCTGTATCATCACAAAGAAGGATAATATCCCTGCCTACTTCGATGCAACTATCGCTGATGTCCGCAAGATGGATCAATTCGCCAGCATCCTGTTTCGGGCAAAGATTCGCAATCGCAGAAGAGAAGCCGTTGAATTCCTATTGGATACACTAGTAGATGAAGGATATAATGGTGAGGATTTAAAAAACGCCTTTAAAGAAGGCCTGGGTAATAAATAACAGCTGGCGAGATTACCTCGCCAGCTTAAACTTGTTACTTATTTTTATCTTTACCATTGTTATTGTTGTTATCAAGGATATCGTCTGCGCCTCGATCTGCATCGTTCCTGATTCTATCCCCATCTTCTCTTACATCTGTATCTAACTCAGAATCTTGACCATTATCATTAGTATCATTCATACCATTATTATCATCGTTACCGTTGATACCATTGCCATTATTGTTATTGTTGCCATTCATACCGTTATTATCTTTTGTGCTTTCGTTCGTATCTATCCCATTATTATCGTTCGTTCCGTTATTTTGCTCTTGGTTGTTGTTACGTTCTGGAGGCGGGTTATTGTCATCGTTATTATTACACCCCACCATTAATACAGATGCCAACGCAACCCCCATAATCGCTTTATAAAACTTCTGCATTCGGCATGCTCCTTTCATACATTTATGACCTGATCAGGTCTGTTTTTAGATTACCCAGAAGAGGACAGATTATGATGGGCAAAAAAAAGCAGGCCCAAACATTTGGGCCTTCAAATAGGGAGAAGTGATATGGTTATCCACGTGCCAGTGCATATACACTAGCTTATATTCCTTTAATAACACAAACAGGTAAATTCTAAACGTATTTGCGAAAATTGCCTTCACCGTAAAATAAACTTCTCTTATTTCAGCTTATGCTTACCCTAATTTTTATTGATTGGATGGTTCATACTAATACAGCCAGAGTTCCTGAAAGCATTTTGCATAAAGGCCTCAAGGTAAAAGGCATACATCATAAGTGAGGAATACTTTATGGATATAAAAAAAGTCGAACAGATGAAAGATCAATCTATGGAGAGACTCCATTTAAAGGAGCTGAAAGACCAGGTAATTGTTATTACTGGTGCTTCTAGTGGGATTGGGCTTGTTACGGCACGTATGGCAGCTGAAAAAGGAGCTAAGGTTGTCGTGGCAGCCCGGAATAAAGATGCCCTCCAGGAATTAGTCTACGAATTGAAAAGCAAAGGGCATGAAGCAGTCTGGGTTGCTGCAGATGTTGGTATTGAAGAGGATGTCCTTAAAATTGCTGAAACAGCCATCTTAAATTATGGCGGCTTCGATACATGGGTAAACAATGCTGGTGTTTCGATTTATGGAACAACAACCGAAGTCAGCATAAAAGATATGCGTCGTATGTTTGATACTGTTTTTTGGGGTGTCGTTTACGGATCCAGAATCGCGGTCGAGCATTATAAAACACGTGGTGGCCCAGGTGCCATTATTAATATCGGCAGCTTCTTCGGCGATAGGGGAACTGTTGTTCAGTCAACCTATTCTTCCGCAAAATTTGCTTTACACGGCTGGACGGAGAACCTGCGGATGGAGCTCGAGAAGGAAAATGCGCCGATTTCTGTGACACTCATTCATCCCGGAAGAATTGACACACCTTACAATGAGCACGCTCGTAGTTATCTGGAAAAGCAGCCGACCCATATAGGGATGATTTATGCACCTGAAACAGTAGCCGAGGCCATCCTTTTTGCCGCAGAGCATCCAAAACGCGATATGTATGTTGGATCTCAGGCTAAACTCCTGGCTATGCTTGGCCGGTTTGCCCCAAGGTTTACCGATAAATTTATGGAAAAGACTATGTACCATACACAGCATGATGACCGTCCATCCAACCCACCGGAGGATAGCGCCCTGTACAAAGCTGGATACGGATTGCATGAACGCGGCACCAATAAAGGCTGGATTCGAGAAACAAGCTATTATGTGAAAGCATCCAAACACCCAGTCCTAACTTCCGTACTGGTAGCCGGGATTGGCGCTTGCCTATTAGCGACCTTCATGCAAAATAAGTAAGCAATATTGAAAAAGCAGAAGGCCTTTGTTGACCTTCTGCTTTCTGATTCTCTTTATGAAAAGAAAAAAAGAAGATGTTAGGACTTCTGATCGCCTAAAGCAAACGTTATTTCGGCTTCACAAGCCAACTCGCCATTCACAGTCGCCCTGCCAATTCCTTTTCCAATCGGACCGCGCACTCTTGTCAATTCTACTTCCAAACGCAGCTGGTCACCAGGACGCACCTGTCTCTTAAAGCGGCATTTATCAATACCGGCAAAAAATGCAAGCCTCCCCTTATTTTCCTCTTTAATCAGAACAGCCACCGCTCCCACTTGAGCCAGCGCCTCCACAATCAGCACCCCCGGCATAACTGGATAATCCGGAAAATGACCATTAAAAAACTCCTCATTTGCCGTCACATTCTTAACCCCAACTGCCCGCTTCCCCTCGTCAACCTCCAAAATCTGATCAACCAACAAAAACGGATACCGATGCGGAATAATCTCCTTAATCTGCTGAATATCTAACATATAATTTCCCCCTTATTATTAAAAAAGCTGAGACGACTGCCCAGCTCCGAAAAGCATAAGAGGAGGTGCGCAGGGAGAGCGTCTTTTCTCTCCCGCAGCAGCTACACTTATGTCTCGAGGAGCTAGGAGTCGAAGCTGGATTACATCAAAAAGCTGAAGGGCCTTTATTATTGAACGAAGACTAAATGCGCCACGTCCTGTGGCAACGTCTTCATGACCTACATCCTGTAGGCCCGCGAGGAGCATAAGACAGGATCTCGGAGGGAGGTGTTCTTCCCTCCCGTAGAGATCATGCTTATGTCCTGAGCTTCTAGCCGTCGAAGCTGGATTGCATAAAAAGCTGAGACAACTGCCCAGCTCCGAAAAGCACAAGAGGAGGTGCGTAGGGAGAGCGATTTTTCTCTCCCGCAGCAGCTACACTTATGTCTCGAGGAGCTAGGAGTCGAAGCTGGATTACATCAAAAAGCTGAAGGGCCTTTATTAATGAACGAAGACTAAATTCGCCACATCCTGTGACAACGTCTTCATGACCTACATCCTGTAGGCCCACAACAACTATAAGGAGACGCAAAAGTGGTAAGACCACTTTCCATCAAACTTCTCCTACCCAATAAAAAACAGGAAGGGATATATCTTGCCTTCCTGCCCGTATTATTTGTCTTTATTCTCCGTGTTCTTATTGACTAGATCAACGATATGAGTCCATGTAGATTTCTTAAACACATCCATAGCTTTTCCATCACCCATAACGGAATAGCCAACCATGGCTCCACCAACAAGGGCCATCATCGTCAACACAAGGACAATTATAATACGAGCCCAAAGTGGCACTAACCGGATTTTGATCTTCTGATTCTCATCCAGTTTTTTCTTATCTATTCGACTGTTTGGTTCAGACTCAGTCTGCTCACTTTTATTATTAACCAACACTTGCATTCTTTTACTCCTTTAACGAATACCGTTGACCAATCCCATCATTTGATCGGCCATACTAACCGTCCGTGATTGAAATTGATATAACCTCTGAGTTTGCATCATTTCTGTCATCTCAGTACTAATATCGACATTAGATTGCTCCAAGTTTCCTTGAACCATAGAAATTTCATTTCTAAAAGCACCGGTTAGTTGGGTATATATGTCGTTTTCTGTTACATCCAATTGTGCCATATTTTTCGGAAGAGTGAAAGTATTATTATTTATCATTTCCATAAATTGAGGCTTCTTGACGGAGATAATCCCAAGGTTAAATGATTGCATCCCATTTTCAGTAGTGACATTTAGTTGGCCTTTATCTGTAAATGTTATGTTACTAGGGTTACCATTTATCCTAATTTCCTGATTATTTTCATCCAATACTGCACTGCCATTTGATGTTACCAATTGCACTTGATCAGAACCATCAGAAACTGGACTAAGATAAAATGCTCCATCCCTTGTATAACCGAGCTCACTGCTAGTGCCTTCTGCCGTGCGAATGGCAAAAAATAAATTCTCATTAGTAAGAGCGACATCCAAATTACGTTCCGTTTTCTGCAGAGTACCCTGTGCCAAATTAAGCTGAGACTGACTCATTTTTGCACCAACACCCACTCGAATACCATTTGGTGTCAATCGACCTTTTTCTTTTTCTGTTCGCTCCTGATTATTGAATTCCTGAGCCAGCATGTCTGAGAAATAGGTTTCTTTTCTTTTAAAACCGGTCGTCGAAGTATTTGAGATATTATTCGAAACTGTTTCCAGCTTCTTTTGCAGCTGTCCCATTGTATTTGATGAGGTTATCATCATTCGATTCATCCTTATTTACCCTCCTCTTCAATCCGTACATAAACGTTACAGCTTACCTATTTCATTGACTGTTTTTTGCATGCTTTGATCATAGGCTTGTACAATCTTCTGATTGGCTTCAAAAGTACGATAAGCAGCCATCATGTCCGTCATGGTTTTAGAAGAATCCACATTGGACTGTTCAATTGAACCTTGCTGAACAGCAAATTGAACATTATTTAATGTATAGGCAGAAGGCAGCTCTCCCTCATTGATACGATATAATCCATCGCCTTCCTTGATGAGCTGTGCAGTTGGAGTAGCGCTAAAGCTTATTCCAATTCGTCCTCTATTTAATGTTCCTTCAGATATTTCACCCTCGGAACTAATCGCAAAATTTTCGGAGTTTAAAAGGATACGTTCCCTATTCTCATCTAGGACATAATAACCGTTTGCAGTTGTTAAATAGCCTGATCCATCTAATGTAAAGTTCCCGTTTCGTGTATATCTCAAGCCATCAGGAGTCTCAACTGTAAACAGGGCAGTACCCGGTTGATTCGTTTCAGGATCAATGGGCATGTCTTGGTCCACAATAGCCATGTCCGTAGTATTGTCGGTTGTTTTAACATCACCCTGTGAAAAAGATGGGATTGTCTCTTGTACATAAACACCCGTGTTCAATGCACCCACATATTTTGAATGATTGATGGACACTGATTCCTCAACGGGAAGATTCACTTTTTCGTAACTGCTAAGTAGCATTTCTGGAAATGAACGTACACTCGCTTGATCCTCTTTATATCCGACCGTGTTGGCATTCGCTAAATTATTTGCAAGCAGCTCCGTTTTGCGTTGCTGAGCCAGCATACCGGATGCTGCTGTATAGAATCCTTTAAACATTTTTCCACCCCCAAATAGGCCTAACAAACACCCATATTACCATTATATAGGGAATGATTTTATAAGATACGGACTTTTTTCCTAAAAATCGATTTCTCTCGACAATGTGGGAGTATATGTGGACTTTGTAGGAGTTAACTGGAGACTTTTTTCTTCGACTTTTCTCTTTGTGTGGGAGAAGAGATGCTGTAGAGGT
Source organism: Pradoshia sp. Z5_111 (assembly GCF_058267535.1). Taxonomy (NCBI): domain Bacteria; kingdom Bacillati; phylum Bacillota; class Bacilli; order Caryophanales; family Bacillaceae; genus Pradoshia; species Pradoshia sp. Z5_111. The sequence continues at coordinate 335,246 of NZ_JBZCPQ010000002.1, forward strand.
GTGGCAAAGGTGGGGTATAGGCGCCTCATAGCCGGAGCATAGGTGGACCATAGCTGCTTTACTACACCTTTCACACACCTTTACCCCGGTATAGGTGCTCCATGGCCGGGGCATAGGTGGACCATAGCTGCTTTACTACACCTTTCACACACCTTTACCCCGGTATAGGTGCTCCATAGCCCGGGCATAGGTGGCGCATAGCTGCTTTACTGCACCTTTGACCCGCCTTTACCCGGGTATAGATGACTCATAGCCCGGGCATAGGTGGCGCATAGCTGCTTTACTGCACCTTTGACCCACCTTTACCCGGGTATAGGTGCCTCATAGCCGGGGCATATGTGGAACATACCTGCTTTACTCTACCTTTCACTTACCTATGACCCACCTTTACACGAGCATATGTCGCAGCATAGATGAATCATTCCCACGCACCCCATTGCTCCCCAATAGAAGACATCCCTTTACCCACACAAAAAAACCAGTTCATCGACTGAACTGGTTTTTATATTTTCTGGCGATTATACTAATTTACGGCGTGTGATGCGGTCGATATTATCAAGCATCATACCTGTTCCGATCGCTACGCAATCCATTGGATTTTCTGCGATTAATACAGGTACCTTTAGTTCTTCAGCCAATAACATGTCCATGCCGTGAAGCAGGGCTCCGCCACCTGTTAGAATTACTCCGCGATCAATAATATCAGCGGAAAGTTCTGGAGGTGTTTGCTCTAACACAGATTTTGCTGCATGAACAATGACATGAATGGACTCACGTAATGCTTCTTCGATTTCTTCTGAACCAACTGTGATGGTTTTTGGTAGTCCCGTCACCATATCGCGTCCGCGAATATCAATTGTTTCATTACGGGAACCTTTAAAAACGGTTGCAACTTTCACTTTTATGTCTTCAGCTGTACGCTCTCCGATTAAAAGCTTGTATGTACGTTTGATGTAATTCAAAATTTCGGCATCAAATTTGTCACCAGCCATTTTAATGGATGCTGATGTAACGATATCCCCCATGGATAATACGGCAATGTCTGTTGTGCCTCCGCCAATATCGATGACCATATTACCGCTTGGTTGGAAGATGTCCATACCAGCGCCAATTGCAGCTACCTTTGGCTCTTCCTCAAGGTAAATCTTTTTGCCGCCGCTTTTCTCTGCAGCTTCACGAATCGCTTTTTGTTCTACGCTTGTAATATTAGTTGGACAACAAATTAAAATACGTGGCTTTGATAAGAATCCTTTTACGTCCAATTTGTTAATGAAGTATTTTAACATGGATTCTGTTACATCAAAGTCAGCAATAACACCATCTTTAAGCGGTCGAATGGCCACAATATGTCCTGGAGTACGGCCAACCATACGGCGTGCTTCTTCTCCAACAGCTAATACGCGATTTGTATTCTTATCCAAGGCTACGACAGATGGCTCATTCAACACAATTCCTTTACCTTTTACATAAATGAGTACATTTGCAGTACCTAAATCGATTCCAATATCTCTCGAAAACATAACCTCATTATCCTCCTCAAGGAACTCTACAATTCCTTCTACTGTACTAATTAAAAATTTTATCATATTTTGTAGAACAAAAGGAACTATGTTACCAAAAAATCTGCCATATTCAGGAACAGAGTAGGGAATATGACTCAAATTAAAAAGGCCGTTGATTTCCTCCGGCCCCTTCCTCCTGTTATTCAATTACTGAACCGGCTCTTCCTCTGTTTTTTTATACTTCTGCTTTGTTGCTTCTCCGCCTCTTAAATGCCTGATTGATTTATGATAATCAAGTATTTCCTTAACCTCATTAGCCAATTCTGGATTTATGTCTGGCAGTCGTTCAGTCAGATCTTTATGGACAGTACTTTTGGATACACCAAACTCCTTCGCTATTACGCGAACTGTTTTTCTCGTTTCCACGATATACTTTCCAATCTTGATAGTTCTTTCTTTGATGTAATCGTGCAATTTCCTCGCCCTCCCTATTTTTTTGAGAAGTACGAGATGTTGATTCGCTGTAATGCAGCCTTTAGTATGTATTTTTATGAATGAGTAATTCATTTTCTTGGATCCCTGATAGATTTAACGAGTCTTCACCTCTTGCATTCTCTATGTGTCAGGTTTGTAAAAGTTTATTAGCTTGGTTCCACTTTTATGCACAAAACATGCAATAAGGACAAGACTTCTTTGGTTTTCTTGCCATTTAGGCTTATTCGACAAGCTTCTTCTGGGCACTATTTCCCGAGAAATAACAGGCAATACGTCGAAAAAAATGCCTCCAGACAATAGAGCCTGAAGGCATTTCCTTTATTCGTTACCTGGTTCTTGATTAGGATCGGACTCTTGATTATCATTTGAGTCTTCAGATGTTTCATTACCTGCATCATCTTGATTTTTAGTTGTTTCTTCTTTTTCTTGATCAGCTGAATCTTTAGCCTTTGTATCGGCTTCCGTTTTCTCAGCTTTCAATGAACTGATTGGTTTATCAAGATGCTCTAATGGATTGACAGCAACATTATCTTTTCTAACTTCGAAATGAACATGGGTGCCAGCTTCTTCATTAATAGCACTTGTTCCGCCTTTGGCAAAGGTTTCACCTTGTTTAATGGTGTCTCCCTCTTTTACTTTAATATCCTTAATGGAGGAATAATGAGTTTCTACCCCTTTATCGTGCTCAATAACTACTAAGTTACCTAGCAATGCATCTTCCTGAACACTTTTCACTTTTCCGCTCATAGAAGCCGTAACTTCAAAGCCTTTTCCATCTTTCATGGCATAGTCGATTCCTGTGTTAGGCTGATACGTATTATTATAGACAACAAGGGATGCTTCCTGTTGCTTTGTATCCCCATCCACATCATAAAATTCCTTTTTAATGACAGCAGACTCTGCCTCGGTCATTGGAATTGTGAAGGTTTCCAGTGAATTGTTCACTTCAATAGATGGCTCATTATTTTCAGACGTAATGTTTTGTTTGTTCTTGGATGGATCTTGCGTAAATTCATCATCGCTTGCTTGATAAACTAAAATACCTGTCAAAAGGACCGCTGCACTAAAAATATAAACTGCCGGCAAAAACCAACGCTTTTTCATTATACTTTTTACTTTTGACTGAGAAGATCGTTTCTTTTCTTCCTCTCTCATTTTCATCACCTCTGTCATCATTCTGAACACTTTTCAGAAAATATATACATGGGCGGTGAAAAAATTTATATCTTTTGTAAAACAGGCTGAAAATATGCATGAAATACATTATTTATAGCATTTAAATTATTCAATGTTGTTTGAATAGGTTTCTAGTGGCTAATTCAATTCCTCAAAGTTGGTATGGAGTGGGCTTATGTATATTTTTGATTAGATGGAATAGTGTTCCTTTGTTTTTCAATCGCTCAAAGGCCCTTTTTATCACACAACTAATTTATATTATCGCTCAATCTCAGTTCATTTCGCTCATATATTTTTCTTTCGCTCATTAATTCTTATTTTCGCTCAATTATAAGATGTTCCTGATTTTTGACCATCGTTCTCATCTTTTATAATGGAACCACCATTTATTCTTCAATTCCCTCCAAAAAATATTCCACAGAAACCAAAAAAGGCGAGGAAACAAATCGTTTCCTCACCAATTACAATGTGAACCTGCCCGACTCACTTCTTCGCTGTATAAGTAGGCAGGTAGGCTGTTGCCTGTGATATTTTTACATCCTTATAATAGTAGGAGATGATGTCCTTATAGGATTTGCCTGACTGTGCCATTCCGTTTGCTCCATACTGGCTCATTCCTACTCCATGACCGTAGCCCTTTGTCGTGATTACAACTTGGTCGCCCTTTTTGTACCAGGAGAAATCACTTGATTTAAGGCCAAGCTGCTCTCTTACCTTTTTACCAGTGAGACGTTTACCGCCGATCTCGATTTCGCCAATTCGATTTCCTTCTGTTCGACTAATGATCTTGCCAACATCCTCTTTGCTCGCAACTTTCACATTTAGGAGACGTTCAAACTCTGATAACGATATCGTTGTTTCGCTTAAATATTTTGGGGATTTCTCATCCCAGGGACTGGCCACACTGCGCAGGTATGGAAGTGCGTTCGGCCAGTAATCTTCTGAGTTCTCGGTGTACCCATTGCTGGTGGAGAAGAAAGAGGGAGTAATTAGTTCTTCCTTATAGGTTAAAAGCTGCCCTTTCGTTGCGGAAACGGCCTCTTTAATCTTTTGCATATTCGTTTGATATTTATTTCCCCAGGCGGCTTTTAACTCTTTATCATTTAAATAGACCTGATCATTCACAGTATCTGTTATATCGGCGCCTTTTGGAATTTCCTTCTTCGTTGTGGCTGTAAGTGCCTTTACGATAAACGTTCTGGCTGTCAGAGCTTGAGCCTTTAATGCCTCTAGCTCGAAATTAGCAGGCATTTCTGCTGCAACCACACCAGCTACGTATTCCTCCAAATCTACAGCTTCCACGGTCTTATGAATGTTTCTGTACACTTGAATGGTAGTTTGTATCTCCGCCTTTTTCTCCGGCTGCTGTTTTTGTTTTGGTTCCCTTAACACGTGCTGCTCAGCCTCCGCTTCATCTTCATCATTAAAAGGTGCGACCAGGAGTGTGGGAATCATAATAGTAACGGCTGCAACAAGACTAATGGCAAAAATAATCGGTTTCCAATGCTTCATATAGTAGTCTCCCCTCTATTCAGTTAACTGTCCAACACTTCATATGTATGAATTCTCTTATATGAATATGTCTATAAATCGTTAAGAGGGGCAAACTATTTATCATGAATGATTCTTCTTTTTCTTTTCATAGTTTCTGTAAAGACTAAATAAAATATATAGAATGATTCCAAACAATAAAACATCAAATAAAATCTTAGCTACCTTAAAGATCAAAATCGCTAAGCAAACGATTAAAATAATTTTTATTATGGTCGATACGCTTATGTCTTTCAAACTAAAAATCTCCTTTCCTTTATTTTATCAATTATAGTCTAACAAAATTTCAGATTATTTAGTGAGTTTTCCCCAAAAGTGATGGTATTGTGTATAAAGTTGTGGATAACTAGTGAACGATCATTGTTTTTATTAAAATCTGTTAAAAAACCTGAGAAATAAAGGTTTAAAATCTTGAAGACCTATTTTTACACCCACTTATGTGGATAACCCTGTTGATAGACCTATTACAATTGTGTATAACTTGTTGTTAATTTGTTTATATACCTGTGGGTAACTCAATAATAGTTGAGGTTTATACAATGGGTAACCACTAAATAGCCGTCGTTTTTTGTGAAAACGAAAAAGCCAGACATTTCTGCCTGGCTTTAAACTCTCTAGAATTTATGCGTTTTCCGCAATAACTGTAGATTCTTCCTGCTCAGAGGATTCATTAATACGCTCGATATCAGCACCAAGAGCAGCAAGTTTACCATGGAAATTAACATATCCACGATCCAAGTGCTTAAGCTCTGTTACTCGAGTGACACCGTCAGCAACAAGGCCGGATAAAATCAAGGCTGCTGCTGCGCGCAGATCTGTAGCTGCTACTTCAGCTCCCTGAAGATTAGCTTCTCCAGAAATAATAACAGAACGGCCATCAATTTTAATATCAGCGTTCATGCGACGGAATTCTTCAACATGCATGAAGCGGTTTTCGAAGACCGTTTCAGTAATCATGCTCGTTCCATTGGCACGTAATAACAATGCCATCATTTGAGATTGCATATCAGTCGGGAATCCTGGATGCGGCATTGTTTTAATATCTACTGCTTTCATGCTATCTGACCCGATAACACGCAGGCCATCTTTTTCTTCCTTGATTGTAATACCCATCTCTTCCATTTTAGCCACAAGAGAGGATAAGTGCTCCATTACTGCACCTTGTACCAATACATTTCCGCCTGTAATTGCAGCAGCAACCATGAAAGTTCCAGCTTCAATACGGTCAGGAATAATGTAATGTTCAGTACCATACAGCTTTTCTACACCCTCAATACGGATTGTAGCTGTTCCTGCACCCTTAACCTTCGCACCCATTTTATTCAAATAGTTAGCCAGGTCAACAATTTCAGGTTCTTTTGCACAGTTATCTAATACAGTGACACCATCTGCCAATGCAGCAGCCATCATGATGTTTTCAGTAGCTCCCACACTTGGGAAATCCAAATAGATTTTTGCACCTTTAAGACGACCATCAACCTCAGCTTCGATAAAACCGTTGCCGACTCTCACTTTAGCGCCCATTGCTTCAAATCCCTTTAGATGCTGATCAATTGGACGTGAACCAATTGCACAGCCGCCAGGTAAAGCGACGCGAGCTTTTCCGTTCCTAGCCAATAAAGATCCCATTACAAGGACTGAAGCACGCATTTTACGAACGTATTCGAACGGCGCTTCTTCTGCTAATGGCTTTGAGGCATCCACTGTTACAGTATTATTGCTAAAAGTAACTTCTGTATTTAAATTTCGGATTACTTCATTAATTGTATATACATCGGATAGCTCCGGAACGTCTTTAAGAACGCTTTTTCCTTCACTTGCTAATAATGTTGCAGCTAATACAGGTAAAACGGCGTTTTTTGCACCCTCTACACGAACTGTACCTTCTAACCTGTTTCCGCCGCGGACAATGATTTTTTCCAAAGTTATTCCCCTCCGCGTTCAATATCTCTATATTAGTATTCAAATGCTATTATCGGTGTGCCAATGGTAAACTGTGTCCCACTGTTCTTTTGATCCTCTCTCATATCTCGAAAGGCCAGTTGGAGGTTCATTCCATTGGTCATCATATTCTTAAATTGATTGCTTTTTGCAGCAACAGAAATAAAATTGCTCTCTATTGCACTTTCCATTGACTTAGCTTCATATTCATTCATCCAGTTTTTTAGTAGAACCTTATCCATATTAGCACCGGTTATCCCTTTGATACAAGAGAAATAGTGAGGGGGGTCCTTAAACATGACCTTTGTCCCATTTTTTAGCCAGTTTTGGATAAAATCAACTTGTCCACGTGTCCACTCAGTCCCTTCTATACTGGTAATTAGGACTGTTTTTTGTGAATCACTGGACATGATTTTAATCTTTGAGGTAATATTCAACTTTTCATTCAGATATGTACCAACCAATGTTTTTCCGTTGCTGCTGGAATCTTCGCTCCAAACATAATTGGTATATTCAGTCTGTATGTCAGCCGCCACTTCAGAAAATTGATTATCAACACTTACTCGGGCCAAAACAATCCAATCCGTTATTTCTGCTGCTGGATCGACACGCTTTATTCCCTCTGCAATCATTAGCAAGTCGTTTTTAGCCAATGCTTCTGTCGTTTTATTCCCCACATATAAAATCATCAAACCAACAATTATTGAAAGAATCACTTTTTTCATGTACGCCACTCTCCCCTATTGCTTTAGTTTTACCTTAGGGAATCATATGCATACTGAAATCCGTTCGTCACTTTCTGACAGCCTCGGTTAATTAAAGAGATTCGTTAATTGCTGAGCATAACTCCAGTAATCAAGAAAAAAACCGCTGACTGCTGAACCGATAGTGATGGTCAACAATATATACAGCACTCTCGCCTGAAAAACTCTTCCTGCTCTCAGCAGCTTATCAAAGTGCAGCGCTTGTAATGCCCACCATGTAACAGCTATAAAAAATAAATGACTTACAATACTGAGTAAAGCTTGCATTCCGAATGAATTCATGGTCTTTTTTCCTTTCAAAACTAAAGATATACGAATTCAGTGTACCATATTTAGAAGGGCCGTTCCTCTTTTTCTATAAATTATCGACATTTTCTAACAAAAATACTCTAAATCATATGAAAATAGACGGATTCTATCAAATAATGTAATAAACAGACATAATTAGGCACGCATATTATTATTTTACAACATAACACCTGTTAATAGCTATATTCACTTCTTCACAATTTAATGGTAATTATTAAGTTTTCTTTACAAAGAAAACAAATAAAGAGCCAGGAGGTATCTTGCCTCCTGGCTCTGTAAATCTATTTTAACATTTGATATATATCCGTGAAATTCTGATGGAAGAAATCGAGCAGATAATGAGGGAATAATCCGAACAGGATCGACCCCCCTGCACAAATTCCGATTACATAATGGATAACTGATATTTTCAGCTTCCCCTTTGTTTCTTCCTTCGGTCTCATAAATAGATGGACGATGATGTTGAAGTAATAGATATAGGAAATTACGGTAGTTACCAGCATGATTGCCGCCAGTATATAATGGCCTTGTTCCTTTGCAAAAAGGTTCATGAAAATATTCAGCTTTGCGATGAATCCTGCCGTACCGGGAATTCCTGCCATGGAGAGAATGAAAATACACATGGAGACCGCCAAAAATGGTGATCTTTTATATAGGCCGGCCATCATATATTGATCCTCGTCCCCAATCTTCCTATCTTCCGCCAAGTATTGGATGATGGCAAAGGCTCCGGTCATCATTAGGGTATACGCAGCAAAATAGTACCAGACCGATTCAATCGTATATTCTCCAAAGGCCGTAACCGCAGCAAGCAAATATCCTGCATGGGCAATGCTTGAATAAGCAAGCATCCGTTTCAGATTCTTTTGCTTTAATGCAATCAGATTTCCGGCAATCATCGTTATACTAGCCAGGACAGCCAGATAGTTTTGATTGGCCGTAAAAATCGATAGAAATCCGATATCATCCATTGTCGCTGTTAAAAACACGGTAACGACGATACGAAGTAAAAGCGCAAAGCCTGCTGCTTTTGAAACGATACTCAAGAAGGCAGTTACCGGCGTCGGCGCTCCTTCATATACATCAGGTGCCCACATATGGAAAGGCACGGTTGCCAGCTTGAAGGATATCCCGATTACGAAAATAAAGAAGGATAGTCCAGCAATATATTGAAGCTGCGAGTTTTCTTGAGTCGCAAATATAGTTCCAATTTCAAATATATTTGTCGTTCCGCTCACACCATACATATAACTCAGTGCAAACAGGATGATGGCTGTCGAGATTCCCCCATTGACCACATACTTCATTGAAGCCTCAGCTGATTTTTGATTATTTTTCTGCATTCCAGCCAGAATATAGGATGAAATGGACAAAAGCTCAAGCCCCACAAACAATGTAATTAAATCCCCGCTTGATGTCATGATCATGGCACCTAATAAAGCGGTTAAAAGTAAATAATAAAATTCTGCCTGATATGGTTGCATCCCAGCTCTCGGTTTATGTACCACAGCCAGTATCATGACAAAGGCTGACCCAATCAAAAGAATTAGCTTAAACGCTTTAGCAAAGGCGTCCAATCGGAACGTATCATACAAAATCGATCCGGCCTCCAATGGAATTAAGCCAAGTAAAGAAATGATGGCTAGCGCGATACTACCAAAAGCAAACCAGCCAAGTACCTTTCTTCCAAATTGTTTAGGCATGCATAAATCCAATACAGAGAGGATAATCGCAGCACCAAGGATTATAAATTCAGGTATCATTAAATTCCAGTTCATCGACAGTAATGTTTCCATATCCATAACTCAGTCACCCCCTATCCCTGTCATCATGTCAGCAATTTCAGCCTGAAGCGGTCCTTCCAGGATGACAGGGCAGACGCCGATCAAAATAATAAAACCGAGTAATACAGATGCAAGTACCGCTTCGTTCGGTCTTAAATCGGCTATGGATAACTCGTTCTTTGGCGCTCCAAATGTCATATTCAGAACGGCACGCAGCACGTAAACAGCCGTCAATACAATTCCTAAAGTGCCAACGGCAGCCAGGATGGGTTCGGTTTTAAACAATCCCAGGAACGCCATGAATTCACTGATAAAACCGGACATCCCCGGCAATCCGAGTGAAGCCATCCCTCCTGCCAGTAAAATTCCGGAGAAAATCGGAATAGATTTAGCCAATCCACCCAGCTCTTTTATATTTGTAGTGCCGACTCTTTCATAAAGAAAGCCAACCAGTAGAAAAAGCAAGGCGGCGATCAAGCCATGAGATACAACCTGAAATAAAGCTCCCTGAACCCCTGCTGTATTTAATGCCCCCAGTCCCATAAGGACAATTCCCATATGAGAGATTGAGGAATAGGCCATCACAAGCTTGAAATCCGTTTGTTGCAAAGCAAGCCAAGCACCATATAAGAAATTAATGACGCCAAGCAAAGCAATCCAAAATGCCATCTCTTTAAACTCACCTGGAAACAACCCTATTCCAAATCTGATCAACCCATACGCACCAATCTTCAGTAATACTCCGGCATGCAGGATAACAATTGCTGGAGGCGCCTGTACATGGACTTTCAGCATCCAGGAATGGAACGGAAAAATCGGCAGCTTGATTCCAAATGCAATGACAATCCCTGCAAAGAGGACATATTTCAATTCTGTACTGATTGGGGCAAGCAGCGTCTGCCCGCCAACTGATAAGATTTGCCCCAATATCTCAATATTAGCTGTGCCGGTTCTCGCAAAAAGCACCATGATGACAAACAGGAGGATGGCAGATCCCAAGCCGTTATAAATCAAGAAGCTAAATGCAGCTTTTTCTTTGTCAAAGTAACCCCATTTCCCAATCAAGAAGAACATGGCCACCAAGGTAACCTCAAAGAAGAGGAAGAATAAAATCAGGTTCTGAGATAGGAAGACACCCAGCATACCAACCTCTAATAAGAGAAGGAGAATAAAATAACCCTTCCACTCTTTTTTTATTTGAAGAGCAGAGGCTAATGCTGCCAATGTTGTTAAAATCGCTGTGAGAATGACCATCACTAGGGAAATTCCATTCAGGCTCAGTTCAAAGGGTACGGCATATAATTGGCTTTGCCTAACTCCCCCGCCTCCTAATTGAAACCACTTATGAAAAACCGAAAACACCGTAAATTTCGTGCCAGACAGATATTCACTATATAGGTAGATTGTAAGAATCACAGGCGGAATGGTCCCCAGAATACCTAATCGTTTCAGTGCTTTTTCATTACTTTTTGAAACAAACAGCAATCCGGCTATCCCTAACAAAGGGGAGAAAACCAGCAAACTAAGAATATATGGATTCATCTGACGTACCCTCCTGTCCATACAAAGATCACAAGTACGGCAGCCAGGCCAATCAGAGCAATTGTCCCGTATATCTGCATTTGACCATTATGAGCATCAGCACCTTTAGTTGCGCCTAAATTGATCACGTAAGAAACTGATGACACAAACCCCTGCAGGATATATTTTTCAACCCAGGAGATCATCATTCCGATACCCTTCACCATTCGCACAATCGTATACTCATAAATTTCATCGATATAAAATTTGTTTGCAAGTATTTGATAAAGTGGCCCCGGAATATCCTCCTCCACACTGACACGGTTTCTTTTCCCATAGATCAGCCAGGCGGTTCCGCTTCCAACTAAAAAGGCAAGTGTTGCCGCAATAGGTATCCAAACTGGCCCCTCTATATGTGCATGGTCCAGATATCGGTTCCCATCAGCCAGCCAATCTCCAAGAAACGTTCCAAACCAAGGGGTGTTTACATAGCCTGCAAAGATGGAAAGTACTGCAAGTATCATCATCGGAGCTGTCATGGAACCAGGTGATTCCTGCACACCCTTTGTTTCATTCCGTGATGGTCCCCAGAATACGATAAAGAACAGGCGGAACATATAAAAAGCCGTTAATATGGATGTTAGTAAGGCAACCATAAATAGGACGATATGGCCGCTCTCCCAAACAGATACAAGAATCTCATCCTTACTAAAGAATCCTGATAGAAGTGGAAGTCCGGTTAAGGCCAATGTCCCGATTAAAAACAGTGGACCAGTTCGCCGTAATTTTTTCCACAAACCACCCATCTCGTCAATATTTTGAGTGTGAACAGCATGAATCACACTGCCGGCTGCCAGGAACAATAGTGCCTTAAAAAATGCATGTGTCGTTAAATGGAAGACACCGGCCACATAGCCTGCTGTCCCAAGCGCCAGCATCATATAGCCAAGCTGGCTGACCGTCGAGTAAGCCAAGATTCGTTTAATATCCTTTTGGACTGTGGCAATTGCAGCAGCAAAGATGGCTGTAAATGCGCCAACAATCGCTACAGTCAGCATGGCTGTTTCACTCGCTGCAAACAGTGGAAACATCGTTGCAACTAAATAGACGCCGGCCGCCACCATGGTAGCGGCATGGATTAATGCCGATACGGGAGTCGGACCTTCCATCGCGTCAGGAAGCCATGTATGTAATGGAAACTGGCCAGATTTCCCGATAGCGCCAATAAAAATCAACAGCGCTGTGGCCGTGACCCAGCCTGAAGTCAGGACTCCATTTTCTACAGCTGAGAAAATTGCCTCATACTCAAAGCTGCCTGTTTTCCAGAATAAGAGGATAATGCCGATTAAAAGTCCGATATCTCCAATTCTGGTCATAATAAATGCTTTTTTCGCTGCGCGTTTGGCAGCATCCTTATAAAAGTAAAATCCAATCAACAGGAATGATCCTAACCCGACTAATTCCCAAAAGATATAGAGCTGCAGGAGATTCGGTGAAACCACCAAACCGAGCATGGCAAATGTAAACAGCCCCAGGTAAGCAAAGAAAACGGGCACTCTTCCATCGCCATGCATATACCCAATTGAATAAATATGTACAAGCAAGCTAACAAGTGAAACCATCACCAGCATCAACGCATTTAATTGGTTTACCTCTACTCCCATTGTCACTCTTGTCTCACCAATTCTTAGCCAATCCACTACAGCATGATAGTCAGGTGATTGAAGGCGGCCAATGAGAACCAGCAGGGAGAAAAGGAAGGTAAGTAACGTGAAGCCAATCCCTACGTATGCACTCGAAGCCTTCAGCCTCTTTCCAGCCACAAGCAGAAGAACAAATGACAGGAGCGGGAAAAGAGGAATGACCCATACAAGCTTCATCATATAAACATTTCCCCTTATGATTGAAGAGCAGCAGTTCCCTCTTCAATTCGTGTTATCCATTGACGTTAATTTTTCAATGTATCCATTTCATCTATATTGACAGTCTTGCGATTCCGATAAAGTGAAAATAAAATCGCCAGTCCTACTGCAGCCTCGGCAGCTGCCACTGCAATCGCAAACAAAGCAAATACCTGACCGGTTATGGCAGGGGCCGGTCCAAGCTTACTGAAAGCAACTAGATTGATATTCACCGCATTAAGCATTAATTCAATCGATACGAGGACAATAATGATATTTCGCTTTGTCAGAGCACCATAAAGCCCAATACAAAATAACGTCAACGCCAGTGTTAAATAAGCAGGAAGCGGAACTGAAGTCATTTCTCCTCCCCCTCCCTCTGATCATCTTTTTTCGCCAATACTACGGCACCTACCAAGGCAACCAGCAGCAATACGGATACAAGCTCAAATGGAATTACAAATTTCGTATAAATAGCAATCCCGATTTTCTCTGTATTATTTAAATGTAAGGTGCTCGATTGACTGACCAGATCGGTCTCGCCGCCTGCTGTATTGACAGTTTCTGCAAAGTTTAAATTGTAGATGCCTGCATAGACTGCACCTGCAAAGCCCAGAATTCCTATTAGGACAAAGGCTTTCCTCCAAATGCCTGCCTTCGTTACACTTGGGTCGCGGTGATTGGTCAGCATAATTCCAAAAAGCATAATGATTGTGATTGCTCCAGAATAAATCATGATTTGGACTACCGCCACAAACTCTGCTGACAGTAACACATAGATTCCGGCAATGCTGATAAAGGTAAACACAAGTGAAACCATCATATGCATGACCTTGGTTAGATGGATCATCAGCACAGCGCCGCAGATTGCTATTAATCCCAGAACAATGAATGCTGCCATTTCTCCACTCATTATTGATTTTCCTTTCGAATGTTTTCGTCATTTTCATCAAGCCACTCTAAATTCTTAAATAATTCATCCCGGCTATACTCCGCCAGTTCAAAATTATTCGTCATCACAATGGCCTCTGTCGGACAAACCTCTGTGCATAAATCACATAATATACAAATCTCAAAATTAATATCATAGGTATCGATAATTTTTCCTTTTTTAGTAGAGTCAGGGTGTTTTTTACCTGTCAGATGAATACAATCTGTTGGACAAATATTCATGCATTGATTACATACAATGCATTTTTCGGGATAAAATTTTTGAATGCCGCGGAAACGATCTGGTACCATAATCGACTCATTTGGATAATCGTAGGTCACTTTTTCACGAGATAAATTCTTCAGCGTGTACTTCAGTCCCTTAGCTAAACCGAACATTTTTCTCCCTCCCTCTATTACTCTCTCTATCTTAGGCTATTATTTTTATGAGTAATGCTGTTACAAAGATATTTAGTAAGGCAACCGGCAATAATACCTTCCAGCCAAACTCCATTAAATGATCTGCTCGTAACCGTGGAAACGTCACACGAATCCAAACAAGGAAAAACGTGACTGCAAACCATTTCAAGCTGAACCAAACAGCACCTGGAATCCAATCAAGGAACGGGAGAGGCTGCCACCCTCCAAAAAAGAGGATTACCGTCAGTGTCGCCATCGCAAACATGTACACATATTCTGATAGCATAAAGAATGCCCATCTAAACCCCGAATATTCAACATGAAATCCTGCTACCAGCTCCGATTCAGCCTCGGATAAATCAAAAGGAACGCGATTTAATTCCGCTACTGCCGCTATCAGAAAGACTACAAACGCAATGGGCTGGCGGATAATATTCCAAACACTTGCCTGAGATTCTACGATATCATTTAAATTTAAGCTGCCTGTTAAGAGAACAATCCCTATCACAGACATGACGAGGGGAACCTCATAGGAGATCATTTGCGCACCCGCACGCATCCCACCCATTAAGGAATATTTATTATTGGAAGCCCATCCGGCTGCCAATATCCCAACTGTACTAACCCCGGATACTGCAATATAATAGAGCAACCCTACACCCAAATCCGCAAATTGCAGAGCTTCTGTAAATGGCAATGTTGCTATCACAACCATTGCGGGTGCAAACGCAATAAAGGGGGCCAATTTAAACAACGGTTTATCGGCCTGATCCGGAATCGTATCTTCCTTAAGCAGCAATTTGAGGACATCTGCTACTGTCTGGAGTAAGCCCCATTTCCCCCCAAGCTGATTGGGCCCATGGCGCAGCTGCATATACCCCATAACCTTTCGCTCTGCCAAAATAGCAAATGTCACAAATCCCAGTATGACGAACATGAGTACAATTGCCGAACCAGCAAAAATTGCAAATGAACTCCAGCTCGGAGTTGACGTAAGTAAATTTTGTATCATTACCCATCAACCTCCCCAAGGACAATATCAATTGCACCCAATATTGCAACCAGATTGGAGATATTTTCTCCCTTTAATAGCTTCGGCAAAATTTGCAGATTGTAAAAAGACGGACGTCTGAATTTAAGACGATACGGTTCTTTTTTTCCCTCGCTCGCTATGTAACAACCGATTTCCCCTCTTGGTGATTCAATTCGGATGTACGCATCCCCTTTTGGCGGCTTTATGATTTTTGGAACCTTAGCCATAACAGGCCCATCAGACGGAAATTGTTCGATACATTGCTCAAGAATTTTTAAGGATTCTTCAATTTCATCCAGACGAATTTCATATCTGGATAACACATCCCCTGTTTCACGTGTAACTATTTTAAAATCAAAACGGTCATAAATCGAATAAGGGGCCGTTTTTCGTAAATCCTGTTTCACACCTGTACACCTTAAGTTTGGACCGCTCAATGAATAAGCAATCGCATCTTCCGCCGAGTAAATTCCTATGCCCTTTACCCTTGTCAAAAAGATCTCATTTCCGCTTACCAGTTGTCGGTAGCCCTGAAGCTGTTCGCGCATATATGGAATAAATTCAGCAACCTTTTGAATCCATCCATCCGGTGCATCCCACTTCACACCACCAACACGCATATAATTAAATGTCAGCCGGGCACCAGATAGCTCATTTAGGAAATTAAGAATCATTTCCCTTTCCCTGAATGCGTAGATAAACGGACTGGTCGCTCCCAAATCCAGCACGAATGTCCCCCATGCCACAAGATGGCTCGATATCCGCCCCAGTTCCATGGCCATGACCCTTAAATACTCAGCCCTATCCGGCACTTCAATCTTCATCATTGTTTCGACTGCATGGCAGAGCACGTAGTTATTGGTCATGGCAGATAAATAATCAAGCCGGTCGGTGTAGGGGATAATTTGAGTGTATTGCAGGTTCTCCGCCAGCTTTTCCGTTCCTCTATGTAAATAGCCAATAACCGGTTTCGCTTCAGTAATGATTTCTCCATCAATTTTGACGACAATCCGCAAAACTCCATGTGTACTTGGATGCTGCGGCCCTACATTCAAAAGCATTTCTTCCGTTCGAATCATGCCCTCCTACACCTCCACATCATCATACTGCTCATAATCCTTACGCAGTGGATGACCAACCCAGTCTTCCCCGAGTAGTATTCGCTCTAAGCTCGGATGGCCTGTAAACGTTATGCCCAGCAAATCATATATTTCCGACTCTGCCCAATTTGCACCTATCCATAACGGCACGACAGATTCCAGCTCTGGCTGCTCTCGATCGACCTTAACCTTTATGACAATTTCACGCTGATATGGAAATGAATACAAATATAAATATACCTCGAAATGGGTGACAAAGTCTGTTCCGTGAATCTCAGATAAGTAGTTAAACTTCAATTGCTCATTTTTCCGTAAAAATTCGAGAGTTCGATAGTATGCTTCCCTTTTCAAAACAATTGTTGGTACATCCTTAGAAAGCCTATTAATATAGGCATCTTCCAAAATATCAGGACCAATATTGGTTTCTAGTATCGTTCGATAGGTATCAAGCAGGGATTGATTTGGAGATGGAGCTTCTTCTGATGCAGGTGCGGGTGTTTTTTCGGCAAGCTTTGCTTTCGCCTTGGCTGCTGCCGCAGCTTTGGCCTTTGCTACTGCAATTGCTTTGGCCTTTGCTTTTTCTTTTTCTGTTTCCTCTGGTGGAGTGGTAGATTCAGAGGTTGCTTCTCCCTCTGTTCGTTTTTGCTTCGCTAATGCGGCCGCCTTTGCCTTGGCTGTAGCGGCTGCGTTTGCTTTCGCAAGGGCGATCGCTTTTTCTTTTTCTGTTTCCTCTGGCGATGTGGTGGATTCAGAGTTTGCTTCTCCCTCTGTTCGTTTTTGCTTCGCTATTGCAGCTGCCTTTGCCTTGGCTGCGGCTGCCGCTTTTGCTTTCGTGAGGGCGATTGCTTTTGCTTTTTCTGTTTCCTCTGGCGATGTGGTTGATTCGGAGTTTGCTTCTCCCTCTGTCCGTTTTTTCTTCGCTATTGCGGCCGCCTTTGCCTTGGCCGCTGCTGCTGCTTTTGCTTTCGCGAGGGCGATCGCTTTTTCCTTTTCTGTTTCCTCTGGTGGTTTGGTAGATTCAGAGTTTGCTTCTCCCTCTGTTCGTTTTTTCTTCGCTATTGCAGCTGCCTTTGCTTTGGCGAGAGCGATCGCTTTTTCTTTTTCTGTTTCCTCTGGCGATGTGGTTGATTCGGAGTTTGCTTCTCCATCTGTTCGTTTTTGCTTCGCTAATGCAGCCGCCTTTGCCTTGGCTGCCGCTGCTGCTTTTGCTTTGGCGAGAGCGATATCATCTTTATCTTGATGGGGATCTGCTTTAGGTGATTGCTCGGAGGATTGCTTTTCAGCAAGCTTTTGTTTGGCTGCTTCCTTCGCCTTGGCTGCTGCCTCTTTCTTTTGCTGGGATAAGTCTTTTTCGCTCAACTACAACACCTTCTTCCCAGTTTTCGCCTCATATTTAATCTTTTCCTTCAATTTATTGATTCCATATATGAGGGCTGCAGGGTTGGGAGGACATCCTGGTATATAGACATCAACCGGCACTATTTGGTCGACTCCCTTCACTACACTGTAGGAGCGTACATATGGACCTCCTGCGGTAGCACAGGAACCCATCGCGATGACCCATTTCGGTTCAGGCATTTGATCATACAGCCTTCTTAAAATAGGAGCCATTTTCTTTGTAACAGTCCCTGAAACAATCATGACGTCTGATTGACGTGGAGATGTACGAAAAAAGGAACCAAATCGATCCACATCATAATGTGAGGAACCAACAGCCATCATTTCAATGGCACAGCATGCCAGTCCAAATGTAAGTGGCCATAAGGAGTTTCCTCTCGCCCATCCTTTTACCTGTTCCAAAGTGGCCAAAAATATCGTACGTTGCAGTTCATCCTTCTCCCTTGGAGAGAGCTCTTCTAATTTTAATTCCATTTCAGCACCTTCTTTTTCCAGGCATAGAGTAATCCAAGTACAAGCATCAACACAAAAATCAGCATTTCTATTAATGCAAATACGCCTAATTTTTCATAGGCTACCGCCCATGGATAAAGAAATACGGTCTCTACATCAAATAAAACAAACAGCAAGGCAAAGATATAATAACGTACATTAAATTGAACCCTTGAATCATGAAAGGGCTCCAAGCCACTTTCGTAAGTTGTACCTTTTGCATCGGTAGGTTTGTGAGGTCTTAATAACTTCCCCAAAGACAATGCTACAATTGGAAGCAATATTCCAAGGCATAAAAAAACCAGAACGATTATATAATTGTTCTGATACCAATGTAGTGATGCCAATCTCATCCCCCCATTTTCCCCACTAAAATTTTCTAAATATTCAATATGTAACCGTATACATTATAACACTCTGATATATACGTGTCGATATGATATGGAGATTTTGGTCATACCACTTTTATCTTAATTTTTATTCGATAGTTGGGGGATAGGAGTCGCATAGGTAGTTGATAGCAGAGCTTTCTACGACCTTTCACACACCTATGACCGACCTTTACCCCGGTATAGGTGGGGCATAGGTGCCTGATAGCTGCCTCATAGCTCCTTTCCTCCACCTTTCACCTACCTTTGACCGGCCTTTACCCCGGTATAGGCGGGGCATAGGTGCCTGATAGCTGCCTCATAGCTTCTTTCCCCCACCTTTCGCCTACCTATTACCCATCTTTCACCGACCTATGACCGACCTCCCACCAGCCAAGAAAAAAGCCACCCTCATACCTCTAGTCCCATTCCTTCATCCTCATACCCTATATATATTTCCCATTTGCCAAGTTATGTACAAAAAAACTCCAGGGGCCCCTCTCCCCTGGAGTTTATTCAACAGTTTAACGTTGTCTTTGTTCAGCAATATCTAGACGGTTTAAAGCACGCTTAAGTGCCAATTCGGCACGATGTGCATCAATTTCAACTTGTCTGTCTTGAAGTCGTCTTTCAGCACGTGCTTTAGCCTGTTTGGCGCGAGCAGTATCAATATCTTCAGCACGTTCAGCTGACTGTGCGAGTATGGTTACTTCTTCACCGTTGACTTCCATGAATCCACCGGATACAGCAACCCATTCTGTATTGTTACCCGTTTTTAAACGAACGGAACCGATATCAAGTGGAGCTACCATTGGAATATGTCCGGCAAGAATACCAAGTTCCCCCGTTTTTGCTTTCGTACTGACCATTTCTACTTCTTCATCCAACACAGGACCGCCAGGAGTAACTACAGAAACTTTAATCGTTCTCATATATGTGCCCTCCTATAAGATCCTTCGGTTAAGCCTCAACGCCCATTTGCTTAGCTTTTTCTACAACATCTTCAATGCGTCCAACTAGGCGGAATGCATCTTCAGGAAGGTTGTCGTATTTACCATCAAGGATTTCTTTGAAGCCTCTAACAGTTTCTTTAACTGGTACATAAGAACCTTTTTGACCAGTAAACTGTTCAGCTACGTGGAAGTTTTGAGATAAGAAGTTTTGAATACGTCGTGCACGGGCAACAACTAATTTATCTTCTTCTCCCAATTCATCCATACCTAGAATGGCGATAATATCTTGCAACTCTCTGTAACGTTGTAATGTAGATTGAACGCTACGGGCAACTTCATAGTGTTCTTCTCCTACGATTTCAGGAGATAGCGCACGGGAAGTAGATGCCAACGGATCCACCGCTGGGTAAATACCCATTTCAGAAAGTTTACGCTCAAGGTTTGTTGTTGCATCTAAGTGGGCAAATGTTGTAGCCGGAGCCGGATCCGTGTAGTCATCGGCTGGTACGTAAATTGCTTGAATAGATGTAACAGATCCCACGTTAGTGGATGTAATACGTTCTTGTAATTGACCCATTTCTGTAGCCAATGTTGGTTGGTAACCAACGGCAGATGGCATACGTCCAAGCAGGGCAGAAACCTCTGAACCGGCTTGTGTGAAACGGAAGATGTTATCGATGAAGAAAAGTACGTCCTGACCTTGTGCATCACGGAAATACTCAGCCATTGTCAAACCTGTCAAGGCAACACGCATACGTGCACCAGGCGGTTCATTCATTTGTCCGAAGACCATGGCTGTTTTCTTGATAACACCGGAGTCAGTCATTTCGTGGTAAAGGTCATTTCCTTCACGAGTACGTTCTCCAACACCTGCGAATACGGAGATACCACCGTGTTCTTGGGCGATATTGTTGATTAATTCTTGGATTAATACAGTTTTACCTACACCGGCACCACCGAACAATCCGATTTTTCCACCTTTGATGTAAGGTGCAAGTAAGTCTACTACTTTGATACCTGTTTCAAGGATCTCAACTTCAGTAGATAACTCTTCAAATTTTGGAGCTTCTCTGTGGATTGGATCTTTTTGATAGTTGCCTTCTAAAGGAGCATCTAAATCAATTTTTTCACCTAACACGTTGAATACACGACCAAGTGTTATGTCTCCAACCGGTACAGAAATTGGTGCTCCTGTATCGATTACTTCTGCATTACGGACTAATCCGTCTGTAGAAGCCATTGCAATCGTACGAACCGTATCATCGCCTAAGTGAAGAGCAACTTCCAAAGTAAGGTATTCTGCCTCATCAGCAGGCGCTCCTTTGGAAATGTTGATCTTCAGAGCGTTATAGATCTCAGGTAGTTTGCCGTTTTCAAATCTAACGTCGACAACCGGACCCATGACTTGAGTAACGCGTCCTATGTTCATTCCATTCCCTCCTATTTACTCTATGCCGTGTGAATGTTCGAATCTATATTTCCATTTTATCTATTCGAGTGCAGCGGCTCCGCCGACAATCTCGGTAATTTCTTGTGTAATTGCAGCCTGGCGTGCACGGTTGTAAGTCAATGTTAGAGAGCCGATAAGCTCAGAAGCATTATCTGTTGCACTCTTCATCGCTGTCATCCGTGATGCGTGTTCGCTTGCCTTACCATCCAACAATGCGCCATATATTAAACTCTCAGCGTATTGTGGAAGTAACACTTCAAGAATCTCTTCCTGGTTTGGTTCGAATTCGTAAAGTGTAGCTACTGCATCGCTTTCTACACTTCCAAGAGGTAAAAGTTTAGTTTCCGTTACTTCTTGGGAAATAGCACTAATAAAGTGGTTGTAGTACATATAGATTTCGTCAACAGTTTCGTCTGCGAATAACTTTACCGTACTGGCGGTTATTTCTTTAATGTCATCGAAGCTTGGCTGATCAGACAATCCGACCATTTCCTGGATAACGTTCATTCCACGGATACGGAAGAATTCACTTCCCACGCGCCCAAGAACGATAATACCGTATTCATCCGGGGATTTATGGCGTTCATTGATTGTCTGATAAACTTTTCTTAAGACACTACTATTATATGGTCCAGCTAATCCGCGATCGGAAGTGATAACCAGATATCCGGTTCTTTTCACAGGACGAGTGACCAGCATCGGATGAGATGCATCCGTGCTTCCATTCGCAATGCTCGCTACGACCTCTTGGATTTTCTCCATGTACGGTACAAAAGCTTTCGCGTTTGCTTCGGCACGATTCAATTTGGAGGCGGAAACCATTTGCATGGCTTTTGTGATTTGGCTCGTCTTTTTCGTTGATTTTATACGCGCATCTATATCACGTAATGATGCCATTTCTTCTCACCATCCTTTATTAAATGCCTATCCTGTTATTCCGATACAACAAATTGTTTTTTAAATTCAGCGATTGCTGCTTTCAAATCATCTTCTTTTGGCAGATCGCCAGTTGTGCGGATATGTTCAAATAATTCATTGTGGTTACGTGCAGTCCATTCAATGATTTCAGCTTCAAAACGTCTGATATCAGCCAATGGAATATCATCTAAGAATCCACGAGTCAAGCAGTATAGAATTAATACTTGTTGTTCTACACGCAATGGCTTGTGAAGATCTTGTTTTAATACTTCAACTGTACGTTGACCACGATTCAATTTCGCTTGAGTTGCTTTATCCAAGTCAGATCCGAATTGGGAGAATGCTTCAAGCTCACGGAATGATGCCAAGTCCAAACGTAGAGTACCGGCAACTTTTTTCATTGCTTTGATTTGCGCTGATCCACCTACACGGGATACGGATAGACCCGCATTAATCGCAGGACGTACGCCGGAGAAGAATAAATCAGATTGCAAGAAGATTTGTCCATCAGTGATGGAAATTACGTTTGTTGGGATATAAGCGGAGATATCTCCAGCTTGTGTTTCAACGAACGGTAATGCTGTGATTGAACCGGCACCAAGTGTGTCGTTCAATTTAGCAGCACGCTCCAATAGACGGGAGTGCAAGTAGAATACATCCCCTGGGAATGCTTCACGGCCTGGAGGACGACGAAGCAACAAGGAAAGCTCACGATATGCTGCTGCTTGCTTAGATAAATCATCATATACAACAAGGACATGCTTGCCTTGGCGCATGAAATATTCACCCATTGTTACCCCACTGTATGGAGCCAAGTATAGCAATGGAGCTGGTTGAGATGCAGATGCTGAAACAACGATTGTGTAATCCAATGCACCATGCTTACGGAAAGTTTCAACTGTTCCACGAACTGTTGATTCTTTTTGTCCAATTGCCACATAGATACAAATCATGTTTTCATCTTTTTGGTTCAAAATGGTGTCAATCGCAACAGATGTTTTACCTGTTTGACGGTCACCGATGATTAATTCACGTTGTCCGCGTCCGATAGGAACAAGGGCATCGATCGCTTTAAGACCAGTTTGTAAAGGCTCGTGTACAGACTTACGATCCATTACACCCGGTGCATTGTTTTCGATTGGTAATGTTCCAGTTGTAGCGATTGGACCCATACCATCAAGTGGTTGTCCAAGAGGGTTAACGACACGTCCGATAATAGCCTCACCTACTGGTACTTCCATGATGCGGCCTGTACGGCGTACTTCGTCTCCTTCTTTAATGTCGCGGAAAGGACCGAGGATAATAACACCAACGTTATTTTCTTCCAAGTTTTGCGCCATACCAACTACACCGTTTGAGAACTCAAGCAGCTCTCCGGACATGACGTTGTCCAATCCATGAACACGCGCGATACCGTCACCAACAACGATTACGGTGCCGACTTCACTCATTTCTATATCAGATTGATAGCCTTCAATTTGTTTCTTAATCAGCGCGCTGATTTCTTCAGCTCTGATGCTCATGAATTTCACCCCTAACTTCTAATATTAACCCAGCAAACGACGTTCCAAGCGTTCGAGCTTACCAGAGACCGTACCATCAAAAATACGGTTACCGATTCGCAGCTTGATTCCACCCAGAAGACTGCTGTCTACGATATTTTCAATGCGCAGTGCCTGTTTTCCAATTTTTTGGGCAAAAACCTTTGAAATGCCTTCTTGTTCCTGCTTCGTTAAAGGACGGACAGAGTAAACTTTAGCATCGACTACACCTGTGTATTCGTTTACTAATAGGATAAACTCATCTGCCAAAGTCGCCACAATATCTTCGCGATGACGGTCTACAAGAATCATTAACAGGTTTTGAATAGATGGAGACATAGTAGCAAAAGCCGTTCTTATGGCGTCTTTTTTGCTCTCCATAGATACCTTTGGATGCTCAAGGAATAAAGTAAGCTCCTTGTTTGATAGAAATACTTCCTTCAAAGTCCGCATTTCGCCTTCCAAACGGTCTATTTGATTATCTTCCTTGGCAATTTGGAAAAGAGCATCTGCATAGCGTTTTGCTACAACTGTATTACTCATCGCTCTTCTCCTGCCTCTTGAATGTAATCGTTAATCAATTTTTGTTGATCAGCTTCACTAAGTTCTTTTTCAATCACTTTAGACGCAATTAGAACAGACAAGGATGCAACTTGCTCACGAAGTTGAACCATAGCTTGTTCTTTTTGCTGTTCAATTTCACGTTTCGCTGATTCTTTCACACGTTCAGCTTCTTGACGGGCAACAACGATGATTTCTTCACGTTGTTTTTCACCATGTTTCTTAGCCTCTTCAATAAGAGATAAAGATTCCTGGCGCGCTTCTTTCAGCATAGTACGTTGTTCTTCTAACAAAGCGGCTGCTTCTGCACGATTCTTTTCTGCTACTTCAATTTCACTCGCAACGTGTTGTTCACGTTCTTTCATAATGCCCATAAGAGGACCGAATGCGAATTTTTTCAGTAAAAGCATCAAGATGATGAAAGCGACTAATTGGAAGATGATATCTCCTGTATTAAGTCCGCTATGTGCTGCAGCTCCAAGTACCAAATTATTAAATAACACCCCTATTTCACTCCCTTCAGAAGTCTTTACGGCTTACCTTTTTAGTGCATATACGTTTAAACCGTGAACTCACGGTCAGATTTTAGTAAACATAAAGGAATGGCGAAGATAATCACTCGATTCTCCGCCATCAGTATTGTCAATTACATTACCATGAACGCGATAACAACCGCGATGATAGGAATCGCCTCAACTAAAGCTACCCCGATGAACATTGTAGTTTGAAGCATACCACGTGCTTCTGGTTGACGTGCAATTCCCTCTACTGTACGAGATACGATCAAACCATTACCAATACCTGCTCCAAGAGCTGCTAAACCGATTGCGATTGCTGCTGCTATAACTCCCAAATCCATTATGAAGTTCCTCCTTTAATTTGTATAACTATTGTTAAATTTTTTATATTATTAATGGTCTTCGCTGACTTTATGGGCCATGTAAACCATTGTTAACATCGTAAAGATAAATGCCTGGATTGCTCCGATAAATATACTGAAACCTTGCCATACAATGGTTGGACCAATAGCAAGGGCACTGCTCCAGAAATCTGTTGCAAGAGATCCCGCCAGTAGGCTGAGTAAGATTTCACCCGCATAAATATTACCGAATAGACGCAAGCCCAGTGTGAGGGTATTTGCGAACTCCTCAATAATCTTAAGCGGAAATAAGAACGGCATCGGTGATACAAAGTTTTTGCTGTACCCTTTAAAACCTCGCATTTTGATACCATAGAAGTTTGTAAGAACTACGATCATTACTGCAAGGGTTAAAGCGACTACTGGATCGGCTGTTGGCGACTTCCACCATAGATCTCCATTATATGTAACTGAGAATGGAAGACCAAGCATATTTGAGACAAATATGTACATGATAAGCGTCGTTCCAAGAACTAAAAAGCGCCCGCCAGTGTTCCAGTCCATATTGCTGTTAATTATGTTTCTGACGAAGTCAATGACCCACTCCATAAAGTTCTGCATACCAGTTGGCTTAACTGCCAATTTTCTTGTCGACAGTACGGCGATTAAAAATACAATCACACTTGCGACCGTAATCATCAGAACGTTACCAAGATTAAAAGTAAGGCCCATTAATTCGACTGTAGGTGCTCCATGATTCAATCTAAATTCACCTCTTTTCCCCCCGCCTTATGTTATGGATTGTTAAATCTATCATAATGACAAGGTAACCCGTCATTAATCCCAATACGACAAAAAAAACATTAAATTGATCAGGATATCGCATAGCAATGGCGACAGCTAAAACTGCAGCTGCCATTCTTGAGATTGTCCCAAGTGATTTCATGCTGCTTCCCTCAAGCACTTTCTCACCTAATTGAGCAGTTTTTCTTGATAAAAGCCAAATATTATAAATACCGATTATACTGCCAAGTGTCATTCCCAAGGCTTCTGTTTTATAAGGGGTTACTCCCCATAGGATAACATAAATGGATAATAAGGTGAACGTGTACCTCAGATAGCGTCTGAAAACAATGTGGACTTCTAGCATTTGAATAGGTTTCTCCATTAGTAGTTATTTGAACGGATAGCATATACACCTTTCACCAATCCGATCAGGAGACAATATGGGGTTCCAACTGTAAGCGATTATAGACACCTACCAACAAAGATCCGATAAGTATTGGGCCAATCAATTTTAATAAACCAGCAGACAGTAAATCGTTGCACGAAAAACACTGCGATTATTATTTTGTATCGTACCAACTCAGATATGTATATTAGAGGTATATAATCAACACAATTGACAATATAAATGGAAAATTGTCTGTCAATTTGAAAACCCTACCATTTATACCCTATGTAAGAATACAATAGGCAAAAATGATTGTCAATTCAGATAGGTGAGAAATCCGTTACCTATACTAGAATAAATTATCAATTATGTTAAAAATAAGTGTATAAATTTCATTCTAACTGAAATTTCAAGTAATTTGTATTCTTAAGCACTACTTTTTGATGGCCTTTTTCAACTTCTGTCACAATTTCGTAATAATTTGAGAGGATATTTTCCGGTAAGTCGACTTTTTGTTTAAGTACCCCTCTTTTAACACCTTTCACTTCTACTAGATCTTTTATGTAAAGAAGTGAATCTGCATTATACAAGGTAAATCTTACAGAATCAGCCCCAAACGGTAAATAAACACTTATTTCCATCTTGCGATCGCCTTTCTCTTGAACAACCTCTACCCCTTCGGCAATTGGGTAATCCGGTTTCGTCATTGCAAAAATGTAAGGGATCCTGCGCACCTTGTTTCTTCCCGCTTCATTGAGGTATAGATATCCATCTTCCAGTTCACTTTTCTCTTTCCAATTATCCAATTCCAGCTGAACTTCCAGTTTCTTCTTTTGGCCTCCTTCAAGTACAAAAGCTAACGGCAGTTTCCACGTGATAAATCTTTCCTTACGTGGAATAGAAAAATAATATCGCTTTTTTCTACTACTTCTATTTTCCACTACTATATTCGCATTATACATTCGTCCATTGCTTGCCATGCCAAAAGTTACAGATGAAGGAGCTAAAAATGTATCCTCTTGCAGTGTATCCTTCACGTTTACCCGGCCAGCTCCCTGTTCAAAAGTATGATACGTTTCATCCTTATCATTTTTCAATGATATAGCACTGGTCATTAAAGCCGATTTGATTTTTTCTGGGCTCCAATCAGGATGAACCTCTTTAATCAATGCACACACACCCGCCACATAAGGAGCAGCCATACTCGTTCCTTGTAAAGAAAGATACGTTCCGCCTGGTATCGTACTTTCAATTCTCACCCCCGGTGCAACAACATCCGGTTTGATCGCTATGCTATGAATAACCGGACCTCTTGAACTAAAGGAGGCTAATTTTTCTTTTTCTTCTATATCAATTGTCCTACATGAAAGTTGTCCATTTTCCAGAGCCCGTTTCATTTTTCGCCCATCTTTTTGCGAAACGGTGATTACGGGAATTTTTGAATTCATTTCGAGAGAAGCACTTAATTCACCAGGTTCGTTATTAAAAATGATTACACCCAGAGCTTCGGCATTCACTGCATTTTTTACTTTATCTTTAAATGATATTACTCCCCGCTCCACTAACACAATTTTATTTTTTGCGCTGATGTTTTCGTAATTCTCCTTTTTACCAAGGCCTGCATAAGTCATGATCATAGAATGTGAAAAATCCCATTCGGGGGAGCCTACTGTTAATTGGAAATCAATGTCCGCCCATGGTTTCGTAAAATTCAACCTCTTCGATTTACCTGCATCTGAACTCGCCCCTACACTAATCGCTCCCCCTGATGTCCCGGGCGAACCTACCGTCCAAATACCCGGCCCATCATTTCCATTTGCTACAACGGCCACGATTCCCTTTTTAACTACCTTATCGAGCGCTTTACTTGTAGGAAGATCCGGACCATTCATCGTATCTCCTAAGGACAGATTGATAATATCCATCTTGTCCTTTACCGCTCTTTCGATTGACGCAATGACTTGATCAGTTGTTCCGTATCCTCCCGGCCCCAGTGCTCTGTATGCATAAATGCTTGCTTCAGGAGCTATCCCTTTCATTTTTCCATTAGCCGCAATTATTCCAGCCACATGCGTCCCATGAATGGTTGCTTTTTTGGAGTTCCCCATGGTTTCCATTGGGTCCTTATCTTGATCCACTAAATCATAGCCGCCTTTATAGTTTGCTTTAAGATCGGGATGCCTATAATCGATTCCCGTATCTATCACTCCGACCTTTACACCTTTGCCCGTAGCCTGAATTGGCTGGTTAAATTGATAATGAGGCTGACCCTTTGGAAGGGAATTCTTTTTAATAGTAGTTTTTATTGGACCCGATAGGAAAATATCTGAAACCGATTCTTCCTTTTTTAATCTTGGTATTAATATAGAAGGTACGAGAGCCGAAAAGCCGTTGCACACTAAATTGAAATAATAGCGCGGTTTGATTGCTGGATACTTTTCTATCAGCTCCCCCGCAACTTGATGAGCTGATTTATCTTTTCTTGTTTCAATCATCACCACCTCTGTATCCTCAGCAGAACTATGTGGAGCATATCCTATTAATTGAATAAGTATGAAAGCTCCAATTAAAATTTGCTTCAATGATTATCACATCCTTGTGTTTAGAATGGATTAACAGCAGTCTCTTATGCATATGAAAATAAATAGTAGATTTTCTGCGACCTCCAGTTTCGGTTAATGGCTTGATTTTCTGGAGTAAAAAAATGAATATCCAGATTCTTCCTGTTTGTCTGTTAAATAGGTCTGGGTATGAGTGTCAGGTATATGAGTAATTTTAGTTAGGATGTGTAGAGTTATGTTTGGTCTGGCCGATCTTATGTCATTAGTGATTTCTGCCTTTATCATCTTGCCTGTCGTTGTTTTTCTTCGGGAGACAGGCTACCTGTTAGTCAGCTGGTTATTTGGCGTAATCAATCCAAGACTTACGATTGGTTCCGGCCCCCGTATCAAAAAAATTGGAATGATCGATATTCGCAAATACTACCACTTATATAGCTGGTTTTCGTATGATGAATTAAAGCGTAAGAGTAAGTTTGCTTACATCTGCATCTATCTGGGTCCGATTTTAATGAACCTATCCATCGCCCTCCTCATTAACTTTTTAATTGCCAACCATTTTATTGAGGAGTTTAAGACATTTTGGGATCGCTTTGCTTTCTATGCGATTTATTATGTTCTGTTTGACGTTATACCAATGCATACAATTAACGGAAAGCCTAATAATGGTATGATCATTTATGAAATGATCCGTTACGGAAAAAGGGTTGATTATAATAATGAATCCTTCATTCCGGCCACATCAGAAGTCGAGGAACAATATCAGGAAGAAATAAAGAGAATTGAGGAATTAAAGAAAGAACGCGATGAAATGTTAAAACCTTAGACTTGAAATCAGTTCTGTTATCATGGCATATTTTTATACCTAAATAGCAGATTCCATGAATTGAAGCTGGAATCTTAAAGTGGTGTAGATGAGGTATCGCCTAGAGTTTAAATCCGAGTTAATTTTCCGCAAAAAAAGAGGTGTTCATCAGTCAGAAACGGCTGATGAACACCTCTATAAATTATCTTTATTTTGTTCCGAACAATCTGTCGCCTGCGTCACCTAGACCTGGAACGATATATCCGTGATCATTTAATTTTTCATCAAGTGCAGCGATGAAAATATCGACATCCGGATGCGCTTCTTCTACTGCCTTAACGCCTTCAGGTGCAGCAACTAGACAAACGAATTTAATATTTTTTGCCCCACGCTTTTTGATTGCGCTGATGGCATCGACAGCAGATCCACCTGTCGCAAGCATTGGATCAACTACGATAAATTCTCTTTCCTCTACGTCAGCAGGAAGTTTTACATAATACTCAACTGGTTTCAATGTTTCCGGATCTCTGTATAAACCTACATGTCCAACTTTTGCTGCTGGAATAATTTTAATCATGCCGTCAACCATACCAAGACCAGCACGTAAAATAGGGATAATGGCTACTTTTTTACCCGCAATGGTTTTAGATGTTGATTTGCTGACTGGCGTTTCAATTTCCACTTCTTCTAACGGGAGATCTCGGGTGATTTCAAAAGCCATTAAAGTAGATACTTCATCTACCAATTCTCTGAACTCTTTTGTACCCGTATTTTTATCACGGATAAATGTTAACTTATGCTGTATTAACGGATGGTCAAACACATAAACTTTTCCCATATGGATCTCTCCTCACTTTTATGTTCCTATTTTTGCACTCGTTTTATTGTACAGAAAATTCTCCATTAGTTCAATTAAGTTTCGGCATGCCAAAATCTACCGTACCTGAGGGTTATTTATTCCAGCTTCACCAGCTAGAACCTCAGGACATAAGCATGAACTCTGCAGGAGGAAAGTACACCTCCTTCCGAGATCCTGTCTTATGCTCCTCGCGGGCCTACAGGATGTAGGTCATGAAGACGTTACGTTGTCCAGGACGTGGCGATTTTAGTCTTCGTTCCTTAAATCAGTTTCAGCTTTTTATTCAATCTAGCTTCGGCTCCTAGCTCCTCGAGGTCATAAGTGTAGCCACTACGGGAGGAAAGAGCGCCTCCCTACGTGCCTCCTCTTATGCTTGTCGGAGCTGGGCAGTCGCCTCAGCTTTTTAGTCTTCATTAGTTTTTTATTAAAACTTGATTCTATACCTTCTTCTCTATTATCCACTTTTTAAAGTGTTAAAATCGTTAAAGAAGCGTAGATGGATGTGAAATTTCCATGAATTGAGCGGAATTGAAAAATAATAGAGCCAATGCAGCTATTATTCCAGCCGATTTTAATATTAATTCAGCTGATCCACGGATTTTACCAGCCAAATCCCTCTTATTCCAGCCATTCCTAATTTCTAAGCTCATTGATTCCCATTCAGCATCATTTTTCCCTAACCATATCAACGACACGCTATACTGCCAAACATCATAAAAAGAGGTGTCGATAAGTCCTAACTGACTCACCAACACCCCTTCTATTCACCTTAATACTCAGGATATAATTCGTATTTTCCAGATAGCTTAGTCACTCGATCTGCAGCTTCTTTTAGTTTCTCTTCGTCCTCATGGTTCTTGAGGGCAAGACTAATGATTGCTGCGATTTCATCCATATCCTCCAATTTGAATCCACGGCTTGTAACAGCCGCTGTTCCAATACGCACACCGCTTGTTACAAATGGACTTTCCGGATCAAATGGAATGGTATTTTTATTCACCGTTATACCGATATCATCTAATACCTTTTCTGCTACTTTACCAGTTAGGTTGATGGAGCGAACATCAATCAATAATAAGTGATTGTCTGTTCCGCCTGATACAAGCGTAAGTCCTTCCTTCTGCAGACTTTCACCAAGGCGTTTTGCATTCTCTATAATTTCCTTTGCATAATCTGTAAAGGAATCCTGAAGTGCCTCACCAAATGCCACCGCTTTTGCAGCAATTACATGCATGAGAGGTCCTCCCTGAATACCAGGGAAAATGGACTTGTCTATTTTCTTAGCAAACTCTTCTTTGCAAAGGATCATTCCTCCGCGTGGTCCGCGCAATGTCTTGTGAGTTGTCGTCGTGACGAATTCCGCATAAGGAACTGGACTTGGGTGCAAACCGGCTGCAACAAGCCCTGCAATATGAGCCATGTCCACCATTAAATAGGCGCCTACTTCATCTGCAATTTCACGGAATTTCTTGAAATCAATTGAACGAGGATACGCACTGGCGCCGGCAACAATCAATTTAGGCTTACATTGAATTGCTTTCTCTCTAACATCCTCGTAATTTATAAGATGGGTTTTTTCATCAACACCGTATTCAACAAAATTGTATTGGATTCCGCTGAAGTTTACAGGGCTTCCGTGAGTTAAGTGGCCTCCGTGGGATAGGTTCATTCCAAGTACCGTATCTCCTGGATTCAAAATTGTAAAGTAAACAGCCATATTTGCTTGAGCGCCTGAATGTGGCTGTACGTTTGCATGCTCCGCTCCAAATATCTTTTTGGCACGTTCCCTAGCCAAATCCTCAACTACGTCCACATATTCACAGCCGCCGTAATAGCGTCTGCCTGGATATCCTTCCGCATACTTATTAGTCAGCACGGATCCTTGAGCTTCCATTACTGCTTCGCTGACAAAGTTTTCTGAAGCAATCAGCTCAATCTTACCGCGTTGTCTGCCCAATTCTTGTTGAATTGCATCAAATACCTGCGAGTCTTGCTTTTGCAAATGCCTCATCTTATAGCTTCCTCCCTTTTCGTCAAAACGGACAAATCTCCAATTTAATCCCTTCAATTCTAGCACGAAAAAGGACAATAGTCATTTATTCCATTGACGTATAATTCTTACATTTCTCTTATATTCTCTCTATCATATTGAGCCCTCGGCCCACCTATCAGTTTCGGCCGGGTCATAGCAAATGTCACATGCGCCTTCCCAATCTCTTTAACTGTTGAACGCAACGGGACTGCAACATGCTTCAGATGCATTCCAATCATGGTATCACCTATATCAATACCTGCGTCTGCCCGAATATGTTCAACCACAGCCGCATCCTTGAAATTAGCAAATGCACAGGTGGCCAATGCTCCACCCGCATTCCTGGCGGGCACAACTGATACTTCGTCCAGATTATATTGAATAGCTGTCTTTCGTTCAATAATCAGAGCCCTATTAATATGTTCACAGCCCTGAAAAGCCAGGTAGACTCCCTTTTGCTTAGAAAAATCATATATGGCCTCAAAGATTGCTTGTGCCACTTCCATCGTTCCGCTTGTACCAATTCGCTTTCCGATTACTTCACTT
This sequence comes from Pradoshia sp. Z5_111, assembly GCF_058267535.1. Taxonomy (NCBI): domain Bacteria; kingdom Bacillati; phylum Bacillota; class Bacilli; order Caryophanales; family Bacillaceae; genus Pradoshia; species Pradoshia sp. Z5_111. The sequence goes on from NZ_JBZCPQ010000002.1 coordinate 368,187, forward strand.
GTACTGCAGCCAATTACCAACAAACGGCCATTCAGCGGAAAATGAGCTTCCAAATCTTCGAGAATGGCAGTCACCTGAGTTTTTATTTCTTTTAAATTAATCTCACTCATTCTTCTACTGCCCTTCTAAGATTTATTTTTCTGCTTCAGCTATTTTTCCAATCCGTGTTTCATGGCGACCGCCTTCAAATTCCGTTGTCAGCCAAACACGAGCAATTTCTCTGGCTAAACCAGGACCAATTACACGCTCTCCCATTGTTAGTACGTTACTGTTATTGTGAGCTCTTGTAGCTTGGGCACTAAACATATCATGTACCAATGCTGCACGAATTCCTTTTACTTTATTCGCCGCAATACTCATTCCAATTCCAGTACCACAGATCAAAATCCCTCTGTCAAATTCTCCTTTTGCCACTCTTTCAGCTACAGGCAGCGCATAATCCGGATAATCAACAGATGTTTCACAATCGCAACCAAGATCCTCATATTGAATCTCAAGCTCTTCCATTAGATTCATAATTTCTTTTCTTATATTTATTCCACCGTGATCTGATGCAATGATAACTTTCATGATAAAATGACTCCCTTCAATTTGAACTGCACAGTTTCTATCCTAAATCTAGTCTTTTAATTTTTCCACAAGCTTTTTAATCCATTTAGATAATTCATGGAAAGTTTGCTCATATACTTGTTCATTCCCCCCGAATGGATCTGAAATATCTCTGTTCCCAGGGTCGTCACTTACGAATTCCTTTAATGTAAACGTCTTTTCAATTGCCTGAGGGTAATGCGTGGCAATTAACTGCTTATGGCTTTCTGTCATCGTTAATACATAGGTTGCCCACTCAATGTCTGCTCTCTTTAATGGAGATGAGGCATGGTCCTGCGCAATTTTGTGTTTATCAAGTACTGTAACGGTATACTCAGATGCCGTTTGTCCCCCATAGGCATAAACCCCTGCTGATTTCACTTCTATATCAGACAGATTGTAATTTCGCAAAATAGCTTCAGCCATAGGACTTCGACATGTATTTCCTGTACAAACGAATAAAATGTTCTTCAACGTATTTTCCCTCCTGTCCCCATTATAGAATATTTACGGACAATAAAAAAATGTACCAGATCAATCTGATACACATCTTTATCCATGTAGGTGCAGGATGATCTTTAACCCAACTGCAAACATGATGCTTCCTCCAAAAACAAGACTATATTTGCCGAGATATGTATGTACTCTCCTCCCTAACAGCAACCCTGACACCGTCAGGAAAAAGGCAGCAAAGCCAAAGCAAAAAATGGTCATCCAAGCTCGCGATCCTAGCATTCCGAGGCTCAGTCCAACAGAGAAACTATCCAAACTGACACTTATCGCAAATAGAATCAAACCTGTTCCAACCGGAGCCACTACTGTTTCACTTTTTCCCTGTATTCCGGAGAGGAGCATTTGCAAACCAAGAAATAGTAATAAACCAGCACCGGCGTAAGAGGCAAACAATCCAAACTGAGCGGATAATAACTTTCCTGAAAAGATACCTAGGAGCGGCATTAACATATGAAAAACACCAACCGTCAACCCAATAACGAGTACTTGCTTAAGCCTTAGCCTGTACGATCCCATCCCCAATCCAATTGAGAAAGCATCCATTCCGAGTGCCAAAGCCATAAAAAGCAAGCCAAAAAATTCAACCATCGTTTGTTCCATCCAAGTAACCTCCCGGGACCAGCCTACATAAACATATGCCTGTCCCGGATCAATTAGAACTTGTCTTGCTTGATGACTCTTCCTCCTGCCGCTTTCTTCAAGCGATTCATGATTGCAATCCCAATCCCTTCTTCCGGATACACTTCTCCGAAAATAAGATCCGGCTGCTCTTTATCAAATTGGCGCAGCACTCCATACATTTTTTCAGCTACAGAGTCCAGCTCTTCACGGCTTCCACCAGTAATAATCACATCAGCCTCATACAAATGGGCATGCTCATCAACCGTGTATACGCCCACTTTCTTACCTAAGTCCCGCTCTTCATTTATTAACGTTTGGATATACTGAGGGGTACCCTCAACCAAGGTCAATGGAGCTTTTGGTGCGTAATGCGTATATTTCATACCAGGGGCTTTCGGGGCATCACTATCCTTCACCAAGCCAGGGTCCACAGACACTTCACCGATTACTGCCTCCAGCTGTTCACGCGTAATGCCACCAGGTCTGAGAATTTGCGGAATGCTGCCAGTCACATCAAGTACAGTCGATTCCAATCCAACCCCAGTTGGACCTCCATCCACGATTCCAGCAATTTTACCATCTAAATCCTCGCGAACATGCTCAGCTGTTGTTGGACTTGGTTTACCAGACAGATTTGCACTTGGTGCTGCCGTTGGACAGCCCGCCTTTTTCAGTAAATCCAAAGCCACCGGATGATCCGGCATTCGAATCGCTACTGAGGAAAGACCCGCTGTTACCACATCTGGGAATACTCCCTCTTTCTTTTGGAAAATTAACGTCAACGGACCCGGCCAAAATTGTTCCATTAGTTTATCTGCGACTGCAGGAATGTCTTCCACCAAACCATGAACCTGATCCTTTTCTCCAATATGTACGATTAAAGGATTATCACTTGGTCTTCCCTTTGCCTCATAAATAGCCGCTACAGACCCTCCAAGCAAGGCATTTGCTCCAAGTCCATATACCGTTTCAGTCGGAAATGCAATCAGCTCTCCGGCCTTCAATTTTTGCGCTGCATCTATCAATTGTGGATAACCTTCTTTTTTATACACAACTTTATCCACTGTCCACATTTTCGTTTCCACTATTATCACCTGCCACCAATCTACAACATTCTCTATAAATTACTTATTAAATAAGGATTCTTCGACATTTTTCACAAAATCACCTTGCAAGTATAAAAGAATTTATACAATAAAACAAGCTTTATCCACAGTCTGTGAATAAAGCCAATAAAATCGTGGATAATTCCATCCTTATAGGGCTCTTTCCATGATATATGTTTCGCTTATTGTCCACACCTTTTCCACAACTGAGGAATCTCTTACGTCTTTAGGAATCTCGCCGTTTTTCACTCTTTCAAATTGAAGAGCCTCAAAAAATCCTAACGCTTGCAGTTTATTCGATATCAAAAATATCTTTTTCAACCCTTTTTCCTTTGCCAAAGCCAAGATCGTTTCAAACAGGGCAGGTACTTGCGCCTGAGCCTCCTCTTTAAACAGAAAAGACCTAAGCACCCCATAATCTCCACATGGCTCTAGACCAATCATTCCTTTAATAGAGCCTTCTTCTTTTAATAAAACAAACTTTCCTGAACTAATGTCTTCATGATGCAGCTCAACTCCTTGAGGGGCCGCAAACCGCTCAATTCCTTCAACATCGGTACTTTTTGATATAGATATATAATACACCTTCTATTCTCCCTTCACTATCAAATCACAACTACTATATGGATATGAATTAATAGGGAAAATAGAACCGGATCAGACATTGATTATCCGGTTGGCTACAATTTTGGCAAATTCGGCTGCATTCTAGTCCAGTTCGACTTAATTTGGATCAACTTCGGCTGTTTCCCCACTCTACTCTCAACCACTTCGACTCTATTCCGCACTCCGCAACACTTCCTATTTATACTTTTAACTTGGTTTTCACTGGAATACTCTCCAGTCTCAAAATAAATCCTTCACGATCTCTTTTAAAAAGAATTTCACCTTAACCGGCTCTTCATCCTGCTCTTCATATACAGGAGGAGTAATATCTTCTCCAGCTTCTTCAGACTGATTCTCGTAATCCTTTTGTGTTTCCTGATTTTCTGCCTTTTCAATCGATTTATCCGTTTGGCTGGCCGTCTTAATCGGTTGTATCTTTTGCTCATCCGTTTGTGTTTGTTCTGCAGTTTCCTCGTTTGTACTATTATTAACTGGCTCAACGTCTTCAGCTGACTCTTCAGATACTGAATCATTTGCTACTGCCGTTCCGCTGTTGAAATCCAGAAAGCATAGCGGCGGGAAAAGGACGCACCACCAGTTCTCACCTTGACCCTCACCCAATGTGATTTTAATAGCTTCATACTTGCCTGCCGGATATAAATATTGTCCATATAGCTTAGTTGGAAAAACAGTTTCACCAAAATCAACCTGTATCTTTTGTATATTACCTTCTCTAACCATAACATCTTCAGCTATAGCTTCTATATCAGACAAACGGGAACCAATCACTTTTCTAGCTTCCTCAATCGAAGTTAATTCTGCTACCCATTTGTTAATTTCTTTATTGACCTCATCCCTGATGGATCGTTTCAATTCCTGGTCAGCTTCTTTATTACTGTTTGCTAAGATCCGTAAGCGAATCGCTTCATTCGGGATGACTTGAACCTCTGTTTCTGTTGCAGAAGTACTGTTTTTCGGTGTAATCATTCCAGTCATTGTGGCTGCGCAAAGTAATACAATATATATTAAAGGCAAGTATTTTTTTGCCATCATCATTAGCACCGTCCCTTCACTTACAAACAGTGTGGACAGTTTTTTTCTATCTTAAACTATAATTATCTGAATTTTGTTGACAAACCTTTTCGGAAATTATGTAGGCAGGGAGTTGAACAATTATAAAAAAGGACACAGTTTTCTTTTCTAAACTGTGTCCTTTTTTATCTAGCTTCTGGGCCTAACCGCTCGAGTCATAAGCAAATACTCTACAGAAGGGAAGAACGCCTCCTTTCGAGTATTCGTCTTATGCTTGTCGCGGGCCTACAGGATGTAGGTCATGAAGACGTTGCCACAGGACGTGGCGTTCTTAGTCTTCGTTCATTAATACAGGCCCTTCAGCTTTTTATTTAATCTAGCTTCAGGGCCTAGCCGCTCGAGTCATAAGTGTAGCTGCTACAGGAGAGAAAGGGCGCTCTCCCTCCGCACCTCCTCTTATGCTTGTCGCGGCTGGGCAAGGCCCTTCAGCTTTTTATTTAATCTAGCTTCAACGGCTAGAAGCTCAGGACATAAGCATGACCTCTGCGGGAGGGAAGAGCACCTCCCTCCGAGCCCCTGTCTTATGCTCCTCGCTTCTGATCGAGCCGTTTCAGCTTTTTATGAAATCTAGCTTCAGCTCCTAGGCCCTCGAGTCATAAGTGTAGCCACTGCGGGAGGGACGTGCGCCTCCCTACGTGCCTCCTCTTATGCTTGTCGGGCCTGGGCAGTCGCTTCAGCCTTTTATTTCGCCGAAGACCATTCGATCTTTTCCGTTGATGTCGAAAATAACTTCTACATGGGCGTCTGGGTATACAGCTCGCATTAGTTCTGCTACTTGCTCTCCCTGACCGGCGCCTACTTCAAATCCAACCAAAGCCTTGTCTGTAAGTACACTTGGCAGATCTGATGTGATTTGGCGGTAACAATCCAAACCATCATTTCCAGCAAACAAGGCGAGATGAGGTTCATGGTTTCTAACCACATCTGAAAGGATAGCATGATCTGATTCAGGAATATAAGGAGGATTAGAAAGAAGAACATTCACCCTTTTCCCAGCATCTATTAATGGTTTGAGCAAATCCCCCTGCAGGAACGCCACGTCTGCCTGAAGGCGTTCAGCATTTTTAGCTGCCTGTTTCAATGCTTTCTCTGACAAATCTACAGCCGTCACTTTCATACCAGGGCATTCCAATGCCATTGTGATCGCAATAATCCCGCTGCCTGTGCCAATATCAGCCATCTCCAGCTTCTCTTCAGGACTGAAAAGTTTTTTTAGTTTAGCTAAGGCATGAAATATCAGCTCTTCCGTTTCAGGACGCGGAATCAATACATCTCCATTCACCAGAAATGTCCTGCCATAAAACTCCTCGCTGCCAATAATATGCTGCACAGGTACTGCTTCGATTCCATGCTTTTTTACATCCCTTATAAAGATCGCTTCTTCCTCTTCCGTTAACTCATCATGCATATTCGCAAGCATTTGGGCACGGGATAGACCGAGCTGACTCATCAATAGCCATTCTCCGGCATTTTCATCACGGCCATTCTCCCTTAAAAAAGAAGAAGCCCATCGAAGAGCTTCATACACTTTCATCATTCTTAATCCTCCGCATTTTGAAGACGGCTAGCCTGGTCCTCAACAATCAATGCATCAATCACTTCATCCAGCTTGCCTTCCATGATTTGATCCAGCTTTTGAATGGTTAATCCAATGCGGTGATCTGTTACACGGTTTTGCGGATAATTATACGTACGGATACGTTCTGAGCGATCCCCTGTTCCGACTGCAGATTTACGGGCACTGTCATACTCAGCCTGTGCTTCCTGCTGGAATTTATCATAAATACGAGCACGCAATACTTTCATTGCTTTCTCTTTGTTTTTAATCTGGGATTTTTCATCCTGGCAGGATACAACAATCCCTGTAGGAACGTGAGTAAGACGTACGGCTGACATGGTAGTGTTAACACTTTGTCCGCCCGGTCCGCTAGATGCAAACGTATCTACACGGATATCTTTGTCATGAACTTCAACCTCAACCTCTTCTGCCTCCGGTAAGCAAGCCACAGTCGCTGTTGAAGTGTGAATACGACCGCCTGATTCTGTTTCAGGGACACGTTGTACACGATGGGCACCGTTTTCGAATTTCATCTTGGAGTATGCGCCATTTCCATTAATCATAAAGATGATTTCTTTATAACCGCCAAGCCCCGTTGGATTTGAATCCATTACATCAATCTTCCATCCTTGCGCCTCAGCATAACGGCTGTACATTCTATAAAGACTTCCTGCGAATAGAGCCGCTTCATCACCGCCGGCTGCTCCGCGAATTTCCATAATAACGTTTTTATCATCATTAGGATCTTTCGGAATCAGCAATACTTTAAGCTTTTCTTCCAACGCTTTCATTTGTCCGGAAAGTTCATCTACTTCTTCCTTCACCATTTCACGCATTTCAGCATCCAGCTTCTCTTCAAGCATTGCTTTCGCATCAACAAATTGGGAACGTACATCTTTATATTCTCGATACGCAAAGACAGTCTCCTGAATATCAGATTGTTCCTTGGAATATTCGCGAAGCTTCTTAGTGTCATTTACGATTTCCGGGTCACTCAAAAGCTCATTTAATTTGTCATATCGGTCTTCTACCGCTTGTAAACGATCGATCAATTTCTTCACCTCATTAACAGGTTTTTAAAAGAGGTTTTTACCTCAGTATTTGATTTGTTTATTGTACCACAATCAGACGGAAACGAAAAAAAGAGACGGCAAAGATGAACATACATCCTTATCTGCCATACCCTTTTATTTCTGACATACAAAAACACCCCCAAATTCCACTTATTCCTCCGGAGGTGTTCATTCCTTTTAAAGCCTGTTTGTTTTTATGTGTTCGATACCACCGTTAATCGGTGTATGTACCGTTTCTTGTTTGCCTGGTACTTCATGATGATGACGGCATCTTGGCTCATAGGATTCCGATGCACCCACTAAAATAACAGGGTCCTCATAGCCTGCAGGCTTCTTGTCAATCAAACGCTGCGTCCGGCTTGCAGGGGATCCGCATACGGAACAAACCGCCTGTAGTTTTGTTACCTGTTCTGCCAGGCACATTAACTCCGGCATCGGCCCGAATGGCTCTCCTCTAAAATCCTGATCTAGGCCAGCCAGGATTACTCGATAGCCGCTGTCTGCCAAATGCTGAGCAACCTGTACAATTTCTTCGTCAAAAAACTGCACTTCATCAATGGCAATTAAATCTGTATCTAAATCTATATGATCGAAGATATGGGATGAATGCGTAATGCCTTTGGCAATAACAGAAGTTCCATTGTGGGAAACCACCGCTTCCTCACTGTATCGATTATCAATAGCCGGTTTGAAAACAGCAATAGATTGCTTAGCAAAGACCGCTCTCCTTACCCTGCGAATCAGTTCTTCAGATTTTCCGGAAAACATGCTGCCACAAATTAATTCTATCCAGCCAAATTGTTTCGTTTCGTACATGTGTTGGGGTCTCCCTTCCTGTCTTTACTAGGTTCATTAGGATTTTACTTGTAACATTCCTGCATTTACTATACCAATAGATAATTATACATCATAAACTGCTCAAGAAAAGATTTTTTATCATTTGTTAATAGAGACCTTTGTTGTTAAAAAATTGATATAATTCCTCTAAAAACATACAAACACAGACCAACATGTTTTTCTCAGTACATTAGCCTGTGTCTATCTTAAAGCAAAAAAACAGGCAAGCGGCTTACCCGCTGCCTGTTTCCGAAAATCAAAATTATTGTTCTTGTTGGGATTTGAAACCATACTTCTTGTTGAAACGTTCAACACGTCCATCAGCAGAAGCAAACTTTTGACGTCCAGTGTAGAATGGGTGGCATTCGTTACAAACCTCTACGCGCACCTCTTCTTTAACAGAGCCAGTTACAAATTCATTACCACAAGCACATTTAACAGTTGCTGTTTTGTAATTAGGGTGAATTCCTGTTTTCATCTTTTCCACTCCTTCCGCCCTGAGTCTTTCGAAACAGAGTTATCAAGCGTGCTTTTTCAAGTAGAAGCACACTCAAGATATTATAACAGACGTGCTATTTTAAATCAACAGCTACTGCTACTATTACAAGATTCTTTTCGATCCACCTGTTGACTTTTTCATCTCGTCATCGAGGTATTGAAAGAATTCCTGATTGGTTTTAGTTTGCTTAAGTTTTCGTAACAAGCGCTCAGCAAAATCAGGCATATCTGACATTGTTTTGCGAATAGCCCATAATTTTTCCAAATGGTCTTTTGGAATAATAAGCTCCTCTTTCCTTGTCCCAGATCGGCGAATATCAATAGCAGGGAATATTCTTCTTTCTGCAAGTGAGCGATCCAGGTGAAGCTCCATATTACCTGTTCCTTTAAATTCTTCGTAAATAACGTCATCCATTCTTGAACCTGTATCCACCAGGGCTGTTGCTAAAATGGTTAAGCTGCCGCCCTCTTCAATATTACGGGCAGCTCCAAAGAAACGCTTCGGACGGTGAAATGCCGCCGGGTCAATCCCACCTGATAATGTTCTGCCGCTTGGAGGGATTACTAGATTATAAGCACGTGCCAATCTTGTTATACTATCCATTAAAATAATAACATCCCGTTTATGCTCAACCAGACGCATTGCACGTTCCAATACAAGCTCTGCTACCTTGATATGGTTTTCAGGAACCTCATCAAATGTTGAGCTAACTACATCCGCCTGTACAGACCGTTCGATATCCGTTACTTCCTCAGGACGCTCGTCAATCAACAGGACGATTAATTCCGCATCCGGGTGATTGGTTGTAATGGCATTGGCAATCTCTTTAAGAAGCATCGTTTTACCCGCTTTTGGAGGTGCAACAATCAATCCGCGTTGCCCAAAACCAACAGGCGCTACGATATCCATTACACGCGTAGATACATGGCGAGGGGTTGTTTCAAGTACAACCTGACGATCAGGATATAGTGGGGTTAATGCAGGGAAATGCACTCTCTCCTTAGCTGATTCAGGATTATCCCCATTCACTGCTTCAACGTGCAATAATCCATAATACCGTTCATTTTCTTTTGGAGGACGTACCTTACCGGATACTTTATCACCGTTTCTTAGATCAAATCGGCGAATCTGAGATGCCGAAATATAGATATCCTCTGAACTTGGTGAGTAATTGATCGGCCTTAGGAATCCAAATCCTTCAGATGGAATGATTTCCAGAACACCTTCCATGAATAGGTACCCATCTCGCTCCGCCTGAGCTTTTAAGATGGCAAAGATCAATTCTTTCTTTGTCAGCTTACTATAATAGGACACTTTATACTTTTTAGCTTGTTCATAAAGCTCTTTTAGCTTTAAATTCTCTAAATCGGAAATTGTTAATTCCATTATGACACCACACTTCAGTAAATTAATTAGATTGATTTTAGTGATTTGTTTATTACTACATGGATAGGGTTATCAAGAAGAAAATATTTAGGAAGGTAAAAGGATGAGTTGCGGTTTAGATCCACGTAAACCATTTGTTGCTTTCATTAGCATTTATATTCTATTCTATTTTTTTCTCAAAAACAAATCCATTTTACTCGCTTTTGATTCAGACTTCAACTATTAACATCACATAGAGATTTTAAAAACTATTGCAACATTCTCAATATATCACAATTTCATAATTTTTATAATAAAATCCTCCAGATTTTCACCTGGAGGAACTACTATATTTATCTAAATTACAGTTTCATAACCAAATTAAATTGGGTTTCTTGTATAGATTGTTACATTAAGAATTCTTAAGCTGCTCAATCTCTCTCGGCGATAATTGTTCTCTCCATATGGTCGCTCCCAGTCCTGAAAGCTTGTCCACTATAAAGCTGTATCCCCGATCGATATGCTCGACTCCGGTTATCTCGGTAACTCCCTCTGCTAATAGACCAGCAATAATTAAAGCAGCTCCGGCGCGCAAATCACTTGCCTTCACTTTTGCTCCATTAAGCTGAACAGGTCCATTAATAATTGCAGAACGGCCTTCTACCTTAATATCGGCGTTCATCCTGCTTAATTCATCTATATGTTTAAATCGAGATCCATATATGGTATCCGTAACAACAGAAGATCCAGTAGCCTTCGTCAATAGTGCTGTTAAGGGCTGCTGTAAATCCGTAGGGAAACCAGGATATACAAGGGTTTTAATATCTACTGCTTTTAATTTTTCAGCCTTTGGTATATAAATCTGGTCGTCCCGCTCTTCAATATCAATTCCCATTTCTCTCAGCTTTGCGATCAGGGGTTCAAGATGCTGCGGTATTACATTATCAATCAATATACCTTCTCCAACAGCTGCGGCAACAATCATATAGGTTCCTGCCTCGATACGGTCAGGAATAATGGTATGTCTGCAACCATGAAGTTTTTCGACACCCTCGATACGAATGACATCCGTACCTGCACCTTTGATACGGGCTCCCATATTCGTTAACAATGTTGCAACATCGATAATTTCCGGCTCTTTCGCAGCGTTTTCGATAATGGTCTTGCCTTTAGCTAATACAGCTGCGAGCATGATATTAATCGTTGCTCCTACGCTGACAACATCCAGGTAGATTCGGGCTCCACGTAATTCTTCAGCACGCAAATAGATTGCCCCCTGCTCATTTGTTACCTGAGCACCGAGAGCTTCAAATCCTTTGATATGCTGATCAATTGGGCGAGGTCCCAAATAGCATCCCCCCGGCAAGCCAATAACTGCTTTCTTAAATTTACCGAGCATCGCTCCCATTAAATAATAGGAGGCACGTAATTGTTTGACCCTTCCGTTTGGAAGAGGCATTGATATCATCTTACTCGGATCAACAGTCATTTCAGTTGAGTCAAGTGTTACCTGACCGCCGATTTCTTCAAGTAATCCTTTAAGCATTTCTACGTCAGAGATATTTGGAAGCCCCTCAATTGTTACAGATGAGTCAGCAAGAATAGTTGCTGGAATTAAAGCAACTGCACTATTTTTTGCACCACTTATGCGAACTTCCCCTTTTAGCGGATACCCACCCGCTATTTTAAGCTTTTCCATAATAACTCCCTTCTGCGCCCTTGATGTAATTTTATCCGTCCGGCGAGAATAAGGTAAATATTACCACAAAAATCACCTGAATTAAAGCTAGTCTGTCAAATTATTTCACAAGCTCGGATCATTCATACATATTTTACCAAGATTATTTTTCAGTTCTTGTTTCCCAATCCTTAAGGAATGCTTCAATTCCTTTGTCGGTTAACGGATGCTTACAAATTTGAAGAATTACATTATAAGGAACTGTTGCAATATGTGCGCCGCGAAGTGCTGCTTGCGTCACATGCTGTGGATGACGGATACTTGCTGCAATAATCTCTGAATCGATATCATGAATTGCAAAGATTTCTGCAATTTCAGCTATTAAATCAAGTCCATTTTGTCCAATATCATCTAATCTTCCGATAAATGGAGAAACATAAGTTGCACCTGCTCTGGCAGCTAGTAAAGCCTGGTTAGCATTGAAAATTAACGTTACGTTTGTTTTGATTCCTGCTTCAGTCAATGCATGAACTGCTTTTAATCCGTCTGGAGTCATTGGTACTTTTACTGTGATGTTCGGAGCAATCTCAGCTAATTCTTTACCCTCGCGAATCATACCTTCCGCATCCAGCGCAATAACCTCAGCACTTACAGAACCAGGTACCAACGCTGTTATTTCACGAAGACGATCATGGAAAGATACATCTTTTTCCTTCGCAACTAATGATGGATTTGTTGTTACACCTGCTAAAATCCCAAGTGCATGAGCCTCTTTAATTTCATTTATGTTTGCTGTATCTATAAAAAACTTCATTTAAATTCCTCCTAGAATGAATTTTATGTCTTTTTATATTGTGTCATTGTTCTCCATTTTGAGCAAATAATTTCACCTTTAAAAACGTATGATTTTGCCAAAAATATGTATAGTAAAAAAGAGGATCCCATGATGAGTGGCATCCTCCCGTAAAAATATCTTTTATGCTTTGTTATTAGAACCGAATTCACGAATTTTACCGATAACCGTTTCTTTAATTGCTTCACGAGCTGGTCCAAGGTATTTACGTGGATCGTATACTTCTTTGTCTGCAGCTAATACTTCACGTACTGCTTTAGTAGAAGTAATTTGGTTTTCAGTATTTACATTAATTTTAGCTGTTCCAAGAGAAATCGCTTTTTGGATATCGTGTAAAGGAATACCGGATCCACCGTGAAGTACTAAAGGCATACCAGTTTCTTTCCCGATTTCTTCCATCTCTTTGAAACCTAAGTTTGGTTCACCTTTGTAAGGTCCGTGAACGGAGCCTAACGCTGGAGCAAGACAGTCGATATTTGTGCGTTTTACAAGATCTTTACACTCTTCAACGTCAGCATAGATAACGCCATCAGCTACTACGTCATCTTCTTGTCCGCCAACTGTTCCAAGTTCTGCTTCAACAGAGACACCATTTGCATGAGCATATTCAACCACTTTAGAAGTAATTTCAATATTCTCTTCGTATGGGTGATGAGAAGCATCAATCATAACGGAAGTGAATCCTGCATCAACAGCTTCTTTACATTTTTCAAAGCTGGAACCGTGGTCTAAGTGAATAGCAACTGGAACTGTTGTCTTGTATTCTTCCATTAAGGCTTTTGTCATAGCTACACACACTTTAAAACCGCCCATGTAACGAGCTGCCCCTTCAGAAACCCCTAGGATTACTGGAGATTTTTCTTCCTCAGCAGCTTGAAGAATAGCTTGGGTATACTCTAGGTTATTGATATTAAATTGTCCAACTGCATATCCTTCTTCTTTTGCTTTGTTCAGCATTTCAGTCATTGATACTAAAGGCATTTTTCTTCCTCCTTGTTAATAATAAGCTACGAGCCAAACGGCTTCCCTTATCATTTTCCCTAATGGATCGATATGTATTCCCCCTTCTGCAAAAAGCTATCAGAGGGAACTCACCTCTAGCATATCAACTTGTCTTCAAACTATCAACAAGTGTGCAAAATGTACATTTAACTGTCAATATTAGCAACCGGCAAATGATCCTTTACCGCTTTCCTTATATCATCAATATCAAATGGTTTTGCAAAATGCGTCAAGGCTCCAAGGTCCATCGCTTCCTGAATCATATCTAATTCTCCATACGCTGTCATAATTAATACACGAATGCCCCGATCTTCTTCTTTCATTCTTTTTAAAATCTCAATTCCGTCCATACCGGGAATTTTCATATCCAGCAACACTAAATCTGGTGATTCACTTTTCTGAAGCGCCAATGCCTGCTCTCCATTTGCCGCCAGGAATGTTTGATATCCTTCCTGCTGCAGTACTTCATTCAGCAATATACGGATACCAAATTGATCATCAACAATTAAAATTTTTTCATTCATTTTACACAGCTCCTTCTTTCCGTTAGCCTGTATAAATAAGACACTTAAATCTATAAGTTCTACCAATAGGTAAATAATCCCTTTATTCAAACGAAATTGTCTTTCGACAATTTACGTTCAAGCATTTATACTTTGACAGGAACTTATCATTTTAATGTTGTAAAACAGTAGAAATGTAAGCATCTATTACTATTAAAATCAGGAGTTGACCCAAATGCTGAAAATATATTTAACTCAATTAACTGGTATTTATAAAAAAATTGAACAAGATGAACAGGAAAATATGGAGGACGCAGCGAGATTATTAGCTCAGGCTTTAGTCGGCCATGGTATTGTTTATCTTCACGGTTTTAAAGAAATGGATGGGATTATCAGCCAGGCAATCGATGGACCTGAACCAATCAAAGGCGTGAAACGATTGTATAACGGCCAATATATGGCTCAAATTGAGCAACGAGACCGCGCCATCATCTTTGCACGAACTGCAACCGAACCGGAAGCAGTTGCTTTGGCTGAATCCTTAAACGGACAGCGTATCCCTTTCGTTGCCGTTTCCCTGGCTCCTGCTGCAGATGATATCAATACCCCGAATCTTGCCAATCTGGCAGATATCCATATTGATTTAAAAGCAACACGAGGCCTTATTCCAAATGAAGATGGAACAAGAAGTGGGATTCCCACCCTTGCAGCCGCCCTCTTCGTTTATCAGGGAATCACTCTGTCAATCGATGAAATCATTAAGGAATATGAAGAAGAATAATTATCCTGCTTGGCCAAAAAATAACTTTACATTACGTAAGCGCATACCAGCAAGTTTCTTGTCTGTTTTTGTTGGATAAAAGTTTTCTGATAATGATTTTGTTTACGATATAAAGTTGTAAGTTTGGATAGATTGAGGTTATATAGAATTTTATAATTTCAACTTATTGAATAGCCTTTTCAGCCTTTTGCTGAAAAGGTTTTTTTCTGTGCTGATAAGTGCTGGATATAGTGTTTTCCGATGCGCTCATATCCGACTTTACTGTTATGACTATTAAATTTAAGTTGGATACTCTATTTCTAGTAGGATTCAGGAATTATTTTGATGATATTTTTAATGGCATTGCGATATTTGAGCGGATCTCAGAATTATTGAGCGTTTTTTCAATTTAATGAGCGAATCCCAAGATAACTGAGCGTTTCCAATTTACTGCCCTTATTAGACAAATTGTGCGACTAATCGCCCAAATGAGCACTAAATATCTCTTTTAAGTGAAACATACACTCAAAAATAAAAAGGTGTACAGAACTATCAGTAACAACTGACTTCTGTACACCTTTATTTTTATTATTTTTCGCCTAGTGATGCATGAATGAATTCACGGAACAATGGCTGCGGACGCTGTGGTCTTGATTTAAATTCTGGATGGAATTGAGAAGCAATGAACCAAGGATGATCCTTCAATTCAATAATTTCTACCAGACGTCCATCCGGGCTTGTACCTGAGAAGATAAAGCCTTGTTTCTCCATATCTTCGCGATAATGGTTGTTGAACTCATAACGATGGCGGTGGCGCTCATACACCACTTCATCTTGATAAGCTTCATATGTTTTCGTTCCAGGAACAATTTTACATGGATATAGTCCAAGTCGAAGAGTCCCGCCAAGGTCCTCAATATCAATTTGTTCAGGAAGCAAGTCAATGATTGGGTTTGTCGTTTCTGGATTAAGTTCAGAAGAATGAGCGTCTTTTAATCCAAGGACGTTACGTGCAAATTCAACAGATGCAAGCTGCATACCAAGACAAATTCCAAAGAACGGCTTTTTGTTTGTACGGGCATATTCCGTTGCCAGGATTTTTCCTTCAACACCACGGTCTCCAAATCCACCCGGCACTAAAATACCATCCACATCATCAAGCATTTCATTTACATTTTCTCTATTTACATGCTCTGCATTGATCCATTTAATCTTCACATCTGCATCAAATGCATAACCGGCATGTTTTAATGCTTCTACTACAGAAATATAAGCATCTTGAAGCTCTACATATTTTCCAACAAGACCGATTTTCACTTCTTTGGTCAGGTTCGTTACTTTATGTAGCAACTCCTTCCATTCTGTCATATCTGCATCATTTGTTTGTAGTTTTAAATGGTTACAAACAATTTCATCCATTCCTTGTGCCTGAAGATCCAATGGAATGGAATATAAAGTTTCTGCATCACGGCACTCAATGACAGAGTTTTTATCAATGTCACAGAACAGAGCAAGTTTGTCTTTCATATCCTGAGAGATTGGTAATTCTGTACGTACGACGATAATATTTGGCTGAATACCTAAGCTGCGCAATTCTTTAACACTGTGCTGTGTAGGCTTCGTTTTCATTTCACCGGCAGCTTTCAGGTAAGGAATCAATGTACAGTGAATGTATAGAACGTTATCGCTTCCAATATCACTCTTAATTTGACGAATCGCTTCCAGGAATGGCAAGGATTCAATATCCCCTACAGTTCCGCCGATTTCAGTAATAACGACATCCGCATTTGTATCATGGCCAGCTTTCATAATCCGCTCTTTAATTTCATTCGTAATATGTGGGATTACTTGCACTGTTCCGCCTAAATAGTCTCCGCGACGCTCTTTTTTCAATACATGAGAGTAAACTTTACCTGTAGTTACATTGGAAAGCTTTGATAAATTGATATCAATAAAACGCTCATAATGGCCTAAGTCTAAATCTGTTTCTGCACCATCATCTGTTACGAAAACTTCACCATGTTGATAAGGACTCATCGTTCCTGGGTCCACATTGATGTATGGATCAAATTTTTGGATTGTCACTTTCAAGCCTCTGTTTTTTAATAAGCGGCCAAGTGAAGCAGCTGTAATCCCTTTTCCTAAAGAAGATACAACTCCGCCTGTAACAAAAATATACTTTGTCATCTATAAAAACCTCCTAAAAGATCGTTTTGATTTCATTTGGTAAGCACAAATCTATTAATAGTGATTAGTTTTTGTTTTTTCATCGGGCCTATCCCCTAAAAAAATAAAAAAGCTCCCTTGCAAGCAAGGGAGCTTAAAAATCGCTTAATAGTGTTTCCTTTATTTTAAAGGAGCCCAATGAATATTCTACAAAGGTTGACACTTTAAGTCAAGGTTAAAGAATTAGCGATTGTCGTCCTCATCTTCTTCGTCAATCACAAGTTCTTCTTCCTCTTCTTCTTCATCGTCAAGATCGTAATCATCTTCAACAATAACTTCGTCCTCGATTAGATCCTCGTCATCATCATCCTCATCATCATCGAGGTCATCGATATCATCGAAATCATCAATCAGAGATTCATCCTCATCATCGTCGTCATCGAAGTCATCTAGATCATCAAAATCAAGTACTTCATCCTCATCATCAAAGTCATCAACGAGTGCTTTTTTACCTTTTTTCTTCTTCTTCACTTTTGAAGCTGGAACTGTTTCTTCTTCAACCTGTTCAACAGGATACCATCCTTTTAGTCCCCAGCGATTGTCTCCAATACTGATAAAACGGCCGTCTACATTTAGATCTGTATAGAATTGGCCCATTTTTGCACTAACTTCTTCATCTGTCAAACCAAGTAATTTTTGGATTTTATCCATTATTACCTTAAAATCTATTGCTTCTTTCTTTTCTATAAGTAACACGTTCGCAATTTCAATGTAAGCCATTTCACTTACTTCTTCCTTAGACAGGTTGGCTAGTTTCATTGTACGCACTTCCTTTCTATCAAATCAACATGAATGCCCAATTATGCATATCCCATTATAACCAAACGATTCATCTTTTTGCCACTTTATTTTATCCGTTCTATCCTTTTTCCTCTCACGGCTTTATAAGACTATAAATAAAAAGCCATCACAAGGACATAAAGGAACACTGATCGGTATCTTCATTCAACCCGTTTCCAGTATCCTCTCGTTTCTCCATTATAACCTGCTTTTATGTATCTTATAATAAAAAGCTTCTACTTTTTTATCCTACCATACAACCACCTGTTAATGTTCAATCCATATACAAATAATGAGCAAACTCTCAAGTCCCTTTAAATGTCATCTCATGAATTAGAGTACAGACATAAATTCGCCTGTACTCTAAGTAGGACAGAAACTTACATATTTCTGCGATATTGTCCTCCAACTTCATATAATGCATGTGTAATTTGGCCAAGACTGGCTGTTTTAACCGTTTCCATCAGCTGTTCAAATATGTTCTCTCCATTAATGGCAGCCTCTTTGAGTTGAGTTAGAGCTTTTTCTGCTGCCATTCCATGAATCTCCTTAAATTTCTCTAGATTAGAAATTTGTAAATCCTTCTCTGCCTTTGTGGCACGGGCCAATTCCATATTGTTCACTTCATCTTCACTTGGCGGATTAGGGTTTAAATAGGTGTTCACCCCAATAAGTGGAAGCTCACCCGAGTGCTTTTTCATTTCATAAACAAGAGATTCATCCTGAATTTTACCACGTTGATACTGCATTTCCATCGCTCCGAGGACACCGCCTCTATCGTTGATTCGTTCAAATTCACGGAGAACGGCTTCTTCCACTAAGTCCGTTAATTCCTCAACGATGAAAGACCCCTGAAGAGAATTTTCATTTTTCATCCAGCCAAATTCTTTCGTAACAATCATCTGAATGGCCATGGCCCTTCGTACGGATTCCTCCGTTGGTGTCGTGATTGCTTCGTCATAGGCATTGGTATGCAGGGAATTACAATTATCCTGTAAAGCGAGCAAAGCCTGCAGAGTCGTACGGATATCATTAAAATCAATTTCCTGAGCATGCAGGGAACGTCCCGAGGTTTGGATATGATATTTCAGCTTTTGGCTTCGTTCATTCGCGCCATATTTATCTCTCATCACGATGGCCCATATTCGCCTTGCCACACGTCCGAGAACCGTATATTCTGGGTCCAGTCCATTTGAGAAAAAGAACGAGAGATTCGGTGCAAACGAATCAATATCCATACCGCGGCTTAAATAATATTCTACATACGTAAAGCCGTTCGACAGTGTAAACGCTAATTGTGAAATCGGATTTGCTCCTGCCTCCGCGATGTGATAACCGGATATGGAGACAGAATAATAATTTCTCACCCGATTTTTTACAAAGTACTCCTGGATATCGCCCATCAGTTTTAATGCAAACTCAGTAGAAAAGATACATGTATTCTGTCCCTGATCTTCCTTTAGAATATCTGCCTGAACGGTTCCTCTGACAATCTCCAACGTCTCTTTTTTTACAGTTTCCTTCTCCTCAGAAGTAAGAGTTCTTTCAAGCTCTGCTTGTTTTTTCTCTATTTGTTGATCAATGGCGGTATTCATAAACATTGCAAGAATGATGGGAGCAGGGCCATTGATTGTCATGGAAACGGAAGTACTTGGTGAACATAAATCAAACCCATTATAGAGTTTTTTCATATCCTCAAGGGTACAGACACTCACACCGCTTTCCCCGACCTTCCCATAAATATCAGGGCGTATATGCGGATCCTCTCCATATAGGGTGACGGAATCAAAGGCTGTGCTCAGCCGTTTGGCCGTATCATCCTTTGATAAATAATGAAAACGGCGGTTCGTTCTCTCCGGTGATCCTTCTCCGGCAAATTGCCGCTTCGGATCCTCTTCCTGTCTTTTAAACGGAAAGACACCTGCTGTGAACGGAAATTTTCCTGGAACATTCTCTTTCTGCACCCAGCGGAGGATTTCTCCATAATCATGAAACTTAGGTAAAGCTACTTTTGGTATGGTCAGACCACTTAATGTACTAGTCTTCAATTCTGTCTTTATTTCCTTATTGCGTACTTTCGTAATCAGTTCTGTTTGTGAATATAAGTCCTTCTGGTTATTCCACCCATCAAGAATGGCTTTTGACTCATTGGTTAAATTTTGCCTGTATCCCTTTTGGAGCTCGAGCAGAGGCTCTGTTCCGCCTGAATAACCCTCTTCCTCCAATGCCTGTATGGTACCTTCAATTTGAAATAATCGTCTGGCAATCTGTTGTTGCTCAAGTGAGGCCGTATGATATTGCTTTACTGTTTCAGCAATTTCCCGTAAATAATATTGACGGTCAGGAGGAATGATGACATTTTGCTTTTCCGAACGCATAGATGTATTAAAACGGCTTTTGTATTCCTGACCTGTTTTCTTCTCAATGACTTCAAGCAACGCAGCAAAAAGAGCGTTTGTACCCACATCATTAAACTGACTCGCGATCGTCCCATACACCGGCATGTCAGCCGGATCTTTATCAAATAGATTGCGGCTGCGCTGGTATTGTTTTTGGACCTGGCGCAATGCATCCTCTGATCCTTTTCTTTCAAATTTATTAATAACAATTAGATCAGCAAAATCAATCATATCAATTTTTTCAAGCTGTGATGGGGCTCCAAATTCACTCGTCATGACATACATGGAGATATCACATACTTCCGTTATTGCCGCATCCCCCTGACCAATCCCGCTTGTTTCAATCAATACGGCATCATATCCGGCTGCTTTTACGACAGCTATCGCTTCTTTTATCGAATCTGATAATTCAGAGTGTGATTTACGTGTAGCCAAGCTCCTCATATACACACGCGGATGAAAAATGGCATTCATTCGTATTCTGTCTCCAAGCAACGCTCCGCCTGTTTTTTGCTTCGTTGGGTCAATCGAAAGAATCGCTATATTTTGCTCAGGGATTTCATTAATAAATCGGCGTATTAATTCATCTGTCAGTGAACTTTTACCGGCTCCACCTGTACCGGTTATACCGATTACCGGAATTTTTTTAACCTGTGCTTCCTGTTTCTTTTGCAGCTCATCTGCCAAAGTGGCTGCTTCCTGACCATTCAGCAGTCCGTTTTCCGCCATGGTAATTGCTCGTGCTACAGCTAATGGGTTTGATACTGAGAGAGTTGCTTTACTTAAATCCTCAAGGGGTGGCAATGGATAATCACATTCACTCATTTGCAGATCCATCATGCCTTCGAGACCCATTTCTCTTCCATCATCCGGAGAAAATATCTTTGCAATCCCATATTCATGCAGCTCTTTAATCTCTCTTGGTATGATGACTCCGCCGCCACCCCCATAAATACGAATATGGCCGGCTCCTCTTTTCTTCAGCAAATCGTACATATACTTAAAAAACTCCATATGCCCACCCTGATAGGACGAAACAGAAATCCCCTGGACGTCCTCCTGAATCGCCGCATTAACAATTTCCTCAACAGAACGATTATGACCGAGATGAATTACCTCCGCTCCTTTTGCCTGAAGTATTCTCCTCATAATATTGACACTGACATCGTGCCCATCAAATAAACTCGAAGCCGTCACAAAACGAATAGGGTGTTTCGGTTTATATCCTTTATTCATCTTTTTTCATTCCCCTTTGCTTATCTGTTTTCCCCATTGGCTAAACCACTTAAAAGAAGATACGTTTGCATTTCAATATATTGATCGATTGTATAGCTTTTTCTGAGTCCCCATCTCCTGAATGCCCACATTTGGCCATGAACAATGATGTTATGTGCAAGCAGGTGAATTTGTATCGGGCTTAAATCAATTTCCTCATGCTGCACACATGTCTGAATGAGTTCCTCAAACATTTTCGTCATTTCATTTTCTTTATTTAATACATAAGGTAGTGCTGCCCTACTCAATGATTTCGCTTCCTGGTACATCACCAATACTTCATCCTGCATCTCATCACAAATTTTAAAATAATAAGCGATACCTAAGCGCAGCCCGGCAAATGTTCCCTCGCTTTCTTCAAGCGCTTTTTGGAGCCGGTCCTTCACCTCATCGTAAATATTGTCACAAACAAGATATAAAATATCATCCTTTGATCTGATATATTCATAGAGTGTTCCAATACTGAATCCTGCTGCCTTTGCTATTTCCCTTGTTGTTGTTCGGTGGTAGCCCTTCTCTATGAATAAGGATACCGCCCCCTTGATCATCTCATCCCGGCGTTTTTTCACTAGCCTCTCATCCTTTACCGAGGCATGGACTACGATTCTCTTCACCCTTTCACCCACCTTACCTACACGTATTTCTCTTAAAAATCAATTCTCCCCGGATAAAAATAGCCGGGAAGAACCCTATGAAAATTTGAAATTAGTCTTTGGTGAGCATCCTTGAGATAACAAGTCTTTGGATTTCCTGTGTTCCTTCATAAATTTGTGTTATTTTCGCATCACGCATATAGCGCTCAACCGGATAATCCTTTGTATATCCATACCCGCCAAATACCTGTACCGCTTCTGTTGTGACCTTCATTGCTGTATCGCCGGCAAATAATTTGGACATAGCCGACTCTTTTCCATACGGAAGTCCCTCGGATTCCAGCCAAGCAGCCTGATAGGTTAAAAGTCTTGAAGCCTCTATACTGGTTGCCATATCTGCAAGCTTAAAGCCTACTCCCTGCTGGGCAGAAATTGGTTTGCCAAATTGAACTCGCTCCTTCGCATAATCAACTGCAGCGTCGAGTGCTCCCTGAGCGATTCCAACAGCCTGCGCAGCAATGCCATTTCTTCCTCCATCGAGGGTCATCATGGCGATTTTGAATCCTTCTCCCTCTTTGCCTAATAGATTCTCCTTCGGTACTTTACACTCCTCAAAAATAATCTCTGTTGTTGGAGATGAACGAATTCCGAGTTTCTTTTCTTTTTTTCCAACACTAAAGCCAGGAAAATCCTTTTCCACAATGAATGCGCTTGTACCTTTATGTTTAGAGGACGGATCTGTCAATGCAAAGACCACATATGTATCAGCCACGCCCCCATTTGTGATGAATATTTTAGAGCCATTTAAAATATAATGATCTTCTTCCAGACGGGCAGTTGTTTTCATAGCTCCCGAGTCTGATCCCGATCCCGGCTCCGTTAGCCCATAAGCTCCAATTTTCTCTCCCTGCGCCATAGGTCTTAAATATTTTTGCTTTTGTTCTTCATTGCCAAATTTATAAATTGGCCAGCCAGCCAACGATGTATGAGCAGATAGCGTAACGCCTGTTGAAGCACATACACGCGAAAGTTCTTCAATGGCAATGCAGTAGGCTACATAATCACTGCCGATTCCACCGTACTCCTCTGGCCAAGGAATTCCTGTAAGTCCGAGCTCCGCCATTTTATTAAAGATTTCCCTGTCAAAGCGCTCCTCTTCATCCCGTTCGGCCGCTGTCGGTGCCACTTCATTCCGGGCAAAGTCCCTAACCATTTTGCGAATCATTTCATGTTCCTCTGATAATTTAAAATTCATTCCTATTTCCCCCTGTTCTATTAGCCCATCAGATGCTTACTGATTACTATTCGTTGGATTTCGCTTGTACCTTCGTATATTTCTGTCACTTTTGCATCTCTGAAATAACGTTCCACTGGGTATTCCTCTGTATAGCCATAGCCTCCAAAAACCTGGATTGCTTCGGTCGCCACTTCAACAGCCGTACGCGAGGCAAACAGCTTTGCCATGGATGCCTCCTTTGTACATGGCTGATTCGAACTTTTTAAAGCAGCTGCCTGATAAACCAGTAATTTTGAAGCCTCAACCATTGTCCCCATATCGGCGAGCTTAAAGCCTATTCCCTGCTGAGCAGAGATTGGTTTCCCAAATTGGCTGCGATTCTTTGCATATTGGACAGCATGCTGAAAAGCCCCTTCCGCAATTCCAAGTGCCTGTGCTGCAATCCCAATCCGCCCTGTATTCAGGTTATTCAGTGCGATGGACATTCCCTGTCCTTCTTCCCCAAGCAAATTCTCAGCCGGTACTCTCATATCCTCAAAGGTGAGCTGAACTGTTCTCGATCCATGCAAGCCCATTTTATTTTCATCCTTGCCAATGACAAGTCCGGGCATGTCTTTGTCTACAATAAAGGCGCTGATTCCCTTATTTCCCTTAGAAGGATCCGTGGAGGCAAAAACAATATAGACATCTGCCTCACCGCCATTCGTGATAAATATTTTTGAACCATTGACGATATACTCCCCATTTTTTCTTACAGCTCTCGATTTCAATGAGCCTGCATCCGATCCGGCACTTGGTTCAGTTAAACAGAAAGCACCCAGATATTTGCCACTTGCAAGCTTCGGGATATACGCCATTTTTTGTTCTTCATTGCCAAAATTCAAAATCGGGTAGGTTCCAACAGATGTATGGACGGATAAAATCACGCCGACTGTCGGACTTATTTTCGATATTTCATGTATCGCTGTAATGTAGGAGATATAATCCATTCCGGCCCCGCCGTATGACTCCGGTATCGGAATCCCCATCAGTCCAAGCTCCGCCATTTTGGATACAATCTCCCTCGGAAAAACTCCAGCTTCCATCTTTGGTACAAACGGCTCGATTTCCTTGACGGCAAATTCACGAACCATTTTTCTCATCATTTGCTGCTCATCCGTAAACGTGAATTCCATTGCAGGCAGCCTCCTTTTTGACAAACTTAGTTGTATTGGTAAAATCCCCTGCCTGATTTCTTGCCGAGCCAACCGGCACTTACATATTTACGCAGCAGCGGACATGGCCGATATTTGTCATCTCCAAGACCTTCATGCAAGGTTTCCATAATGTACAAGCATGTATCAAGCCCAATAAAGTCAGCCAGCTGGAGCGGACCCATAGGATGATTCATCCCCAGCTTCATCACTTCATCAATGGCTTCCTTGGAAGCAACCCCTTCATATAGAGTGAAAATAGCCTCGTTGATCATCGGCATGAGTATACGGTTTGAAACAAAGCCAGGAAAATCATTTACCTCCACGGGGATCTTTCCGAGCTCTTTAGCGGTCTCTTCAATTCTTTTGTATACTTCTTCAGAAGTTGCGAGACCACGAATGATCTCCACAAGCTTCATGACAGGCACAGGATTCATAAAATGCATACCTATTACCTGCTCCGGCCGTTTTGTTGCTGCGGCAATTTCCGTAATCGGTAAGGAAGAGGTATTCGTAGCGAGAATCGCGTGAGCAGATGCCAACTCATCAAGCTCTTTAAATAATTTCTTTTTGATATCCATATTTTCTGTAGCTGCTTCAATTATGAGGTCAACCTGACCCGCATTTTTCATTTCAGTTGAGGGTGTTAATCTTTCCAGGATTTCTACTTTTGCCTGTTCACTTAAACGCTCCTTTTCCACTTGCCTTAACAAATTATTTTCGATGGTAACCAGACCCTTTTTTACGAACTCTTCAGTTAAATCATGCAGAAACACTTCAAAACCCGATACCGCACAAACCTGAGCAATTCCAGACCCCATTTGCCCCGCACCGATAACCATTATTTTTTTAATCTCCATCCCTCATCACCCCGTTTTTTATTCTTTTGTCTTTGGTACTTCAATCATGATGGCATCTCCCTGTCCGCCGCCGCTGCAGATTGACGCAATCCCGATGCCGCCGCCACGTCTCTTCAGTTCATACATAAGGGTGAGAATAATTCGCGCTCCACTCGCTCCAATTGGATGGCCAAGGGCGACCGCTCCACCATTTACATTCACTTTTTCAGCATCAAGATTGGCAAGCTTTCCACTCGCAAGGGCAACCGCTGCAAATGCCTCATTCACTTCAAATAAATCAATATCATCCAATGATTTTCCTGTTTTCTTAAGCAGCTCATTAATGACTAAGCCGGGAGTTTTAGGGAAATCCTTTGCTTCCACAGCAATTTCGGCATGGCCGATAATTCTGGCACCAATCTTGTATCCTTCATCGATTGCTTTATCCTCACTCATTAAGACAAGTGCGCCAGCACCGTCATTAATCCCCGGTGCGTTTCCGGCCGTTATCGTTCCATCCCGATCAAACGCCGGTTTCAAAGAACTCAGCTTCTCCACTGTTGTATCTTTTCGTGGTGCTTCATCGATTTCCACAACAACCGGATCACCTTTACGCTGTTTGACGGATACTGGAACGATTTCCTCCTGCAGAAGGCCGGATTCAATGGCCCGAATTGCCTTTTGATGGCTCTGATAAGCCCAGTTATCCTGATCACTTCTTGATAATTCCAGATCCTCGGATGTACTGTTACCGTAAGACCCCATATGTACACCGGTAAAGCTGCATGTTAGACCATCATGGACCATCATATCGACCAGTGGCGTATCTCCCATACGAGCTCCCCATCTACCCTTTGGAAGAATGTATGGAGCATTGCTCATTGATTCCATCCCGCCCGCCACGATCACTTCTTCTTCACCAAGCCGAATGATTTGGTCTGCGAGTGTGACGCTTCGTAAACCAGATGCACATACTTTATTAATCGTCTCTGTCTTGACTGACCATGGCAGCCCAGCATGTCTTGAGGCCTGACGAGAAACGATTTGACCTTGGCCACCCTGTAATACACAGCCCATAATGACTTCATTCACATCTGCCCCGTTAACACCCGAACGTTCTATAGCCTCTTTGATTGCTATTCCGCCTAACTCTGAAGCTGTTAAACTGCTTAATGATCCTCCAAATTTCCCAAAAGGCGTCCTAGCTCCATCAATAATTACGGTTTTCCCCATCGTTATCCCTCCGCTTTTAAATTTCATACCTTGGTTAATTGACTGAACGCTCGCTCGTCGTTGGCAGAAAATATGTAAGCGCTTTAATTTGGTATATTTGTATTTTACTGTAAATAAGAAAGAAACGGAAATATTTACACAATATTTCGAAAACAAATAGTTGTGTAAATTTCCGTTTCTGTCTCATCTATTACTATATGAACCCCTTCATATATCTGTGAAAATTAAGATGCAAGCTCCCTTTGTTCCCCAAACACCGCTTTCTCAAGCAGTTCTGCCACATCGTATGTTTTAACTTCTTCTTCAACTTCCTTCGCCTTTGTACCATCACTTAACATAGTTAAGCAATACGGACAGCCTGAACTGATAACTGTCGGATTTACCTCAAGGGCTTGTTCCGTACGGGCAACATTGATGCGGTGACCGGTTTCCTCTTCCATCCACATTAAGCCGCCACCCGCTCCACAGCACATTCCATTTTCACGGTTTCTTTCAATCTCCACAAATGAAGCTCCCGGAATTGCTTTTAAAATGTCCCTCGGTGCATCATAGACATCGTTGTATCTTCCCAAGTAGCAAGAATCATGGAACGTAATTTTTTCATTAACGGCATGAGTTGGTTTTAATCTTCCTTCCTTCACTAGATCAGCCAGCACCTGTGTATGGTGATAAACCTCTGCCTGTAAGCCGAAGTCTGGATATTCATTTTTGAAGATATTGAAAGCATGCGGATCGATTGTAACAATCTTTTTGACCTCATTTTTTTCGAACTCTTCAATATTCTTCGTAGCCAGCTCCTGGAACAAGAATTCGTTTCCAAGACGACGCGGTGTATCTCCGGAGTTTTTCTCCTTATTACCGAGAATCGCAAATTTAACGCCAGCTTCATTTAAAAGTTTCGCAAACGATAAAGCGATTTTTTGTGAACGGTTATCATAGGATCCCATAGAGCCAACCCAGAATAGGTATTCAAACTCTTCACCGGATTTCTTCATTTCCTTCACGGTTGGTACGACTACATCCTCACGAGCTTCACGCCAATCTTCACGCTCTTTCCGGTTTAATCCCCAAGGATTTCCCTGACGTTCAATATTTTGCATCGCGCGCTGAGCATCAGCTGGTACTTTACCTTCCGTTAATACAAGAAAGCGACGCATATCAATAATAGTTCCAACATGCTCATTCATAACCGGACACTGATCCTCACAGTTACGGCATGTTGTGCATGCCCAAAGCTCTTCCTCTGTAATCACTTCACCCACCAAGGCTGGATTGTACACTTCGCTTGCTGCCGCAGACTCCGCAGCACCTGCACCCTGTGAAGCCAACGCGATTTGATTGCCTTTCGTATTGCTGAATACGAATCCCGGAACCCACGGCTCTTTCCTTGTAACTGCAGCTCCCGTAAATGTTAAATGGTCACGCATTTTAATTAAAACATCCATTGGTGAAAGCATTTTTCCTGTCCCGGTCGCCGGACACATATTGGTGCAACGGCCGCACTCCACGCATGCATATAAATCGACGAGCTGCAGATCCGTAAAGTCCTGAATCTTTCCTGCTCCATATGTCTCCTGTGTTTCATCCTCAAAATCAATTTTCTTCAATTTTGGCGGAGTTAATCTGTGCAAATAAACATTGGCTGGTCCGGCAATTAAATGTGCGTGTTTCGATTGCGGGATATATACCAAGAACGTCAAAATGAAAAGTAAGTGTATCCACCAGGCCACATAGAATACAGCTATGGCAGCTGTCTCATTCATCCAGCCAAGCGCCATCGCAATCGTAGAAGCAATAGGCTCTGACCAATGAAGCTCACCGCCATGCCATATAATAGCAGCCCCGTTCGCTACAAGCGTTGCCAGCATTAATCCTCCGATAAAGATCAGGACTAGCCCAGCTTTAAATCCCCTTTTAAGCCGAACAAGCTTCTCAACATAACGGCGATAGAATGCCCAAACAACAGCCACCAGTACCAGCAGTACAACTATCTCCTGGAAGAAGGTGAAAATCGGATATATAGGTCCCAATGGCAAATGAGATCCCGGTTTAATCCCTTTCCAAATCAGGTCAATCGCTCCAAATTGGACAAGGATAAACCCATAAAAGAAGAGCACATGCATCGTTCCGCTTTTCTTATCCTTCAGTAATTTCTTCTGTCCAAACACAAATACCCAAATCTTTTCCAGCCTCTTCTTTACGTCATTATCAAACTCTGTTTTCTTACCGAGTTTAATATAGGCAATCCTTGTTCTAATCAGATACGTGAACAGCCAACCTGCGTAAGCGGTTACAAGAACAGCCGCAACTAAGTTGATCCATAGAAGACCATTCATCTCCATCCCCGTCTTCCCCCTTTTGCTACTGAAAGCATGATTTAAAAGTTACCTCCAACATAAAACGACACTAAACCCAATATAGTATAACTATATTTTATATAATGAATGAGCATTCAGTCAATCAATAACTTACATATTTTAGATTAATTATTAAAACATGGTAAATATAATCTAGTTTGTCGAATAGATCATTTGAGATTTATTTTTATATTTTTAGTCATACTAAGATGAGTACATACTGGTTAGAGGAACTACTTGAGGTATAAATTGATGCATTTCCAATCTATATATAGGAATTATTTTACAGTTTTAAACCAATACCCTACCCCTTTGCTTACTAAACAGCTAATACTTAAAAACATGGAAAAGAGAGGCCTTTATTTATGGATATTCGATTTGGATATGTATCCACTGCCTTAAATCTTTGGAATTCAACCCCCTCCAAAACCATCACCTATACACGTTGGAGCGGATTATCTCAAGAAGAGCAAATCGAGCGATTACTCACAATTACTAAACAAAATATCGAAACCACCAAACGAATTCTCCATTATAATATTGCACACGAAATACCGATCTATCGTTTCTCAAGCTCAATTGTACCGCTTGCAACTCACCCCGATGTTATGTGGGATTTTATTACACCATTTAAAAAAGATTGGGCTGAGATTGGCAAACTGGTACGGAAGTACAAGCTCCGTGTCAGCTTCCATCCGAATGCCTTTACACTATTCACCTCTCCTAATGATGATGTGACGGATAAAGCAGTTGAAGATATGATTTACCATTATAAAATGCTGGAGGCTATGGGGATGCCGGACCAAGCGCTCATTAATATCCATGTTGGCGGGTCATACGGAAATAAACAATTGGCCATTCAACGGTTTTATGCCAACAGCAAAAAAATCCCGGAATCTATCAAGCAGCGCATGACGCTCGAAAATGATGATAAGACTTATACAACTGAAGAGACTCTGCAGGTTTGTGAACATGAGGATATCCCACTTTTATTTGATTACCATCATCACGTGGCAAATCCTTCTATTACTCCATTGGAAGAATTGCTGCCCCGCATTCTTCTGACATGGGAATTAAGAGGCTGGAGGCCTAAAATCCATATTTCTTCTCCCCGTTCGGAGCGTGAAATTCGCGCACACGCAGCCAATGTCGATGTTGATTTTATCATGCCATTTATCCAAATGCTGAAACAAATAGGGATTCCTGAAATTGATTTCATAATCGAGGCTAAAAATAAGGATATCGCGATGATGAAGCTGATTGAGGATTTATCTTCATTAAGAGGAATCAATCGAATTAGCGGCGGAAGCATCAGGATAAGATAATATTTTGTTAGCATTCTGTTTCTACCCTAACAAGAACAACCCACACCTCTCTTAAGGTGTGGGCATTTTATTAGTATGAGATTACATTTTTTCTGGAGCAGATACACCAATTAGTTTTAATGCATTAGCCAATGTAATTTTTGTTGCCTGAACAAGAGCAAGTCTAGCTTTACTTCTTTCAGGCTCTTCCTGATCTAATACTTTATCAGCATTATAGAAGCTATGGAATGTGGAAGCCAGATCAAAAATATAATTCGTGATTCGGTGCGGCATACGTTTTTGAGCTGCTTCGGCAACCGCTTGTGGGAATTCACCAAGTTTCTTCAGAAGGTCAATTTCTTTTTCAGAACCCAATCGGCTAAGCTCTGCGTCCCCTTCCAATGTAATACCCACTTCAGCTCCCTGACGAAGGATACTGCAAATACGAGCATGTGCATATTGAGCGTAGTAAACTGGATTATCATTGGATTCGGAGACAGCTAAGTCAAGGTCAAAGTCCATATGCGTGTCCGCACTTCTCATCGCAAAGAAATAACGCACGGCATCTAAACCAACTTCCTCCATCAAATCTCTCATTGTGACAGCTTTTCCTGTACGCTTAGACATTTTCATTTTCTCGCCATTTTTAAACAGGTGAACAAGCTGGATGATTTCTACCTCCAACGTATCTTTTCCGTAACCCATCGCCTGAATCGCTGCTTGCATACGAGGAATATACCCATGATGGTCTGCTCCCCAAATGTTGATTAATTTTTCAAATCCGCGTTCCAGCTTATTTTTATGGTATGCGATGTCTGGTAGGAGATAGGTGTATGAACCATCATTCTTAATTAATACACGGTCTTTATCATCGCCAAAATCAGTAGATTTGAACCAGGTAGCTCCATCCATCTCATAGATATATCCTTTTTCTCTTAACAGCTCCAATGCAGGCATAATTTTGCCATCCTCATAAAGAGACGTTTCAGAGAACCATACATCAAATGGGACACGGAAGCTCTCAAGGTCTTTTTTCAATTTTTCCATTTCATATTTCAACCCGTACTCACGGAAAAATTTAAAGCGCTCTTCTTCATCGGCATTTACATATTTATCGCCAAATTCTTCAGCCATACGTTTACCGATATTGATGATGTCTTCTCCATGATAGCCATCTGCAGGCATTTCTTTCTCCATTCCAAGCGCCTGTAAATAGCGAGCTTCAACGGAATATGCCAGATTATTGATTTGGTTACCCGCATCATTAATGTAGTATTCACGAGATACATCCCAGCCAGCTTTAGCCAGGATATTGGATAAAGAATCCCCAACTGCTGCACCGCGGGCATGTCCTAAGTGAAGATCTCCTGTTGGATTCGCAGAAACAAACTCAACCTGAATTTTTTCTCCTCCGCCTACATTGGATTCCCCATAAGCTTCACCTGACTCCAAAATAGCAGGAATCAGATTTGTTAAGTATCCGTTATTTAAATAAAAATTGATGAATCCCGGTCCGGCAATCTCAATTTTTTCAATGGATGCCTTTGAAGTATCAAAATGATTAATAATTTCCTCTGCTATTGTCCGAGGTGCCTTCTTAGCAATACGAGTAAGCTGCATAGCCATATTAGTAGAATAATCCCCATGTGTTTTATCCTTTGGCAATTCAAGAATTACACTTGGAATCGCTGCTTCTTCCGCTAATCCAGCCTTAATTACTGCCTGCTTAATCTCTTCTTTAATCTGATCCTGAATCTCTGTTACGATGTTCATCTTTTCTTTTCCTCCTTGACCGTCAATGTAAGTGAGTAGTTGCCCACATTCTCTTGTTGTAAAAATAGGTTGTAGGAAACATGGAAAGTCTCTTCCTTCGTTTCCGGATGGACGGTATGCTCCAGCTTATTTGTACGTGTCGTTAAATCCAGTGTACCATGAATGCTTTCATAAGAGCCGCTGGTTTCTGTGCCAATTTTGTAAAGCTGTCTCATTTTAACCGCGCCGCTTCTAATAATTAGCATTTCATCCCCGTCATATTTAACAGTTGTGTTGATCTTCCCATTGTTTTCAACGTGCTCAATATAGCGGATATATGTGGCATTTGGCATGTGATGCAACGTGCCAAATGTAATTAGCTCGATGTTCTCTTCATCGTCAACATATTGGATATGCGTCTTTAGCCGTACCATGACCTCTATGGGTGCGTTACTTTTTTCCTCGGTCATTTAATGAATTCCCCCTGGAATCGATTATTTTACTCAATCATACAAGTATAAGGTAAAGAAAAACTCTCTGGCAACTTGTCCGAATCTTTTTTTCTAAAAAAAATCCCCTTGCTCTACTATCATAGACAGGGGATTGCTAGTCTTATTCAATTATAGGCGTTTATTTACCCAGCCTAAAAGAATTTCGCGAATAAATTTGGCTGCAGCAATTTGCGTTTGTTCAGAGGAATCATACGCAGGAGCGACTTCTACAAGATCTGCTCCCACCACATTTACGCCAGAGTTTGAAATAGCTGTAATGGCCTCAAGCATTTCTTTAGATGTAATACCGCCTGCTTCAGCAGTTCCCGTACCCGGTGCATGTGCTGGGTCAAGTACATCAATGTCAATGGTGACATACACATTTCGCCCGGCAAGGGTGGGCAGCACTTTTTTTAATGGCTCAGCCACATCAAATTTATACATATGCATTCCGGAATCCTTGGCAAATTGAAACTCTTCCCTCATGCCTGAACGAATGCCGAAAGAATAGACATTCTCTGCACCAATCAGATTACAAATCTTCCGAATTGGCGTAGAATGGGACATCGGCTCGCCTTCATACTCATCTCTCAAATCTGCATGAGCATCAAAATGGATAATAGCCAAATCTTCATACTTCTTATGAAATGCTTTTATAATCGGCCATGTAACGAGGTGCTCACCACCCATGCCAAGCGGGAATTTCCCTTCCGCCAACAGGGTTTCAATGTACACTTCAATCATATCAATGCTTCTTTGCGGATTTCCAAAAGGGAGCGGAATATCGCCCGCATCAAAAAATTTAACAGCCTCTAAATGTCGATCGATATAAGGGCTATATTCTTCCAAACCAAGGGATACTTCTCGTATACGCGCTGGGCCAAACCTGGATCCAGGACGGAAGCTAACTGTCCAATCCATTGGCATTCCGTAGAGAACCGCCTCTGAATCTTTAAAATCGGGATGACTTCCTATAAAAACTTTACCGGAATAGGCTTCATCAAATCTCATAATCTGCACTCCTTTAATCCTCATCTATATGTTCATTACTTTTTATTTTAAAAGATCAGCTACAAATTTAGGCAGCACAAAGGCCGCCTTATGAAGCTCCTTTGTATAATACTTTGTTTCCATTTCAATGAATCTATCATCACAAATCTCTAAAGGATGGTGTTTTTTTGAACCAATTGTAAAGGTCCATAAACCGCTCGGATAGGTTGGGATATTAGCCGTATACAGGCCGGTAATTGGAAAAATCTCCTTTACATCCTTAAAGACCGATTGAATTAAATCCGCTTTAAACCAAGGGTTATCCGTTTGGGCAACAAAGATACCCTCTTCCTTCAATGCTTGATAGATTCCTGCATAGAAGCCCTTCGTAAACAAATTTACGGCCGGTCCAACCGGCTCTGTAGAATCTACGATAATAACATCATATTTATTTTCGCTATTGGCAATATGCATAAATCCATCATCAACCAGCACTTCGACCCGATGATTGGACAGACTTCCCGCAATTTCTGGTAAAAACTGTTTTGAATACTCAATGACTCTGCCATCAATCTCTACCAAAGTAGCTTTTTTTACATTCTCATGCTTAAGCACTTCACGGATTACACCACCATCCCCACCGCCTACAACGAGGACATGCTCTGGATTAGGATGCGTATGCAGTGGAACGTGGGCTACCATCTCATGATAGACAAATTCATCTTTCACAGATGTCATCACCATATCATCAAGCAGCAGCATCTTACCCCACTCATCTGTCTCTACAATATCCAGTTTTTGAAAGTCTGTTTGTTCTGTATGCAAGGTACGACTTATCTTCATGGTGATTCCAAAATGATCTGTTTGCTTCTCCGTGAACCAAATACCCATGATGAACCTCTTTTCTTGTTTCAGTTTCAGCGGCCCAATTAGCATTCACTATCTATTAAACTTAGAAGAGTATAGTGCATTCTTATAGAAAAGTAAAGATTTTCCCATATTTCCAATATTATCGTTTCTATGTCTGTTTTACGTTTAAAAATGTTGGTTTATTTTCATACTACTAATATGAATAATTTCACAACAGATCAGGGGGAAGACATGTGTCTCCAAGCAGACTTAGAAGAAGGAAATTACTTGCCTATAAACGAGCCCTCATATTTATCGGGTCGCTGATTGCTACATTTGGAGTGATTGGGTTTGTTACTGTCCTACTTATTGTAAAGCTTGCCGGGCCTCCAGCCGTATCCGTCCCGCAAACCACCCAATATTTAGCTGATGATTTAAGTACATTTACGGAAAGCC
Organism: Pradoshia sp. Z5_111; assembly: GCF_058267535.1. Lineage (NCBI taxonomy): Bacteria > Bacillati > Bacillota > Bacilli > Caryophanales > Bacillaceae > Pradoshia > Pradoshia sp. Z5_111. Next base: position 402,815 of record NZ_JBZCPQ010000002.1, read on the forward strand.
ACGGGGCCGAGAGGCGGTATTGGGTACCTCTCAGTGAGATATCACCTTATCTAGTACAATCTACTCTGGCAGTTGAGGATCGAAATTTTTATCATCATAACGGGTTTGATACAAAAAGAATTTTAGGGGCAATTGTATCTGATACGATTGCGATGGCCAAGGTCCAGGGAGCCAGTACAATCACTCAGCAGTATGCCAAGAACCTCTTCCTTGGCTCGGAAAAAACCTGGTCACGAAAGGCTAAGGAAGCTCTCTACACTCTTCGGATTGAAGACCATTTCAGTAAAGATGAGATTCTCGAAGGTTATTTAAATACGATTTATTACGGGCATGGAATGTACGGTATACAGGCTGCGAGCCACTATTACTTTCATAAGGATGCCAAAGATCTATCCTTGGCTGAAGCAAGCCTGCTTGCCGGTATACCAAAGGGTCCAGGCATTTATTCACCACTTGTATCAAAGAAGAATGCGAAGGAACGGCAGGCTATTGTCCTCAACTCTTTAAAGGAAACCAGTCAGCTTAGTGCAGAACAGGCAAAAGAAACACTGGCATTAGCCGACCGCTTGCCCATTTACGGTTCCCTGATTACAGAGAAAAAACAGGAGGCACCCTATTTTCTGGATGCGGTCAATCAAGAGTTACGTCATGTGTTAAAGGGGAATGAGGAGCTGATCAGGCAAGGGGGATTAAAGGTGTATACAACCTTCAATTCCAAGCAGCAGGCTATTGCTGAGGAGGCTATTGCCAAGCATGTACAGCCGGGAGGCGAGTTTCAGGCAGCTTTAATTGCAATGAATCCCCATAACGGTATGGTGAAAGCATTGATTGGTGGAACCAATTATGAGCATAGCTCATTCAATCGTGCGACCCATGCACTTAGACAGCCCGGTTCCACGATTAAGCCGCTGCTATATTACACAGCTTTAGAAAAAGGATTCACACCATCGACGACCTTACGAAGTGAAGTGACCACCTTTTCATTTGATGGAGGAAAAGAAGAATATACACCCCATAATTTTAATAACCGATATGCCAATGAATCGATTACACTGGCTCAGGCCCTGGCAGTTTCAGACAATATATTTGCCGTCAAAACACATCTGTTCCTTGGAGAGGATGAACTGGTTAAGGCTGTAAAGCGATTTGGATTAACCACTCCTATGGCCAAGGTTCCCTCACTGGCGCTTGGAACGTCCGGAGTTAAACCTTTGGAGATGACTAATGCCTATAACTTATTTGCCAACGGAGGAAAAAAGGTTAAACCTTACTTTATCACTAAGGTTACAGGGCGTGACGGCGAGGTTCTATATCAGAAAAAATTAGAACGGACAGCCGTACTGAAGCAAGAGGACGCCTATGTCATGACACAAATGCTGACAGGTGTGTTCGATAAAAAGCTAAATGGTTACGCATCCGTGACAGGTGCCTCGATTGCCCCTAAGCTTTCAAGGCCCTATGCCGGAAAATCAGGTTCAACTGAATATGATAGCTGGATGATTGGCTATACTCCACAGCTTACAACAGGTGTTTGGACCGGATATGATCGTTCTCAGAAAATCGAAACCAAGCAAGATAAAATCGCGGCCAAGGAAATTTGGGCGAGCTTTATGGAGCAATCCCTAGAGGATGAGCCTGTTAAAGAGTTTAAACAGCCGAAAAATATTGTTGCAGTAGAAATTGATCCTGAAAGCGGCTTGCTTGCACATGGAGCCTGCCCGGTTAAACGCCTTACTTATTATAAAAAAGGAACCGAGCCGAAACAGTATTGCCATGATCACAGGGGAAGCGACCCAGCCCCTTCTGATGAAAAGAATAAAGAAAAGTCACATGATCCGTGGTACAAGAGAGTGTGGCCATTTGGAAAACTTTAAACAATCCGACCCATGTAAGAAAACAAAAATCCCCAAACCATTAACGGTTTGGGGATTTTTGCGTCCTAGCTCTACGTGCTTGCACACTGTTTTTAGTGTACTTTTTTTACTGAAAACCGACAAGTAATATGCTGAATTAACTTACAAAAAAATCCATAAATTTCACGTTTTTGTCAATATTAGTTAGCGTTCAGCTTTTCCTTCAATTCATCAGGGGAGTTTTGCCAAAGCTCTTCATTATGCTTTTTCAGGAAGTTAGCTAAGATGATTTTTGAAGGTTCATCCATATGCTCAACGATAATATGTCTTTTCAATGATTTATCCATGCGATTCACATGCTCTGGCAATGATTTATAGCCGCGGCGAATCTCCTCATCAACCGTCATTTCACATGCCGTCACACCCGCATAATAGGCTCCCTGTTTCGTCTGTTCGATTGTAACCCAAACCAGCCAATATGGCTTTCCGTTTGGTACTTCCTCTTTATTCGGTAAAAATTTGATTCGTCTTTCAATAGCACTCCTTGCATGCATAGCACCAATATCGACAAATGCTTCGCCTGCCTCCACATCAATAATGACAGGTGAAACATTTTCCAGGCTCAACGCCCCCATTCCAAAGCCTTTATGGCCATCAGTAGGGTCGTTTTTGATGATATTAAAAGTTGGTTTTTTCTTATCTTGACTCATGGGTATGTAGAAGCCTCCCTTTATATAAATATTGAAACTAAGAATTGCTCAATCGCTGGTACTAATTTATAAATGATTGGATCGATTGTGTAATTACCAAGCGGTGTAATCACCAGGATAAGGAAAATCAACGCTCCATATTGTTCATACTGTGTCATTTTTGGACGTATATCAGCCGGAACGAGATCCTCAATAATACGATACCCATCAAGTGGAGGGAATGGCAATAAATTAAATACAAACAGCACGACATTCAAGCGGATAAAAATTTTTAAAAACGTGTAAATAAACTCAGGTAAATTAAATCCAGCGATGCTTATGATATATATCAATAGGACACCAATAAAAGCCAGCACAAGATTACTCAAAGGACCTACCACTGAAACAACAATACTGTTCATCCGTGGATTTTTAAAGAAAAAGCGATTGACCGGTACAGGTTTTGCCCAACCGAATCCGACCAGTATAATAAAAATCGCGCCTAATGGATCAATGTGCCGAAGCGGATTTAATGTCAGCCGTCCCTGATTTTTTGCAGTCATATCTCCAAATTTAAAGGCCGCATAGGCATGTGCATATTCATGAACAGTAAACGCAATGGCGAGAGTTACAAGTGTATATGGTAAATTGACCAGTATGCTTTGAAAATCAAACACCAAAACATCCCCCTTTTCCTTAATATAAAACCTTATCAGTTAGGTTCAACCTTCCATTCTGCTTTTCACCACTTGCTTTCCACCGGCGATTATGAAAAACTATCAACATAATCACTTGTTTTACAAATGAGGAGGACATTATATGCCGTATGTAACCGTTAAAATGTTAGAGGGCCGCACTGAAGAACAAAAAAAGGCCTTATGTGAAAAAGTAACTGAAGCAGTTTCTGAAACAACAGGAGCACCAAAAGAAAGAATTACGGTGTTTATTGAAGAAATGACTAAATCTCATTATGCGGTTGGCGGTGTACGCGCCAGCGATCAATAATTTTTGTTCGGTTGCGCATCTTCATCCCCACGGAACATTATTGATTCAATTAACTAGTATTGGACCCGACTTTCGTTTTTAAGTGGGAGCCAACGGGATAAAAGGAGCCGAATGGAGCAAATACGCTCCATTCTTTTTATTTCTCCATTTTTAAAAAGAATTAATTTGCGTACATTGGTTTATTTTCCTTAATAAGCTGTGCTGCATAATTGAAGGCTTCCTCTATTTCCTCAGGCAAATACTGTTGCTTCGCCTTAAGCTCCTGGATTTTCTTAATAATCTCATCCTTGGATAAATGGTCGAAATAAAAAATCGTAGAAACCAATTCAAGAAAACGTGCATTATGATTGTTCAATCCCTTTACACATGCAGCCAACTCGTCGTTTTCATTGTCTTTGCTGTATAAAGAAAGAAATTCTTTGCCTGCCTCTGTTAAAGAGTAGTCATAATGAACATAGCCATTTTCCTTATCCTTTATTTCAGATAAAAGCCCTAAATTACAAAGTTCTTCTATTTTTAACGTTAATTCCTCTGAATAAGGTCCATAAAAATGAAATTCAAATCTCTCCTGAAAAGGATATTCAAGTTTTTTTGAGATAAACACCATCTTTTGAAGCTTTTTTCTCCCACCAATATGCCCGGCTGCATCTATGGCTGAAAGAATTCTGGCATGCTCCTTCAACAACATTCTTCACTCCTTCAGTATCAATTAATCCCAATCAAGCAATTCTTTTATTTTTTCCTTTATTTCTTTATGATTCGTTTCATCCTCTAAGATATCAGCAGGAAAGTACAGTTTATGATCCGTACGTCGTTTCCCGGAAATCGCGTCTACGATATCTGATTGCCTGGAAAGCTCTTTAAGTTCTTTCGTTTTAGATAACAGATAAATCGGTACCCTTTCTCCCTCTTCTCCAGGCCGATAAAAATCATATGGTAAATCCGATGAAGAATCTAGCACCAAATAATATTCCGGATCAAGTCCGGCTGCTGTGAACAATTGAGTAAGCTCCATCACTTTTTTCATTTCTGCACTGGAGGATGGAAGGAATTCTACATACTGGAATAAATTCCGGTTCATGAATCTCGTGCATAAATCACTCAGTATGCCATCCTCTTCTTCGCCCCATAACTGAAAATAGTACAGCATAACACTATCGTCTAATTTCAAATAATCATATAGGGTAACAGACTGGGTAAATAAAGAAGAAAAATGATGAGGTTCCTGTTTAAATCGATAATTTTTCTTATATAAATCTTTAGCGCGGTGCAGGATTTTTGTTAAAATCACCTCTGCGCTTCGAGATACTGGATGGAAATAAACCTGCCAGTACATTTGATAGCGGCTCATAATGTAGTCTTCTACAGCATGCATCCCGCTTTGCTTGAAAACCACCTGATCCTCCGTCGGTCTCATCACTCGGAGAATCCGCTCCATATCAAACTGGCCGTAGCTCACCCCAGTAAAATAGGCATCCCGTAACAAGTAGTCCATCCGGTCTGCATCAAGCTGACTCGAGATTAAGCTGACAACCAATTTATTGGCATGTGTTTTGGCAATGACTTCAGCTACCTCTTTCGGAAAGCTGGCATCTACCTTTTTTAAAATTGCATTAACCTCAGTATCCCCTAAAATAATCTTCCTTGTGAATTCCTCGTGGTCCAAATCAAAGACTTTTTCGAAGGCATGTGAAAAAGGACCATGCCCGAGGTCATGGAGCAAAGCTGCACATAAAGAAAGAAGACGATCTTTTGGGTTCCATTCCGGTCTATTAGCAAATACCCCATCCACAATTCTTCTCACAATCTCATATACTCCAAGAGAGTGATTAAAACGGCTGTGTTCAGCCCCATGAAATGTTAAATAGGTGGTTCCAAGCTGTTTAATTCGCCTTAAACGCTGGAATTCCTTTGTATCAATTAAATCCCAAATGACCCGGTCATTCACATGCACATAGCGATGCACCGGATCCTTAAATACTTTTTCTTCGTTTAATTTTTCCAGAGAATATTCTATCATTCTATTCCCTCTTCCTAATCGGTCATGGTTTTATTATAGCTTGTTTAATCTAAAAAAACATAATCATCTTCTTCCACAATAATACACAACAAAAACCCTTTGAATAGAAATCGATTCTGTTCAAAGGGCACTTTATCTTTATTTAGTCGTAAATTTCCAAACCGGAGAACGTGACCGCCCTCCATAGCTGTCGCTCACTTCAACATACCAGAAATAATCGTGTTTGTGTTTTAGATCCTTTAGGCGGATTTGTACTTTCTCGTGATTCCTTCCGTCCTTATCTTCACCCAAAATGGTATTCGAATACACATTTACGCCAATATAATCTGTCGCCACCTGTTTCTGAATCGGGTTCAGCTCCATTTGGTCAATCGTAAATTCATCGACTTCAGGCTCAAAATAATTATAGTCATCCAAGTAAGGAGAGTACGTTTTGACTGATAACTGCTTTGCCTCCGGATTAAAATGGAGCATCCGCATATACCCAGCCCCGCCTTCCGGCCCGCTCTGATAGTCGGCAAGCATTTCATACACCTTACGGAATTTCGTTGGGCTTCCCTTTAGAGGAATGGTCGCTACATTGCGGCTTGCCCCTGAAATATGCCCTGCAAGAACCAGCTTAATATTCTCGTATTTCCGAACAATTTCTTTAAAGACCTGATTACCGTTATATGTCCTTTTCCCTTTATGGTCGAGATAATTATGGATGGCCAGCACCACATTTCTATCTGAGTATTGGTTTAATACCTTATCAACCCAATCCAGAGTTGCAGTCGTGGTTTCTTTACCCCAGCCCAGATACAGGAAGAGGAAATCATGCCCGCCAAAGGAAGCTAAATCATAGTGATTCGTGTTATTTTCCATCCCACCTCCGTAATGGGATGTATGCTTAAATCTTTTTTCGCCAAAGTATTTACCATAATTGCGATAATCCAGTACCAAGTTTCCCACATCATGATTACCGGCCACTACCCCATAAGGAACATGGTGTTCATCCAAAATGCCCATACTCTTATCCGCGATATCCCATTGCTCCATATCCCATCTGACATTAATAATATCCCCTGTATGAATGACATATTCCGCATTACCGAGCTGATTTTGGATCCTAATCCAGTTCGTCATCACTGGGAAAATATGTGGGAATGATTCAGAATAATATTGGGTATCTGACATCCAGATCAAATTAAATGGACGATTCACTTCACCAATAATTTGATCCTGCACAAGGACCTGCAGCTTTTGATTTTTTAAATAGGCCGCTGTCTCGACACTAGCTTTCAACGAAAAATCCTTATTGCCGTAGCCATACGCTAATGCATCCCATCTAGATTTTTGTAGGTTCCAGGCATATAGAGTGACCTTTCTTCCCTGTAAGGAATGCCCGACCCACTTTACTTCAACCTCTTTCATCTCCGCAGGTGTTTCATCCAGTGAAATCTCAAACCGCTGATACGGAAATCCTTTATTTGAGGCAGTCACCCAATAAGTCTTATCCGCTTTGGCTATCTGCTTTACCTGCTTGGCTAAGATACCTGTTTCACGCGGATAAGTCTGGTTGGGCGGCGGTTCCTCATCTGCAATATTGGAAAATGCTTTTAATTGATTCCTCCCTTTGGAGGTGTAATCATAACGATTGCCTGAGAAAAACTTAGCCACTATTTGATCATTAGTTGGATCTTCTACCTTCACGCTTAGCTTCGGATGAACAGATACTTTTGTATCATTATCAAGCGGTATGGCTTGATTCATAATAATAGGTGCTTCATCCACAATCTTAAAATGAATCGTTTCCTTTTTGCGATTCCCAGCTGCATCTACTGACATGAAGGTTACCTTGTGTTTCCCTTTAGACAGTCTGCCCGAAGAGGTCGTATATGGCAGAGTGATTTCCCGACCATCAAGATAGCCTTTAATGGAGGCTATTGAAGTCACCTCATCCTCGGGGTTTGCATCAATGGTGAATGTTCCCTTATAGGTTCTGCCATTCAGCGGTGTTTTTACATGGAGCTTTGGTGCTGTATTATCAAAAACAACATCTGCCTGGTGAATGGATGTGCCTTTAGATTGAATACTATGGACTCCATCCTGATAAGCCATCGTATCAATCTCTGCTTCCTCTGCTGTGAACATAGCTGCCGGGATGATAAATTCGTAGGATAGGATTAACACTCCCTGATTACCAACCTTCCATTCCTGGGCTTCCCGAGTGCTTTCTCGATTCTCATCACCATCTCCCGTGATTGAATTTACACTGATTGGGCGAATCATCGTACCATCACCCATCAGCAGCTTTATATTCTTGATAGAAAAGCGGTCGACATCTTTTTCTTCAACTGTACTTCCGGGCATAAATGTTTCCTTCTTCGTGCCTGTGTGGATGGAAATCGTATTTTTGCCCGGTTTGAGTTCATCAATTGGAATTGACAATTCATATGGAAGATATAATCCTGCTGTAGGTTTTAATTTAGATATTAAACGGTCTCCCATGTAAACTGCACTTTTCTTTCTTTCATCAATGCCAAGGCCTTCAAACACAACTGCAGCAGGACGGCTCAAGACCCTCTGTGTCTTCAGTTTTTGTCCATCAACCGTAAGCTTAATCTGTTCCTCAGCTGTTGCCTTTTGAACCTGTATCTTTTTTGTACCTTTTAAAATCGTATTTTTTTGGACAGAAAGCCCTGGCTTTAGGGGTTTGTACATATCTGGATTCCCTATTTTTATCGTCTTTGTCCCTTTTTCGGGGTATCTAATGACATGCTGTCCATCCGATATTTCTATATAATACTCAAAGGTTGGAACAGAACCATATACATCGTATCGAGATATAATTGATTGATAAGAAGTCGTCGTTTTCATAAGCATATTTGCTTGTGTGAAAGCAGAATCCTGACCTCTTTTATAAAAAATTTCTGCCCGCTTAATTAGATGTTCATCCTCAATTTGAATCTCGATGGAGACATCCGATCGCTCTGGGACTTCTTTTGGCATGGTCACCGGTCTGACAATCGGCTTTGTAGTATCCGTCTGCTTATTGGCATTTAACGGGACTTGTTCATTACTCACTTGACCGGGTGTATTCTCTTTAATCTGTTTATCCTCTATTAATTTCTTTGCTCCATTATCCTGCTTATAATGGATGAGTCCCTTATCGTAGGATACATATGAAATAACCGCTCCTGTATCAGTTGCCAGAACAACCGTATTTTTGCTGCTATTGTGTAAGTTACCTTCCAGGCGAATCAGTTGTTTATGATCCACTGAGGTATGAAAATGGCGTTTGAAATCCTTAAAATTAAACTCATCTTTGCTGGCAGCATTTTTAATCCAAATGATTTTCGTAGATTTTGGCTCTATAAAAGTTGATTCTTTTATATCCCATACTTGCATCGATTTATTCATAGAGAGGTATCGCAGATTGTAGTCATGTAAATCGATTGGTACGTCTGTATTATTATAGATTTCGATATATTCATACGTTTTTCCCTGCGCAGAAATCTCTGTAATCAGTAAATCTGGTGGATCATTCGAAAGCGCTATGCTAATTTCGGGATTAAGCCATATACAACAAACTACAGTTAAAATCAGTACACCTATTTTTTTCATATATAATCCCCAATTCCCCATTCAAAGATTGATACCTTAGTATGGATTATTAGACCGGATTTTATGAAAAAAAGTCGCTCTTCTAAAATTTGAACTTTTAGAGGAGCGACTTTTTATTTATTTTATCTTAGCTTTTACTTTTTCAATTAATTCATCTTCTGTTGGTGCAGCTACTGGACGATTATTGACGAACGCAAATGATTTTTTGCGTCCAGGTCCACAGTAGGACTGGCATCCAATCTCAATTTTTGCATCGGGATCGAGCTTGTTTAGTTTTGGTAGCAATGTCTTTAGGTTTGTAGCCTGACAGTCGTCACATACTCTAAATTCGTTCGACATGACCGCCTATCCTTTCTTGCCAAAAAATTTGACTCTTTGTTAGTTGTGAGCCTCTTGGGACTAAAGCGTATTGTATCACTCCGGCTCCCCTATTTGCAAGAATCGGCTAAATATCTATTAGGTTAATGAAAAAATCTAGTAACCTGTATAAACTTTGTTCTTTTTGTCCATGCTAGAACCATAATTTGCAAATTTATTTTAAATCTTATAGAAAAGGGAGTTGCAGATCATGAAAATCAGACAAGATGCATGGACTGAAGAAAATGATTTATTACTAGCAGAAACTGTTTTAAGACACGTCCGCGAAGGCAGTACCCAATTGAATGCATTTGACGAAGTTGGAGATAAATTGAACCGTACCGCCGCTGCTTGTGGATTTAGATGGAATGCGGTTGTAAGACATACTTATGAGAAAGCATTGCAGCTTGCCCGTAAACAGCGTAAACAACGCCAAAGATTGCTTGGAAAGGATCAGGGCGGCAAAAAGAAAATCCTATACCAGCCACCGACTCCATCTTTACGAGACTTTGAAACAGTGACTACCGCAATGGAAGATGAATTGATGGACATGGATATTTCCACCGAACAAAAAGATACTGAAACATTTGAGCAAACAAGCCTATTTCCAGTGCTGGAAGAATACAAGACTCCGGCTTTGACGATGGACGATGTTATTGTATTCTTACAATCTTATGATACAAACAGCCTGAAACTGCAAGCATTACAATCTGAAAATGAAAGATTGCGCCTTGAAATCAGGGAACTGAAAAATACAAATAAAGAATTGCAGCACAAGCTTGATAATGTTGAAGAAAATACCGTTACGATTCAGGAAGACTACGAAACACTCATGAATATTATGAATCGTGCCCGTAAATTAGCTTTATTGGATGAAGATGACCGACAAGCTACTAAATTTAAGATGGATCGTAATGGAAATCTAGAAAAAATCGCAGAATAAATATAAAAAGCCGGCTCCTTCATAAGAGCCGGCTTTCATCTGTACTATCAAACCATTCTCACTTTCATTCAAGCATATAAGATACTACTTTTGACAGCCCCTTCTAAAACAATAGAAAGATTTAATCGATTGCCAATTTCGCATTGCGGTCTTGCATTCTTTCTAAATAGGATTCAAACAGTGGCATTTCTGCTTCCGTCAAAGAATTCATCTCAATCTGCCCGGAATGATCCTGTAATGCCTTCATTAAGCGTAGCATTACATCATTGACAGTCAGCTCGACACCGAGCAAATCAGATAAGGAAGCCATAACTTTTGGATCCACAGTAGGGTAAACAAATTTCGTCTCAGTCCCATTTAGAGCAATTTTATAAAAATCTCTCACTAATGCGGCTCTTTGTTCAGCATCCCCATTGATATCCAAGTAGATTTGTACTGCTACACCATGACGGATTCTCCTTTGAGAGATACCGGCAAATTTTTTGCCATCAATGCTTAAATCATAGCTTCCCGGACAATAAGAGCCTACGATTTCACCCGCTTTAATCTCATTATCAAAGTCTCGAAACATGTACTTGATCAGTTCCCACATAGCGTCATATCCGCGATTAATCTCTATTTTCCGGTCTTTTTCCGGAAAAACAAGCGTCAGGTTCAAAATTCCTTCATCCAATACAACGGCCAATCCGCCTGAATTTCGGACAATACAGTCATAGCCCTTCTCATGCAGGAAATCAGCAGCTTGCTTCAGCATCGGGAGCCTACCGTCCTGTATACCCATCACAACTGTTTTTTGATGAACCCAAGCCCGTACGGTAACCGGTGAGTTCCCAGCTCCAACTGAAGCGCATAATGTATCGTCAATCGCAAATGATTGAATGGCACGTGTATGCATACCTGATTGACTATGGTCAATGATTCTCCAGCGATCCTGTTGTAATAAATTCATCTTACCTCTCTCCATCTATAAAAAAATAGGCGCCAAAGGGCGCCATAGGTCACTTATAAACTTATTTTACCAAAGCTTGAGAAGCTGTGATCAGTGCAAGGTTGTATACATCCTCTGCATTACATCCTCTGGATAGGTCGTTCACAGGAGCATTTAGACCTTGCAGGATTGGTCCAACTGCTTCAAATCCGCCAAGGCGCTGTGCAATTTTATATCCAATATTACCTGCTTCAAGGCTAGGGAATACAAATACATTTGCAGAACCTTGAAGTGGAGAGTTAGGAGCTTTAGATGCAGCAACAGATGGAACAATCGCTGCGTCGAATTGAATTTCTCCGTCTACGATTAATTGTGGGTCCATCTCCGTTACAAGCTTAACAGCATCCGCCACTTTTGTTGTTTCTTCAGATACAGCAGAACCAACTGTGGAGAAGCTAAGCATTGCAACACGTGGATCTAAATCAAACATGCGCGCTGTTCTAGCACTTTCAATTGCAATTTCGGCAAGATCCTGGCTATCTGGAGCAATGTTGATTGCGCAGTCTGCAAATACGTATTTTTCATCACCTTTAACCATGATGAATACTCCAGACGTCTTTTTAACGCCTGCTTTTGTTTTAATGATTTGCAATGCAGGACGTACTGTATCTGCTGTAGAATGCGCAGCACCGCTGACCAAACCATCTGCTTTATTTAGATATACAAGCATTGTTCCGAAATAGTTTTCGTCAAGTAAGATTTTACGTGCTTGTTCTTCAGTCGCTTTACCTTTACGACGTTCAACGAAAGCTGTCACAAGCTCGTCCATCATAATATATGTAGCAGGATCGTAAATTTCCATATTATCTACAGAAATATTCATATCCTTCGCTTTTTTTGTGATTTCATCAATATTTCCAACTAAGATTGGAATGATTGTTTTATCAGCTGCCAATCTTCCGGCTGCTTCAAGAATTCTTTCATCCATTCCTTCTGGGAATACAATTCGCAATTGATTGCCAGAAACTTTTTCTTTTAAAGTTGTAAATAAATTACTCATTTTTTATGTCCTCCTCAAAATGTCACTCTACCTAGAATACACCTTTATGATGAATTATTTAATAGGTTTGCCTTATTTTTTAAAATTATAGCGGTATGTCAAAATATCGACAAGTTTATTGAAGACTTGATTCAAGAAAATATTCCATTGATTGTGATATAGTAAATGGCATGAACGAAATGTTATGTAGGAGATGATAAGTATGAGTGAAGCAGCTAAAACATTAGACGGTTGGTATTGTTTACACGACTTCCGTACAATTGACTGGTTATCCTGGAAAATGTTACCTGAAGACGAACGCGCCACTGCCATCAATGAATTCCTGGGATTGGTTGAAAAATGGAATAAAACTCAGAATGAAAACCAAGGCAGTCATGCTCTTTATACAATTGTCGGACAAAAAGCAGACTTTATGATGATGCTTTTACGCCCAACAATGGAAGAATTAAATGCACTTGAATTAGAGTTTAATAAAACTAAATTAGCAGAGTTCACAATTCCGGCACATTCTTATGTATCTGTTGTTGAGCTAAGTAATTATCTGCCTTCTGATTCAGATGAAGATCCATATCAGAATCCTCATGTTCGTTCCAGACTATACCCGATCTTGCCGACATCTAAGCATGTTTGCTTCTATCCGATGGACAAGCGTCGTCAAGGCAATGATAACTGGTATATGCTTCCGATGGAGGATCGTAAAAAACTTATGTATTCTCACGGAATGATTGGCCGACAATATGCTGGCAAGGTTAAACAAATTATTTCTGGATCCGTAGGATTCGATGATTATGAGTGGGGCGTTACTCTTTTCGCAGATGACGTTCTCCAATTTAAAAAATTGGTTTATGAAATGCGTTTCGATGAAGTGAGTGCCCGTTACGGTGAATTTGGTTCCTTCTTTGTTGGAAATATCCTTACACCTGAACGTATCAGCGAATTTTTACATGTTTAAATAGGATAAAAGGAAGTGCCTTTAAAAGCCATTATACATGGTGGATAGGGCACTTTTTTGTTGTCTAAGCACCAGGATTTTCGCTTTAATAGTCCAGGTTGTGAATACCCAGAACACACTACTTTTTATTTATTTACACAGAAATGATTTATCGAGGAATTTTAGACTTGTAATTTTGAAAGATGACAGCTAAGATTATCAAAATAATCATGATAACAGCAGCTATGAAATAGAAATTAATAATAATATTCATTATATGGAATGGAGCTTCATAATCATAAACAGCCTTGACCCACCGCTTATCATCTTTTACTGCAATTGCAGTGGATACCGGTGTCCCCTTTATTTCATAATACTCTGTCCCCTTCGGATAAAGGTTTGAAGCATTTCCCCAATAACTGCCTGTCTCGTCATTTGCTTCAGTATCCACTTCCCCTATGTTCATACCAATCTCATGATCTTCAATCAATTCGTTTTCTCTAACTTCATAAACCTTCCCTTCCCAAACAACAAAGACTGATGCCCATTTTAATGCCTGAGCATTTGAGGAAGATATAACGATAAATAAAAACGATAACAGCATGATTTTTTTCATAAATACCTCCGGACAGCTAACCTTTTTAAATTTCTTTATAAAAAAAATATGTGAATAATAAATTCCACAATATAAGGCAATCTCCCTGCTGCTCTTATTGAAATGGATTAAGTAATATCCTTTTTTATCATAAGCCGGTCTCCCCCTGCATAATTTTCTATAGTGAGCATACCTTTTACGTATCAACAACACATCATGAAATGACCTATCGAAAAGAGGTGCTTCAAGCATGGCAGTTATAAAAGCTACTGAGGAGGATATAAAAGTTCTCGCCCGATTAATGAGAGCGGAAGCTGAGGGCGAAGGAAACTTGGGCATGCTATTAGTCGGCAATGTCGGCGTCAACAGAGTTCGTGGTGAATGTTTGGATTTTGTGAATATCCGATCGATTCCTCAAATGGTGTTCCAAAACCCCGGTGGATTTGAATCGACACAAAAAGGATACTTTTATCAACGTGCCAGAGAGAGTGAAATCAGGCTGGCTAGAAGAGTCGTCAACGGGGAACGTTTTAATCCGGCCACGAACTCCCTTTGGTTCTTCAGACCAGAAGGAAGCTGCCCGGCCCAATGGTATGGTCAATATAATTCCGGGCGATACAAATCACATTGTTTCTTTTCACCGACACAAGCTGATTGTCCAACAGTTTTTTAGAAAACTATTGTTTAACAGAGGAGGAGTCATTTTATGAAACAACCGGGTTCACAATCATACGGGGGCGGGCAACCGTACGGAGGAGGATATCAAGTCCCTTATAATCCCTATATGGCAGGACAAACAGGCATGGGGCAACAACAACAGTTTCAGCCACAACAACAGCAACAACAACTGCCCTTTCCGGCGCAGTCATATACTCTAGGTGGTGGGTCACCGTTACAAACATCTCCGTCGCTTGCTCCGGGTCAATTCGTAGAACAATCCTATATCGAAAATATTCTGCGCTTGAATCGTGGTAAACTCGCTTCGGTATATATGACATTTGAAGGAAGTAAAGATGGCAATACCCGACTATTCAAAGGAATTATCGAAGCAGCCGGTCGAGATCATGTAATCTTAAGTGATCCTCAAACTGGTATGCGCTACCTGTTACCATTGATTTATCTCGATTATGTAACCTTTGATGAAGAAATCGAGTACTCCTATCCTTTTGGAAACTCGTCTCGTTAATGATGAAGGGTAGACATTTCGAGAATAAAGAAATTTGATGAACCATTCATCACTATAGTACATAGAAAAACCGCTTATGTCAGACATAAGCGGTTTTTCTATAAATCTAGCAAATTATGAATATTTATAAACGGCTACAATCATTAATACCCATGAAGCAATAAATGCAACACCGCCAAACGGCGTTATAATACCTAGCTTACCAATACTTGCTACACTGAGTACATATAGGCTTCCAGAAAAGAGGATAATTCCAACTAACATGAGCCAACCTGACCAATTTAACAATTGATGTGAAGATAATCGATCCCACAGCAATCCGATTGCCAATAATCCACCTGCATGAAACATTTGATACTGAACGGCTGTTTTCCAGACCGCCAGAGACTTTTCAGAAATCTTTCCCTCCAGCCCATGAGCTCCGAATGCACCGCATGCCACGGACATCGCAGCATTAATGGCTGCTATAATAATAAATGTTTTCATCCTCGTTTTCTCCTTTGCGTTTAAAAATCAAGCAGTGAATCCCCGTTTGCATCCTCCATCTTAACTGGTTCCTCCTGCGGAAGAGAGACAGTTGGATTCGTTTGCTGAATTGGATTATATGGAACAGTTTTCTTCACGGTTTGTCCTTCCGCCTTGGTATGATCACTTATGACCAAGTCGATTAAGCTTTGAACTGCAATTAGGTAACCATTCCTTTTTTCAGCAGGCGCCATTTTAGCCTTCTGAATCAGTTCATCCATTTTGTCCAATACCTTTTCTGATGTTATTTCCACAGATTCACACCTCTTACCTTCATCTCTTCTTATTCAATTCTATCCTAACTTCGCCAAGGAATCTATTTTTCACAACCTCATGAATTTGGAATGGACCAGTCGATTTCCTCTAACCCATTTTGTCTGAGAAACTCATTCGTTCTAGAAAATGGCTTGCTTCCAAAGAAACCTCGACGGGCAGATAGCGGGCTCGGGTGAACCGAGGTAATGATGTGATGTTTCTTCTGATCAATTAAATGAATTTTGGATTGTGCTGGTTTTCCCCATAATAGGAAAACAACCGGTTCTGATTTTTCATTCATTGTCTCGATTATTTTATCTGTTAATCGCTCCCATCCTTTCCCCTTATGTGAATGGGCTTCTCCCTGTCTGACAGTCAGAACGGTATTTAACAAAAGTACCCCCTGATCCGCCCAACTTTTCAAATATCCATGGTTAGGGACTGGAATTCCCAAGTCATCATTTAGTTCCTTAAAAATATTTCGCAGTGATGGCGGGAGAGCGACTCCAGGCTGTACAGAGAAACTCAATCCATGAGCCTGATTGGGTCCATGGTAAGGATCCTGCCCGAGCAATACCACTTTGACGGATTTAAAATCAGTATAGTGCAAAGCGTTATAGATATCTTCAGCCTTTGGATAGACAATCTCGTTTTCATACTCCTTTTTTATAAAATCACGCAGTGCTACATAATACGGTTGTTTGAATTCATCCTGTAAATACTCCAGCCAGTCATTCTGTAAAATTTGGTAACTCATCCAATCCACTCCTTTATATACTCAGAAATTATTATATTTCGAACAATATTTTCCTCTTACACTCTCTTACCCTACTCAACTTATGTTTATAGATTTTTTAATAGGTTATATAAACACTGTAACTACATTTTAAATTAAAATCCAAAAATCGAGGTGGATGCAAGATGTATCAAGTTTTTGTAGTAGAAAATTCAGTTCAAGCTAAAGAGAAAGTTGAACAACTTGCAGCTGAGGGTTTTACAAAAGAGAATGTTTATCTGTTTTCCCATAACAAAGAGTTTTCGAAGGACTTAACTGATGCTACGGATACAGGCAACATTGGTATTGGTGAACAAGGTTTCTTTGAAAGTGTAGGAAATCTGTTCAAAAAACGCGGTGACGAATTGCGCAGCAAGCTTCAATCACTTGGATTATCTGAGTTAGAAGCACAACAATATGAAAAAGACCTTGATGACCACAAAATTGTTATTGTTACTTCGAACCAGGCAAGTGATATTGATAATACAAAAATTATGTAACCGACACAGCATAAAAAGGGCTTAAGGATGGGTTCTCCCTTCCTTGAGCCCTTTTTTAATACCCTCTAATAACATCACATTCGTAAATATCCATCTGATGTTATTACACACAATCAATCATTGTCCATTCTTATCTGCCAGGATCAGATTTTGGGTAAGTAGCTAGCAGCGCTGTACTATGTCTTAATTATCATATAAGCGTTATTGTTATCCTCAATTTTTCACTTATAGTATCATTACTATATGAGTTCTTAGCTCTATAAACTCTTACTGTATACTTCCGGTTTATATCCGTGATAAAATACCACAAAATGGTAATTAGATGTTTATGGTTCACGGATTATGTATACAATTAACAGCATCAGTTTTTTTCCATACATATTGTTTTGGTATGTATTATAAAGTATAACTAAATTAAGTTTTATAATGAGGGAGGATAGGCCAATGAGTCTAAAAAAAGCATTGACTATAGCTGGATCAGACAGCAGCGGCGGAGCAGGACTTCAAGCAGATTTAAAAACATTCCAGGAGCTTGGCGTTTATGGAATGACTGCTGTTACTTCAATTGTTGCAATGGACCCTAAAAATAACTGGTCTCATAATGTATTTTCTATTGATGTTTCAACTGTGGAGGCACAACTGGATACAATCCTTTCTACAGGAATTGATGCCATGAAAACAGGGATGCTTGGGACCGTTGATATTATTGAATTGGCTGCACGAAAAATTAAAGAGTATGGCCTTGATAAAGTCGTCATAGACCCTGTAATGGTTTGCAAAGGGACAGATGAAGTGTTAATGCCTGAGAATACAGTGGCAATGAGAGAATTGCTTCTCCCTCTTGCTACGGTTGTAACACCAAATCTTTTTGAGGCTTGGCAATTATCCGGGATTGGCCCCATCACTACTATTGATGAAATGAAACAAGCTGCAAAGATTATCCATGATCAAGGGGCAAAATATGTCCTTATCAAGGGTGGCACTAAACTTGATGGGCAAGATAAAGCAATTGACCTAATTTATGATGGAACAGACTATACCATCCTTGAATCCGAAAAGTTTGCGACTACTTATACCCATGGTGCCGGTTGTACAACTGCTGCAGCCATTACTGCTGAGCTGGCTAAAGGAAAAACAGTTGAAGAAGCCTTGGCTAATGCAAAGGAATTTATCTCAGCCGCTATTGAACATAGCTGGAAGCTAAATGAATTTGTTGGACCAGTTATGCATGGTGCTTACCGTACATATAAATAATTTCTTCTTTATAACAGGCTGTCCGAAATTTAGGACAGCTTTTTTCCATCTCCATTTTTAGCAATTTTTCAGATAATTTAGTATCATAATTAATACAACACTAATTTAATAGGAAACTAATGTGTTCCTTTTTATATAGGAGGTAATCTTAATGAAGCCAATTGACCTGCTTGATTCACAAAAAGCGCTGCAATCATATGCCGGTTTACAGGTTTATTTGCATTTAGAGACAACAAACGGCGCTTATGCCACTCATAATGACGAATCATTCTTCTCAGCAGGTGCGTTTATCCGCAATGTTTCTATTTGTTTTGAAGAAGGTAAAATTATCGGAGACGGTCCTTATCGCGTGGGATTAAGGATGAAGGAAGGCTGGGTATACGCTGAAGGGATTACCCATTATGAAATCGATGAATTTGGCCGCCTTTTAATGGCTGGACTCGACCAGAGCGGAAGACTGGCTGTCGCTTTTGAAATCAGTACTGCCCCGTTTGATAAATAACAAGGAGTTGGGATAAAAATGGATAAAGAGAAACATGTATTAGTCATATTCCCTCATCCTGATGATGAGGCATTTGGGGTTTCCGGAACAATCGCCTCTTATACAAGAGCTGGTACTCCCGTTACCTATGCATGCTTAACGCTTGGTGAAATGGGTCGTAATCTTGGAAATCCTCCTTTTGCAACACGGGAAAGCCTCCCGAAAATCCGTAAGAAAGAATTAATAGACGCTGCACAAATAATGGGTATTAAAGATTTACGTATGATGGGACTGCGCGATAAAACTGTTGAATTCGAAAATGAAGAGTGGTTAGCCAATCAAATGACCAAGCTTATTGATGAGCTTGACCCTTCTCTTATTATTACTTTCTATCCAGGATTCAGCGTCCATCCAGATCACGAGGCTTGCGGAAGAGCTGTTGTACAGGCAGTCTCTAAAATCAATCCTGAAAAAAGACCGAAGCTTCATTGTGTAGCCTTTTCCAACAACCATCAGGATGTCCTTGGAGAGCCTGATATCATAAATAATATTCAGGATGTAATTGAGACTAAACTAAAGGCAATCTCTGCCCACCGCTCTCAAACCGAGGCGATGATGGCTGGTTGGCCTGAATTACTCGCCCAAAAGAATAAAGAGCTTGAAAGCCGCCTTTTCTTTGAAAGATTTTATTCATATAAATGGCCTGAAAAAATATAAGAATTAGGATTTAGAAAAGCTGTCATACTAATGACGGCTTTTTTTGCATAAAAAAACCGCCTTCATTACTAAAGGCGGTTCAAAAAAAAGGGGGGGATACTTTGGAAAACTTCATTGTAGTACTATGATAGCCATATTCTGGCCCATCTATACCTAATTTTTAAAATTATTTTTGAACGATGTGCTTATAAATGATATGGGCGACACCATCATCTTCATTTGTTAAGGTGACATCCTTGCAAAGCCCCTTAATCTCATCGGATGCATTACCCATAGCAACGGACAGTCCCGCTTTTTCGAACATAGATACATCATTAAAGTTATCTCCAACAGCAATTGTTTCTTCAAGTGGGATTTGTAATTTTTTTAGCAATTTCTCCAAAGCTATGCCTTTAGAAACACCACTCTGGTTAATTTCGATATTCCCTTTACCGGATGAAGTGACCGTTAGTCCTTCCATCTCTCCAAGGATTGTGCCCGTATTTTTTAATTTACTCTTATCAGAGGAAAAGACTAGTATTTTGTATATTTCGATATCCTCTTCATTAATTAGCTGGAAGTAATCATCTGTCGCAAATAAGAATCCAAATTTAATTCTGCCTTCAGCAAATTCACGAACTTTTTCTTCTTCCTGATCGGGATTGGCACTCAAGATGATATCGACGAGTGAATCAATAGCCTTTTCGGGGTTTTTGGAAAATGTCCCCCTGTTTGTATACATTTCAAAATAAAGACCCATTTCTTCCAAAAGCTTAACTGTCTCCACTAAGCTCTCTTGCTTCATCGGATTGGAATCTACCAAACTGCCTTCCTGATTATAAACAGCTGCTCCATTTAAACTGATAATAGGGCAGTGAAAGTTAATTTCATCAAGTGCAAACCTTGCTTCTTTATAAGATCGGCCCGTAGCAACAATTACTTGTCCCCCGCTATCCCTTACTGCCTCCATCGCCTTTCGGTTCTCGTCACTTACCATCTGATGTTCATTCAGTAATGTCCCATCCATATCGGTTGCTATACATTTCATACAGGTTCCCCCTTTAGAAAATGCTTACTACCTTCTCTTCTGCTGAGAGGTGCAAGCTCTGTTTTTTTTATAAAGTTCTTCACAGACTCCGGATCCGTTTTTGAATATTCTCTCAGTGCCCACCCAATCGCTTTTTGAATAAAGAATTCTTTACTATTCGCATTCTTCAAAATGTAATCATATAAGATTCTCTCATTTGTTTGACCTTTATAGGATAGTTGAAAGAGGATTGCTGTTCTACGTAGCCACATATTATTATCTATTACCCAATCATTCATGATAGTATCTATTAAATCAGGATTTCTTAATACCAAATCACCAACCAGCTTAGAGGCAATCATGTCTACAGTATCCCACCATGATTTTGTTGTAATTAATGTTTTTAACAACGGTAAATCCTTTACTTCCAGTTTCCCAATATAGTTAGCGAGGTAATCAAGTGCAGCATTTTGCCATTCTCTTTCCGGCATATCCCAAAGCTTTAAGCAAAATTCATGTGAAAGCGGCATAGCAAGAATACCGGTTTCCTTAAAAAATACAGACATACACTTTCTTCTTTCCGGGGTTTTAATCCCGTAAAAAGGAAATTGATTCTTCATATATCGCGCCATTGCTACTGCTTGTTCTTCATTCTTTTCATTCTCAAATAACTGTTTTAAACGATTAATATAATCCACATTTCCACCTCACCTATTCTTCCCTTTATAAGCCAACTTCAGGGCCTAACCGCTCGAGTCATAAGTGTAGCTGCTGCAGTAGAGGAAAAGCGCTCTCCCTCCGTGCTTGTCGGAGCTGGGCAGTCGCCTCAGCTTTTTGATTAATCTAGCTTCGGCTCCTAGCTCCTCGAGGTCATAAGGATAGCCTCTACGGAGGTCAACAGGACGTTGATCACAAAGACGTTGCCACACGATGTGGCGTTCTTAGTCTTTGTTCCTTAATTCGCCTGCCTTCGAGCCTCTCCTTATGCTTGTCGGAGCTGGGCAGTCGCCTCAGCTTTTTGTATAATCCAGCTTTAGGGCCTAGCCGCTCGAGTCATAAGTGTAGCTGCTGCAGTAGAGGAAAAGCGCTCTCCCTCCGCACCTCCTCTTATGCTAGTCGCGGCTGGGCAAGGCCCTTCAGCTTTTTGTATAAAAGAACCTGAGTTGGATAAACATACAATTAATTAATTGAGTGTTACCTCTTTTTTATTAAGTCTAAGAATATTAAACTAAGGAAGTGGCTTCATGGAAGCTATTGCCATAACTTACAATAACCTGGCTATGTATATACATATATTCTACGCATACATAATGCCTGTTTTCAAATTTAGTGATGAAAGAATTAGGAGTGACTACTATGACTAAACAAACTCAATCTCCTTTATCATTTTGGGGAGGTATAGGCTTCACGGCCTTATTGGCACTGCTTGGATTTGTCCTTGCCGAATTGCCGTTTTTTGAATACATAGGGCCATTAGCATGCAGTATTTTGCTCGCCATCCTGTATCGTAATATTCGCAGCTATCCAACAAATTTACGGACGGGCGTTCATTTTTCAGCAAGAATTCTCTTACGTGCTGCCATCATTTTATATGGGTTGAAATTAGATATGCAGATTATTTTTAGTGAAGGTCTTGGCCTTTTGGGTAAAGCTCTGATTTGTATCGTATTCTCTGTAGCCCTCATGGTATTGCTTGGTAAATGGCTGAAGGTCGATCCAATGATTTCTTTCCTGCTTGGTGCAGGGACAGGAATATGCGGCGCAGCGGCTATAGCAGCGGTTTCACCTATAGTGGATTCAAAAGAAGAGGACACGGCGATGAGCGTCGGAATGATTGCATTGATTGGTACAATTTTTTCAGTCGTCTATACCATACTACTTCCAATTCTCCCCCTAACACCTACTGAATATGGAATTTGGTCCGGACTTAGCTTACATGAATTGGCTCATGTAGCTTTAGCGTCTGAGCCTGCTGGGGAAGCTGCTGTTACAATGGCTTTATTAGCTAAATTATGTCGTGTTTTCTTATTGATTCCTTTCTGTTTTGTATTAGTGTTCTGGATGAAACGTAAACAAGGTGCTGGCAGTCAATCATCCATTCCATTTCCATGGTTTCTGTTAGGATTTCTGGCCTTAAGTATTTTTAGAACTTATCTTGCTGGCTCCTGGTTTCCTGAATACCTATATGATTACATTGCCATGCTGACCACTTTTCTACTTTCGATGGCTATGGCTGGGCTAGGCTTAACGATTGATTTAAAAGAGCTTAAGAAACGAGCAAGCCTTCCCTTGCTTACAATGGTTATTACATCCGTTCTTTTATCAATTCTGACATATTTTTGGGCATGAGCCATTTGAGGCTTATGCCTCTTTTTTATGTTTCCTTAAACTATTCTTTTTTGTCGTACAAGCCTGTATACATGCATATGATAATTTGAGCAATTAAAATGGAGGTATAAATTGTATGTATGGATTATTGGGATATGTCTATCTAGGAATTTCCTTATCGGCTCCTATCGGACCAATTAATGCTGCACAAATGGAAATTGGTTTAAGGCATGGATTCTTAAATGCCTGGGTATTCGGTCTGGGCGCTATACTAGCCGATATCTGCTATATGCTTGTTGTTTATACCGGGTTGGCTCAATATATGCAAGTTCCTCTAATCCAAACCTTTCTCTGGCTATTTGGTGCTTTCGTTCTTACTTATTCCGGAGTAGAGAGTCTGGTTGCTGTTTATCATAAAAAAAACCAAAGCAATATACGGAACAAGGATATCACTCGTTCCTTTCGCTCTGGCTTTTTTATGTCGCTATTAAATCCATTGTCCATTCTTTTTTGGCTGGGCATCTATGGCTCTGTACTCGCTAAAACCGTAAGTCACTTATCTCCTCAGCAAATCATCATTAACAGCTTGGCCATCCTTTTGGGGATATTAATTTGGGACTACTCAATGGCGATGATGGCATCCATATTTAGGCGCTATTTAACCAATAAACTCTTAGCGGGAATTTCAATCATATCTGGAATTTCCTTAGTTGGCTTTGGGATCTATTTTGGAGTTATGGGGGTTCAATCCCTAATTTAATCGTTAGTTATGGATTCTTCGCCTTGTTAAAGGCCGTTTTCGTTTTCGAATAATAGCCATAATAATTGTAATCAGGCTTACAAAAGAAACAAAAGCTAGACTTACGAAAAAGCCCATTCTCGTGTCCTTTTCAATGACCGTCCCAACAATAGCCAGCAAAATAAGCCCAAGCCCTATAGTTCGTTTTATTTTATCCTTTGTTTTTAGGTCAGCGAGCTTGGAATACGTCAACAGGATTAATATCCAATTGTACAGGATGAGTAAACTCGCACCAGTCGTAAAGTATTCATAGACCTTATCCGGCATCACTCTTGACAGAACGATAGAGATCAGCAAACCAGTCACTGTTACAGCAAAAGCAGGCAGAGGGATTGCGAACCGCCCTTTTTTTCCCAATATTTTCGGGGCATCTCGATCCTCAGCTAAGGTCGTCAGCATATTTGCAACAGAAAAAAGTGAAGCCGACATTGTTGAAAAACCGGCAATTATCAGAGCTCCATTAAAAAGATGCATAATGAACCTAAATGGATAATAACTAAGCACCGTTAAAAACGGGCTTTCTTTTAGATTAACCTTATCCCATGGCAACAGCATTACGACTAAGCCTAGGGATATGATGTAAATAACGGTTAATGCTAGAATCATGACTCTCCCTGCTTTTGGAGCATCCTCTTTTTTCTCTAATCGCATAGACATAATACCCAGAACTTCAATACCTCCAAAGGCAAAAAAAGCAAAAACGAGAGATGACCAAGTTTTCTTCCAATCTGTAGGAAAAACCTCCTTAACCGTTGAAGGAAAATCAAGTGTTTCTTTTCCATCAATCACACCACACAAGCCAAGGATCACGATAATGACAAACATTAAAATTGCGGATACTTTAACGATTGCACTGACATTCTCCATCGGTTCAAACAGCTTTGCCCCAATAATAATAACAATCAGTCCAAGTGCTCCGTAGATGGCTGCAAATATCCATAAAGGAAATTCAGGAAACCAAAACCTAGAAAACAGGGACAGGGCTGTTAATTGGCTTCCCATTATAAGCATTTCTGAAAACCAGTAAACCCACCCATTTAAGAATCCAAAAGAACGTCCAAACGCCTTACGGGAGTATGTACGAAAAGACCCTTTTTGAGGATCTTTTTCCGTCATCTTTGCTAAAGCCTCATATACGATATATGTCGTACAAGCGGCAAGTATAAACGCAATTAATATTGATGGGCCGGCAAGCCTGATTCCTAATCCGGAACCTAGGAAAAAGCCGGTTCCAATTGTACAGCCTATCCCTATAAGGGAAAGCTGCCACCATTGCAGTTTTTTCTTTTCTTGATTTTTTGTCGCTGCTGCTTTTTTCATATCCTATTCCGCCCTTTGATTTATATCAGACTGTATCCTCAATTAATCTGCTCCATCCAGGCGAAACTTATGCTTTATTTGCTTGCCAATATAAAAAGGGTACAATCCGAAAAGGATTGTACCCGATGGTTTTAAATTTAATTAGATACGCTCTACATTAGCAGCTTGTGGTCCGCGATTTCCATCAACGATTTCGAATTCAACTTCTTGACCTTCTTCAAGAGTTTTGAATCCTTCACCTTGAATAGCAGAGAAGTGTACGAATACATCGTCACCATCTTCACGCTCGATAAAACCAAAACCTTTTTCTGCATTAAACCATTTTACTTTTCCGACCATTTTTTTGGCCCCCTAACTTTTAGTGAAAATTTTAAAAGTAGAAAACCAGAAAAACCTTTTCTGTCTAAGCATGTACTTAAAGACTGTAAAAATTTTTTTGATCTTCAAACCTTTTTGCTGTTTTATTGTAACATACCGTTTCCTAATTAACAAACAATTTAAACAAATCAAACTAATCCAAAATGTGATGGTTATTCCAATATAGGGTAAAAATATAGTTTGTATATTCTTTATCAATACAAAATGAAACTTTTGAACTGTCTTCTTCGTAAAGGCTCGTTAATTCAACTAGTACCACTTGATCTTCACCAGTCTCCTGATTTTTAACAAAAACGCCTATCCTCTGAAATTAGGATAGGCATTTTTGACTTTGAAAAATCAACTTAATTCTCTAGTCAAACTTCATTCCTTTTAATAAATCAGCAAATGGATTGTTGATAGGCTCCGTTTCCTTTTCTTGTTGTTTCAGGTACTTTTGTACAGTTCGTTTATCCACTTTTCCGCCAGACTCTTTTTTACGTCTCTCTTCAAAAGCAGATAATTTTTCACGGTATCCACATTTACAGGTAAATATTTGGCCCTGACCTTCGCCACGGAGTTCCATTTTCTTTTTGCATTGAGGGCATCGTGCATTAGTGACACGTGACACGTTCTTTCTATGACCACATTCGCGATCTTGGCAGACAAGCATTTTGCCTTTCTTTCCGTTTACTTCTAACATTGGTTTCCCGCATTCTGGGCAGGATTTTGTGGAGATATTGTCGTGCTTATACTTTTTATTGCTGGCTTTAATTTCTGCCACAATTTCTTTTGTATGCTCTTTCATCTCATTAATGAACACAGCCTTTTTCATTTTCCCTTTAGCGATTAGCTCAAGTTTTTGTTCCCACTCTGCTGTTGTAGTTGGCGACTTCAATTCTTCCGGTACTAAATCAAGTAACTGGCGTCCTTTAGAAGTAATATATATATCTTTTCCACCACGTTTTTCGATTAAGAATGAATTGAATAATTTATCTATAATATCTGCACGGGTTGCAACTGTACCAAGCCCCCCAGTTATCTTTATCGTATCTACAAGCTTTTTATCTTTAGTTTCCATGTACTTCGTAGGGTTTTCCATCGCTGACAGTAAAGTAGCCTCTGTAAAACGCGCAGGTGGCTTAGTTTGACCTGAAGTTTGCGATATTATCGTAATTGCTAATTTGTCATCCTTATTGATTTTCGGAAGTAACTGTTCCTTCACTTCATCGCCAGATTCCTCTTCCTCAAAACGATTGTTATAGACTTCCTTCCAGCCTGGCTGAATCACTGTTTTACCACGGGCGATAAAGGACTCTGGGCCAATCTTCGCATGGACTGTTAATTGCTCGAATTCATGGGCCGGAAATAGAACAGCGAGGAACCGTTTCACGACCAAATCATAAATTTTACGTTCCTTATCATTAAAGGCAGCATAGTTAACGAAGCCTTCCGTTGGAATGATGGCATGGTGGTCGCTGACTTTACTGTCGTCAACAAAGGCCTTCGTCGCCTTAATAGGCTTATTTATAATCTTATTTACTAACTTACGATACTCATTACCGCCGATTGCCTTTAAGCGCTCTGGAATGGTGCTGACAATATCAGATGATATATAGCGTGAATCAGTACGTGGATATGTTAGTACTTTATGTTGTTCATATAGTTTCTGCATAATATTCAGTGTTTCTTTAGCTGAATAGCCAAAGATCTTATTAGCATCACGTTGAAGTTCTGTTAAATCATATAAGGCAGGTGAAAAGTTTTTCTTTGCTTTGCGTTCAATAGAAACTACATTCGCATCTTTATATCCAAGTGATTTAACAATTGCATCTATTTTTTCTTTATTAAAACTGCGGCTATTACCATTCACATCTTGCCATGTTAATTTAAGCCCATCAGCTTGCGCTTCAATACCATAATAAGTTTGCGGTTTAAAGTTTTTGATTTCATCTTCACGTGCTGCTACCATAGCAACTGTTGGTGTTTGGACACGACCACAATTTAATTGTGCATTAAATTTAGTTGTTAATGCACGACTTGCATTTAAACCGATATACCAGTCTGCTTCTGAGCGTGCTACTGCGGAAGCATATAAATTTTCATACGATTTGCCAGGTTTTAAGTTATTAAATCCGTCTTTTATCGCTTTATCTGTTACAGAAGATATCCATAGGCGCTTGATTGGCTTATTGACTTTTGCTTTATCAATAATCCAACGGGCAACTAATTCTCCTTCCCTTCCCGCATCAGTAGCCACAATTATTTCATTCACATCACCGCGACTTAATTGTGCTTTTACAGCATTAAACTGTTTTCCAGTTTGTTTAATGACAACTAATTTCATACGTTCTGGAAGCATAGGAAGATCTTCTAGATTCCATGTTTTATATTTATTATCATAAGCTTCAGGATCAGCTAAAGTAACTAAATGCCCTAATGCCCAAGTAACTATATATTTGTTTCCTTCGAAAAATCCATTGCCCTTCTTTGTACATTTCAGTACATTCGCAATATCACGGGCAACGGAAGGTTTTTCAGCAATGACTACACTTTTTGCCATATTTCTAAACTCCTTTACTAACTATGTACTGTCAATATACCATAGTTTCAATGTTTGAATTGAATAGACATCCTATCGCTTTTTTTCCAAATTAAAACTGCCCCATAAAAGTTAGATTTAGTCTAACCTCTAGTGGGCAGTTCAACTATCTTTCATTTAGACTTCAATAATTTCTTCAAATCATCACGGACTGTACGGTCGGTAAGTTTTACGTTTGAGCGATAAGCTGCCCGGCAGATGATATGGCCTGCTACCGGAGCAGTCAGGAATACAAAGAATATTCCGAGAAGCAGCCGTATACTAACATATCCTTCACCAATTAAAAAAAACAGAAATGCTCCCAGAAGGATGAATAGTACTCCAAGTGTTGTACTTTTTGAAGCTGCATGTGATCGTGTATAAACATCCGGAAGCCTAATCAGCCCTACACCACTTAGAAGCGTTAAGATTGTCCCCGTAAGAATACAGACAGCAGCAATCCACTCACTTATCATTTCCACGTTCAATGACCACACCCCTTTCTATGAATCTCGCAAACGCGATAGTCCCGATAAAAGAAAGGATCCCTAACAACAATATGATGTCCAAGAAGGCATGGGATTTGAACAGTACAGAAAAAATAGCCACACCTGAAATTAAGTGGATTCCAATTGAATCCAGTGCCATAACCCTGTCTGGCATAGATGGACCTTTATAGAGGCGATAGATGGAAATGAGAATGGATAACGTTAAAATGAATAGCGCTACAGTCATGGCTTTTTCAAACATTATCGTGTAACCTCCTTAATCGCCTTTTCAAAGCTCATTTTTGCCTGAATAATCGCTTGTTTAGATTCTTTCAAGTCCATGGCATGAATATAGAATGTTTTGTTGTCCGGCGAAATCTCCAATACCACGGAGCCTGGTGTCAGCGATAATAGCAAAGCCAACAATGGTATTTCCCAATCTCCATTCAGATCTGTCTTTAAGGCAAAAACCGCCGGCTGAACATCTATTTTTTTACGTGTGACCTGCCTCAGAACAAGCACCGTAGAAGAAACGAGCTCTTTAAGAAATACAAATAGCAACTTTAATATAGAGAGAAATGTCCCCATGTAGAAGGATTTATTGAAAAAGCGACGCACAAAAAACAAAATAACGATTCCCACTAGATATCCGGCAAAGAACGAAGGGAAACTCCATTTATCCTGCAAGAGCATCCATAAGAAACCAATGAATATATTAAGCAAGACTTGAACGGGCACAACGACCACCCCTTTTTGTTTATAGACTAGCTACTATTCTCCTAAGACCGCATCGATATATAAATCAGGGTTCATCAAGCCTTCGGCAGCCAACTGGATATAAGATGAGATTATTTCTCCACCCAATCCCAGAAAAATTGTTGCAGCCGTCAAAAGCGTAATTGGTATAATAACCCCTCTTGTTGTCCCTTTCTCCATTTCTTCACTTAGGTTTGTCTCACCCCAGAATGCATTCATGAAGATTTTCATAACAGAATATAGCACTAACAAGCTTGATAGTAACCCAATTGCCCCCAGCCAATAATCTCCGGCTTCAAAGGTACCTTTTGTAATCAGCATTTTCCCGAGGAAACCACTGAAAGGTGGGATACCTGCCAACGCCAAGGCTGCGACAAAGAACATCCAGCCAAGAAACGGATGAGTCCGGATCAAGCCGCTGATTTCCTTTAATTTAGCAGTGCCAGTTAGGTAAATAACTGTACCGCCGATTAGAAAAATCAGTGCTTTCACATTGATGTCATGCACAAGATAAAAAATGGATCCTGTGATGCTGCCTGTGGTGAAGGCAGCAAGTCCGGCCATAATCAAACCGACAGAAATGATAACATTGTAGGTCAAAATTCCTTCTATATCCCATCTCGAGACCGCACCGATTGCTCCGAGTAACATTGTCGCTGCCCCTAGGATTCCGATCAACAAGTGGGTGATTTCCGGTTGATGATAGAAAATCAATGTAAACATGCGGAAAATAGCATAAATTCCAACCTTGGTGAGCAAAGCCGCAAAGATTGCTGCCACCGCTGTAGGTGGAACGCTATATGATCCTGGTAACCAATGAAATAGCAAGAGACCGGCCTTCAGGCTGAAAACCATGAGCAGTAAAATCGCAACGGTCGTCAGCAGCCCGCTTTGTCCCGCTTCCGCAACACGGACAGACAGATGCGCCATATTCAACGTACCTGTTACAGCATATAGGTAGGCAACGGACACAAGGAAAAAGAAGGATGACATGACATTAATCAATATATATTTGATTGATTCCCTGAGCTGTTTTTTCTCCCCGCCAAGTGTAATCAATGCATAGGAGGAAATCAGCATCAGTTCGAAAAAGACAAATAGATTGAAGATATCTCCGGTCAAAAAAGATCCGTTCACACCGCTGATCATATACAGGAACAGTGGATAGAAGAAATTTTTCTCTCTTATCTTTCCAATTGTGTAAAAGGCGTAAAGCAAACAACAGAAAGACACAAATGCCGTTATAATCAACAGAATGACCGCAAACATATCGGCGACAAGGCTAATTCCATAAGGAGCCGCCCATCCCCCTGCCTGCAGAACCTGTATGCCCTCCACCTTTACTTTCATAGCCATTAGCACTGAAACCATTCCCGTGGCTAGAATTGCCAGAAGAGCAATTGATCTTTGCGCATATAAGTTTTTTCTGAATATGACCATGATAAGTCCCGCGATAAGCGGAATAATGACCGGCAGAATGATTATATTATTCATCTTCATTTCCCCTTAATTCATTCATATCGTCAGTTCCCAAGACTCGGTAACTACGATAGGCAACCACCAGAAAAAGACCTGTAACTGCAAAGTTAATAACAATCGCTGTCAGGATGAGCGCCTGTGGCAACCCGTCCGTAAAGGAAGTGCTTTTCAATCCTAACAATGGCGGACCCCCGGTCTTTAATCCCCCCATTGTTAAGATTAAAAGATTGACAGCGTGGCCTATCACCGAAGTTCCAAGTATGATTCTCAACAGGCTTTTGGATAAGACCATATATGTTCCAATTGTGAAAAAAATACCTACAAGTATACACATGACTGTTTCCATAATTATCGATCCTCACTTATGCTCAGGATGATTGTCACAGCTGAACCAATGACAGCTAACGCTACACCAGTGTCAAATATAAGCGCGGTAGCTAGTTCCGTTTTACCTAAAATCGGAAAATCAACATAACCGTATGTTTGGGAAAGAAAGGGAACCCCGAACAGAAATGAACCGACACCCGTAAGAACTGCAATTAGTACCCCTACCGCAGCCACTGTTTTAAAATCCACAGGAATAATCTTATTGACCGCTTCCGTCCCAAGCGTCAAATACATGAGTACTAGTGCACTGGCAATTCCCAACCCTCCGATAAATCCTCCTCCTGGGTTGTGATGCCCCGAGAAGAACAAATCAATGGAAAAGGTGAGGATAATCAATACTGCAGCTTTTGTTACGGCCGTCAATAAAATATCATTAGGCTTCATTTTTTATCCCTCCCTGTAACATTGACCTTGATTAATGTAAAGACAGCCAATCCTGCAATACACAGGACCGCCACTTCGACCATCGTATCAAGTCCCCTGAAGTCAACCAAGGTCGCGTTCACTATATTTTTAGCTCCGGCAAGCGTATAGGAATCTTCGAAATACCCAGAAATCGTTTCAAACAAACGGGTTCCATTGGCGGAAAGGGCCAATAGTGTTACCGTCAACCCCACTCCAACTGAAATCAACATATTGGTGAATTTGAAACGAACTTTACTTACTTCTTTTCGAAACTCCGGCAAATGATAGAAGCACAGCAGGAATAAAGCTACTGTCACTGTTTCTACAACCAATTGCGTAAGCGCCAGATCGGGTGCCTGAAAAATAACGAAAAGAATAGACACTAGATATCCAAGGGCACCAACAGCAATAATCGATGTCAGTCGATACTGGGAAAACAGTGCGATTAAAGCGGTCACCACCATACCAATGACCATCACAGCTTCATAAATGCTCACCGGTGAATCCTTAGACATATCGAAAGCAAAACCGTTGAACAGCCACAGAGAACCACCAACAATGAAAATAAAAAACGCAAAAATATAAACTAGGTAATCACGTGTATATCCAGTCATGTACTTCTTCGTTGCATAAGCAGATATCGATTCCATAAGCAGCAAAGACTCATTGTATATATTGTTAAACGTCAGGCTTTGCGGATACCAGCTGAATACCCTGATCCACTTAGGCAGCAGCTTGTATAGCAATAGGCCAACTAATACGACACCGATTGTCATCAATAATTCTGTATTAAAACCATGCCAAGCACTAATCTCCTTACCCAACCCTCCTGCTGCCGCATAATCCGGCAAGATTGATATAAGGGCAGGATCTAAAATGTATTTTGCCAAAATGTTGGGGAAGAAGAATATCAGCACTACAAACATCGCCAATATAGCAGGCGGAATCAGCATACCGACGGGCGGTTCATGAGCAGCCTTTGACAGCATCTCAGGTTTATGTTCTCCAGTGAACGTTTTAAAGACCATAATCATACAGTAGACGAACGTTAGGATACTTGCTATCCAAGCAACAACAGGGAATATCATGCCGAACTTTTCCATCCCGAAAATATCCATCCCTGAAGCATTCACCACGCCGGTAAAAAACATTTCTTTACTCAAAAATCCATTGAATGGCGGTAATCCTGCCATAGAGAAACTTCCAATCATAGTGATCGTGAAAGAAATCGGCATGAGGCTCATTAACCCACCCAGCCTTTGCAGATTCCGGGTTCCTGTCTCATGGTCAATGATTCCGACAACCATGAACAGACTTCCCTTAAAGGTTGAATGGTTAACCAAATGGAATACAGCCGCCATAATAGCGATCGCATATACTTTCGATTCATCGCCATAGCCAAAATAAATGGCAGCAGACCCCAATCCTAGTAGACTCATGATCAAACCTAGCTGACTAATTGTCGAATAAGCGAGCAAGGCCTTTAGATCTTTCTGACGAACTGCATTCCAGGATCCGTATAATAAAGTTACAATTCCGACCAAGGATACCGTCCAGAACCAAACTGCATCACCGCCAAACAAAGGGGTTAACCTAGCCACCAAATAGATGCCGGCTTTAACCATTGTAGCCGAATGGAGGTAAGCACTGATTGGTGTCGGTGCCTCCATCGCATCAGGTAGCCAAAGACTAAACGGAAACTGAGCTGATTTAGTGAAAGCTCCCAGTAAAATTAAAATCATCGCAGGCAAAAAGAGAACATCCTCCGGCAATGAACCGGCTTTTGAGATCATTTCACGGATGCTATATGTATCGGTGATGATGGAAAGGAGCAACAAACCAGCCAACATAGATAATCCACCGAAAATGGTGATCAGCATCGACTTCCGTGCTCCTTCTCTGGATTTTTTCCGTTGGTACCAATAAGCAATCAACAAGAAAGAAGAAATACTGGTCAGTTCCCAGAACACGTATAGTACGACAACATTATCCGAGAAAACAACTCCCAGCATGGCCCCCATAAACAACATCAAATATACATAAAAGTTATGCAGCTCCTCCCGAGCCCTGGACATATAGAAAATCGAGTACAAAATGACAAGCGATCCAACACCTGTGATTAACAAGCCGAATAAGAGGGACAATCCGTCGACATAGGCCGTGAAATTAATCCCAAACGATGGCAGCCATTTAAATTCACTGGTCAATGTATTCCCCGCAGTTGTAATTGGGATATACTGTAACAAGGAGATAAAGATGATGACCGGCAAAAAAAGAACAAACCAGCCTATATGTAATTTTTTATTGAACATACTATAGAGGAAAGGTATCAGAACCGCAAAGAAAAACGGTAATAAAATCATTAAATTAATCATGTCCTCGCGCTCCCTTCATCATAGAATACTGTACGCACACACAAAAGTGACGATATATCCAACGAACCCTTTTTATATTAGAAATATTTACGCTATTTTGTGTAATAATAATTGACTGAAAATCTGGCATAGGCTATATTCGTAATAGTCCAATGAACTACCATCTATTTAGAGGTGAACTTTTAATGAAAAAATGCAAAAGCCGAATGGACGAAAGCATCCTTGTGTGTGTCTATTACGGCCCCAATGGTGATCGCTTGATCCAGCGTGGCAGTAAAATCGCCAACATGTTGGATTGTCCCCTGTATATCTTGACAGTGGACCCAAGTCCTTTTGATGAACTAGACGCTGAGAAATCCGAAAGTATTGAGAGATGGCGTCAGCTCGCCGAGGAATTGGAAGCAGAGGAATTCATTTTGAAAGATAATGAGAAACGACCGTTTGCAAAAGTAATAGCGGATGTCGCACGTGAAAAACAAATTTCACAGATCATCCTTGGTCAAACAGCACAAAGCCGTTGGGAACAGATTGCTAAAGGTTCGATTATAAATACTTTGTTGCGAGATATTCCATTTGTTGACATTCATATAATATCCGTCGCCCGGGCATTGAGAGATGACCCAGACGGCCTTTACGAAAAAGGCGTACGTGCCTATCTCGAAAAAGAAGACAATCATTATCGGCTGAGCTTTGAACATACAAAGAAAAGTGAATTTGAGGGTATCTTCTTTAAAGAAATCGGTACTGATTTCAATACTGGTATCTTTAAATTTATGAAAAACCAAAAAACACTGCAAGTAACCGTGACTGATAACTATGTCAAAGAAACTTTATGATGTGACACCTCCACAAAAAATGTGGGGGTTTTTTCTTTTCTAAGGAAACTGGAGTCTGTTATACCTATAGATTCACATCAACTTTGACAGGAAGTTTTTCATTTTTGTCGATTCCCAAATACCGTAATGTTTCACCAGGACTATGATGATGATAAATGTTCATCAGGATTGAAATAGCAATCCCTTTTCGATAGGCATGATAACCGAATGTCTTCCGTAACGTATGGGTTCCGATTTTCCCCGGTATCCCCACTTCCTTAGCTGCACAATTAATAATCCTGTATGCCTGTTGCCTTGAGATTGGCTGCTGATTTTTTTTGGATTTGAATAAATAATCATCCGTAGAGAAATCAAAGGTTTCTAAATAATGTTTCGCAGCTTCTCTCACATTTTGGTTGAGGTAAAAAGCCCTCTCTTCCGAAGTCTTTGTATCTTTTATATAAAGGAACTCCTTGAACTTCCCGTCTTCCCAGATATCACCCACCCGCAAAGAGAGCAGTTCACTGACACGGAGACCAGTATTAATTCCAAAAACAAATAATAGTAAATCACGCAAAGATTGCTTTTTAAGAATCCTTTTTATTGCTGTAATCTTGCGGATATCCTTTATGGGATCAACGTATTCCAAGGAAATACCCCCTAACTATAATGTTACTTAATTATGATATTATCAAAAATTAAGTAACATTACAAATATAGAGACTTGTTTGTTTTTTTAATTTAAAACGCTTTATAAAGAGGCTTTATTAAAGTAAGGCAGCTCCATTTTACTCGCTGTTCGAGGTTCTGGCAGTGGCCTGCAGGACCACTCGGTCGATATTATTAGCAATCCTATGTAGTAATAATCTTTTAGAATACAGGCTAACGAGGAAGTATTTAATTGTTACTTAGGAATAAAAAGAGTTAAAAAAAGCGCCCCAAAATTGGGACGCACTCAAATTGCTTAGTTTTGATATTCCTTTATTAATTCATCCAGCGATAGATAAGATGTATTGCTGTATAGGAGATCCGCTTTAGCCAGTTGTTCTTTAGAGCCTATTCCGACCGCAAACATGCCAGCACTCTTAATGGCTTTAACTCCTGCTTCTGCGTCCTCAATCCCAATGCATTCATCAGCAGGGACACCTAGCTTTTCAGCGGCTTTTAAGAAAATCTCCGGATCCGGTTTACCTCTCTTAATTGTATGCGCATCAACCATATAATCAAACTGGTCACTGAGCTGTAAGGAGTTCATCACAGCCGGCGCGTTTTTGCTAACAGAAGCAAGACCCAGCTTATAGCCGGCAGCTTTTATATCAAGCAACAGCTGTTTAATGCCAGGTAAAATATCATTTGGTGTAATTTGCTTGATTAGCTCCATATAATGCTCATTTTTCTGCGCAGCCAGTTTTTCTTTTTCTTCAACCGTATAGGAAGATTGCTTATTCCCAATTTCCAGAATGATTTCAAGGGATTCCATTCGAGAAATTCCCTTTAATCTTTCATTATCCGCTCTGGTAAACTCAATTCCCAACTCACTGGCAAGCTGTTTCCAGGCAAGATAATGATATTCTGCTGTATCCGTAATAACACCATCCAAATCAAAGATAAACGCCTTCAATTCCTTACTCACGCGACCGTGTCCTCCTTCATAAGCGGTATATTTACTACACCATCCGCAGGTAACTCACATTCACTGCCGTAAACCTTTAGTTTCATAGCCAGGCCAGTTTGTGAAATACTCACTTCGTTTTTATTCACTTCAATAGTTAAATGATGATCTCTGTAATTGATATTAAAGCTATAGCGATCCCATGCTGCCGGAATAAATGGCGCAAACGACAGCTCCTCATTAAATGTTTTCATGCCGGCAAAACCTTGTACAATCCCTAACCAGGAACCTGTCATACTTGTAATATGAAGGCCATCCTCCGTGTCATTGTTATAGTCATCCAGATCAAGCCTTGCTGTTCTGGTATACATTTCATACGCTTTATCTTCCAGTCCTAGTTCAGCAGCAAGAATTGCATGAATACATGGAGACAGAGAAGATTCATGAACGGTCATTGGCTCATAGAAATCAAAGTTTCGACGTTTTTCCTCAGTTGTATATTCATTATTCAAGAAATAAATTCCCTGCAGGACATCCGCTTGCTTGATAAAGCAGCTGCGCAGAATTTTATCCCAGGACCATTTCTGATTTAGCGGGCGGTCTTCTGGCTTTAATTGCGAAGCAGGCATTAAATCTTTATCCATAAATGTATCATGCTGAATAAACACTTGATTCTCCTCATCATATGGATAATACATTTTATCAATGATATCCTGCCATTTATTTAATTCATCATCTGTCATATATAAATCTGAAAATCTCGCTTCATGCCCATTCTCTTTCAAATATCCAATAACTTCAAGGGTGTAACGTAAAGTCCAGGCTGCCATTGTATTCGTATACCAGTTATTATTGACATTATTTTCGTATTCATTTGGACCGGTTACTCCATGAATCATATATTGCTCTTTCATTTTATTGTAATGGACACGGTCTGCCCAGAAGCGTGAAATCCCGACCAGTACATCTATGCCATATTCGTTAAGGTAACTCTTATCCCCTGTATAATTCACATAATTATAAATAGCATAGGCAATAGCTGCATTACGGTGGATTTCTTCAAAGGTAATTTCCCACTCATTATGGCACTCCACTCCTGTGAAAGTGACCATTGGATATAGTGCCCCTTTTAACCCCTGTCTCTCAGCATTGAGATAGGCTCCTTCGAGCTGGTTATGACGATAGATTAAAAGATTGCGAGCCACTTCAGGCTGAGCTGTTGCCAAATATAATGGAATCGCATATGCTTCAGTATCCCAATACGTTGCACCACCATATTTCTCGCCTGTGAATCCCTTAGGTCCGATGTTTAATCTGGCATCTTCACCATAATAGGTTGAAAACAGCTGAAATAAATTAAAACGGATTCCCTGCTGCGCTTCAATATCTCCATCAATTTGGACGTCCGCTAACTCCCAGCGCTCTGCCCATCGATCGCAATGTGCCTTTAAACAAGCTTCATAGCCTTGTTGCATAGCTGTATTAACAATTTCCAGACCCTTTTCACTTAAAAATTCTGAAGCATGATCACGGTCTGTTGTGATAGCCACATATTTAGTTAACGTAACCGTCTTACCTTCTTCAGTTGGAACTTCAATTTTATTATCTACATATTCTTCGTGTTGGAACGGCTTGATATCCGCTGTGTTGCCATTGATTTCAAGACCCATCGTCGCAGAGACTGTAAATCTATCTGTTCCGAAAGGGTTTTCATTTGTTTGCATAACCAAATTACCTATGAGCTCAGATGAGCTGGAAGAATTAAAATTCCAGAAGTCTTCTTCATAATTGGAATCTTCATTACGGACTTCACCATCTAGATAAGGAATAAAGGTAATCACACTATCATGGTTTATTGGTGTAACCGCATACTTAATCACCGCTAGTTGCTTCTCTGCAATTGATAAATAGCGAACTACCTCAACAGCTGTTTCTTTACCAGCTTGTGAGACCGTAAAGGATCTCGTAAGAACACCATTTTTCATATCGAGTTCACGACGGTAATTACTCACTTCCACTTTATTAAGGTCAATTTCCTCCTCACCAATGAACACACGTATTCCAATAAAATTAATGGTATTAATCACTTTACCAAAGTAATCGGGATAACCATTTTTCCACCAACCAACCCTGGTTTTATCCGGAAACCATACGCCTGCTACATAGGTCCCTTTATGACTATCACCTGTATAGGTTTCTTCAAAATTACCTCTTAAGCCCATATGACCGTTTCCAAGACTTGTCATACTTTCAGCAAGTCTAAAGTCTTCTTTATGTAACTCTTCTTCAATAACTTTCCACGGATCTATTGAGAACAGCCTTTTCATATAATGCCCCTTTCCATCTTGCCTCGATTATTTATTTAATTGATTATATATAGGCTTCTACTGGTGTGCAATCGGTTGCATAAAAGTACATTCTCATTATAACCGATACATTAACTTATGAAAGCATAAATTTAAAAATTCTAAAATTTATCTGCAATTTATTACATCTAAGTGAAATTGAATAGTAGGGTAGAAAGCAATTTTTAACGTGCCCTATTCTTTTTTTAACTTACTGGAAAAATAAAAATACCTCTAAAGAATTCCTATTCCTTAGAGGTTATCCATGCTTTGTTATTCGTTAGATTCAGTCCCAGGACTGTTTTCATGCGGAGGCTTACCAGGGTGGGTACCTCCAAAAGGATGTGGAGGAATATATCCGTTTGCCTGTATCCTTTCAAATCTTTTATCCATATGATTCTTTAACATATCAGCATTCTGCTTAGACATTACACCGAATTCTACATACTTTTCAACAATAGCCTTTTCCTTTTCCATTACTTCTTTATGCATCGCAGCAAGTTCTGCTTTCTGCTGCTCCGTTAAAGTTGGCTTTGTTTGATTATCGCCATTTTCTGCCGCATGTACGACGTCATTGGAAATACCTATGGAGGTAAAGCTCAAAACACAGACCATTATCACAAAGAGAGACAATTTTTTCATTATACCTTTCACTCCTTCTTTATTTTCTGCCCCTAGTTTTTACCACCTTTGATTATTTATACATACCTCTTTTCCTATAATAAAAAGGCTGAACTCCAATAAGAGCCAGCCCAATTCATTCTTTATTTTTTATATCTTTTAGGATTTGGTTTCTTCTTTATAGACTTTGAATTTTGATTATATACAGGTCTCTGATCTACAATTTTACCTTTAAACAGTTCCTTTTTCTGAACTTCAATATGCAGTTCACGAGCGTATTTCTTTAATTCACGTTCTTCCCGAGCCGTTACAATTGAAATAACCGTTCCACTTTCTCCCTGGCGCCCAGTCCTACCTGAACGATGCACATATTGAGCAATCGTTTCAGGGAAATCCACATGGATTACATATGGCAGCCCTTTAATGTCCAAGCCTCTTGCTGCCACATCTGTAGCAAGTAATATAGTTGACTCCTGCCTACGAAACTCACGTATAGCCGCTTCTCTTTCCATTTTCTTGGAATCGCCATGAATAACTCCTAAATCTACTCCCTTGAAACGAAGCTTTGAAGCCATCACATCCAGATTACCGATGTCCTTTCCAAACACCAATGCACGCATTTCAGGCATTTTCACCAATTTTTCAAGAATATTGATTTTATCGCGCGCCTCGGTGACAAAATAAATATGATCCACCTTTGATTGAACGGTATCTTCCTTTTTAACCCGTACTTTAACAGGGTCATTCATCCATTGTTCGGCTTCTTCCTCTAACCCAGCCGGCAAAGTAGCTGAAAACAAAACGATCTGACGGTCTCTCATTGTACTTTTAATGATTGTCCCAACAGTTGGCAAATGCTCAGGAATCATGAGCTGGTCCCCTTCATCCAGCACAATTGTTTTCACTTCATGCATTTTTAGTTTTTTCTGCTTAATCAGTTCTTCTAGTCTGCCTGGTGTTCCAATGACAATATGCGGATGCTTTTTCAGCTTTTCCAATTGACGCTTTGGATTAGCACCACCGATAAACGAAGCAGCCGTAATGCCTGTTTCTTTCGCCCATGCTTGTACAACTTCAAAAATTTGCATAACAAGCTCTCTTGAAGGGGCAAGAATAACAGCCTGTACCTTTTGTTCGTCTGCTTTTATTTTATTTAAGATTGGCAGAACATAAGCAAGTGTCTTTCCTGTTCCAGTTGGTGACTCTGCCAAAACATCATTTCCTTCATATATAGGGCCAAAGGTCTCCTTCTGGACTGTAGTTGCTTCTTTAAACCCGGATAACTCCCATTGTTTTTTTAATCCATTTATTAACTCATTGACGATTGAATCATTTGTATTCATTAATTTCTCCTAACTAAACACATACTTGTATGATTCTTATTATACATATGCCAAACGATGATTATCAATAAAGGAGAGGCCCCTCTAAATAATAAAGAGGTCTCTCCTTACAAAGCCATTTTTATTTTAGATTTTTAAACCTTAACCATTTGAAGAATTAAAATGGTTTTTTCCAACGGTAAATCAACTGTTTTAAGTATTAATTTATCTTTTACCACTTTATAATTTTTAGCCGGCTGCAGAACTCCATTAATAAATAGATTCGTATATGATACGTCCTCTGGTGAAGGGATTTTGCTATCTCGATACTCGTTCACCTGATCACAGTAAGAGAAAACACGCTGGTTTTCTTTAGCATACATATAAAATTCATATAACTCGACCTTTTTCGGAATTTTATACCTATATGTCTCTGTCTCCAACATTGGATGCATAAGTAATGGCTTTGGCAAGGATGCGGTATAACTATAACAATCGATATCCGTTTTTCTCATTAGCTTCACTTCCCTCGTTATCTCCTCACCTCAAAATGGTTGCTCACTTATCCCATGAGGACAATTTCATTAAACCTTTTTATTCCTTTTTCATATATATACACATGGGTTAAAAGTTTAGTGAATAAAGATATTTTGCATTACCTGTTAGAAAGGAGTGTTTATTTTGCCTTTAGTAATTATGAAATTGGCAATTGATGCTACAACTACCACTGCGGTATCTCCTGTATCTACACGGTATTTTACAGTCGTAACAGGTGATGTTGCCGGGGGTGCTACACTTACGATTGATACTGCTGAATTTTTTGATGATGCCGGAAATACGCCAGCAGGCTTGCCTGCATTAAATCCAGATAATGCTGCCACTCAATTATTTATAAATGGGGTACTCCAAATGGATGGAATTTATGTCTATACACCGGGTGCTACAGGTGCAGGAAGTGTAGTGATTACCGTTCCTGAAGCGGGGTCTATTCTGGCTGGAAGTCCAATTGTGCTCGAAATTGTCAACTATACTCCTACTTCCATTACAGATGTCTCCACATAAACAACAAATAAAATGAATGATTATAGTCCGGATGGCTTGCTCCGGGCTATATTTTTAAGCATTATGATGTATTGGCAGGAGGAAATACAGTTATACTACATATAAACAATAAAATTACTATATTAGAAGAACGCACAAATAGTGAAAATGTAATTATTTTTAGGCTTCTTGCGACATGTGATTATTTCCATTAGAATGAAACTACTAGTTTATGCGAAAGAGGTTGAAGATGGTGGAGCACAATACGTCAAATTTTATTCGTAACATCGTTATTGATGATATAAAATCAGGTAAAACAGATCAAATTATTACTCGTTTCCCTCCTGAACCAAACGGTTATTTGCATATTGGACATGCAAAATCTATCGTTTTAAATTTTGAACTTGCTGATGAATTTAAAGGAAAAACAAATCTACGTTTTGATGATACAAATCCGTTGAAAGAAGATACGGAGTATGTTGAATCTATTAAAGAAGATGTCAAATGGCTTGGATTTGATTGGGACAACCTCTTCTTTGCCTCTGATTACTTTGAAGAAATGTATAATCGCGCAATTCTTTTAATTGAAAAAGGATTGGCCTATGTGGACGATTTAACCGCAGACGAAATTCGTGAATATCGCGGTTCTTTAACTGAACCAGGTAAAGAGAGTCCCTACCGTAATCGTTCTGTAGAAGAGAATTTGGAGCTATTTAAACGTATGCGCGATGGCGAATTTGCCAATGGTGAAAAGGTACTTCGTGCCAAAATTGATATGAGTTCACCAAACATTAATTTGCGTGACCCGGTTATTTACCGAATCGCTCATGCAACTCACCATAACACTGGTGATAAATGGTGTATCTATCCTATGTATGCTTTCGCCCATCCAATTGAGGATGCTATTGAGGGCGTCACTCACTCCATTTGTACGTTGGAATTTGAAGACCAGCGTCCTCTTTACGACTGGGTTATTAAAGAATGTGAGATGGAAAGCACACCAAGGCAGTATGAGTTTGGACGTTTAAATTTAACAAATACAGTTATGAGTAAACGTAAGCTAAAACAATTGGTTGAGGAAGGCTTTGTAGATGGTTGGGACGACCCAAGAATGCCTACTATTTCCGGTCTGCGAAGAAGAGGCTATACTCCAGAAGCAATTCGTAATTTCTGCCGAGAAATTGGTGTCGCTAAAACAAGCGGAATAGTGGATGAGAAAATGCTCGAGCACTTCGTAAGAGAAGATTTGAAATTAAAAG
This sequence comes from Pradoshia sp. Z5_111, assembly GCF_058267535.1. Lineage (NCBI taxonomy): Bacteria > Bacillati > Bacillota > Bacilli > Caryophanales > Bacillaceae > Pradoshia > Pradoshia sp. Z5_111. Next base: position 445,791 of record NZ_JBZCPQ010000002.1, read on the forward strand.
CACCAAGAACGATGGGAATCTTAAAACCATTAAAGGTGGTTATCACCAACTATCCGGAAGGACAAGTTGAAATGCTTGATGCAGAAATCAATCCAGAAAATCCTGAGATGGGAACTCGCCAAATTCCTTTCTCAAGAGAAATCTATATTGAGCAAGAGGATTTCATGGAAAATCCTCCAAAAAAATATTTCCGACTATTCCCTGGAAATGAAGTGCGTCTGAAGCATGCTTACTTCATCAAATGTGAAGAAGTTATTAAAGATGAGGAAGGCAATGTGATCGAGCTTCGTTGTACCTATGACCCTGAAACAAAGAGTGGAACTGGTTTCACTGGACGTAAAGTAAAGGGAACTATTCACTGGGTTGAAGCTACACAAGCTATTCCAGCTGAATTCCGCTTATATGAGCCGCTTATTCTTGATGAAGAAGCAGAGGAAGACGGAAGCTTCCTTGATCATGTAAACCCTAACTCTTTAATTATAGAAAACGGCTTTGTTGAACCAAATATGAAGGATGTTCAACCAAATGAGAAATTCCAATTCTTCCGTCATGGGTACTTTAATGTTGATCCTAAAGATACAACAGCTGAACATTTAATCTTCAACTTAATTGTATCTCTGAAGAGTTCCTTTAAAATCTAAGGCTATAAACACTGAAGGACCGTGGTCATACACGGTCCTTTGTCATGTTGATTTTGAATTGGAATCATGATTGTTACTCATCATAATTGTTTGCTTTTAAATACTCCCTCGGTGACAGCCCAAATTCCTTTTTAAAGGCCCTTACAAAGGTTGAGTAATCATTAAAACCTGCACTTTGGGAAATATGTGTCATCGATTCTCCCTTCGAGAGCATCGATTTTGCCAGATATAATCTCTTCTGCAGGATATACTGATGTAACGTGTACCCTGTATAGGATTTAAACTTTCTCATTAAATGATACTTACTTAAATAACATTTAGAAGCTAATACAGGTACCGAGAGATCCTCATTTAAATGTTGATTAATATACGTTAGGACGTCTGTTATATTTTTATCAAAAAGGATATCCTGTGAATGTGTTGTTGCTTCATCATGGATAAAAATACGATTAAGAATAATCAGCAATTGCATTAACAGAGCTGATTTTAAAATATCGTCTCCAAAAGCAGCCTCCCGTTCAGTCTCTATTAATTCCTGAACAATGCTTTTAATTTTTTCAAGCGGCTTATCCGAAATCCGCATTAGATTAATTTCACGGCGGGCAGCCAAATTAAAACACATCAACAAATTGCTATTTTCTCTGCTATGCTTGGAAACCATAGCTGGGTCGAACCAAATGATAAAACGCTCATATTCTTCTGTTGGGTCGATAATAGGCTTATGGATTTGTCCATGCCCTATGATGAGCAAATCCCATGGCTTCAGTTTATAAGCTTTTCCTTCTATCATGTAAGTGACGTTTCCTTTAATAAAGATGATGATTTTATTAAAATCATGATAATGATATTCGAATTCATTCACAATTTGGTCCTTAATGTGAAAGACTTTTATTTCCTGATTTAGGATTCCCCTTCTCTCTGATTGCCATCTATTGAATTCATGCATGATATTCCTCCTGTTTAAGAGCACTTTTTACCATGTTTTAAGCAATATTTTCATAGAACGTGGTAAAATAGTCAAGTATGCTTAAAGTACTAATTATTTGAGAGGCAGTGAAAATAGTGAAACAAGTTTTTTTGAATTATAAAGGTTCCATCATCTTACTGCTGGCGATTGCGATTGGTGGGGTAGCGGGATATCTTATCGGTCCCGATATAGCAGTTATTAAACCATTCGGAGATTTATTTCTGAACCTATTATTCATGATTATCGTTCCGCTTGTATTTTTCAGTATCACCTCCGCTATTGCAAATATGAGTGAAATGAAGCGTCTCGGGAAAATCATGGGCAGTATTGTCATCGTATTCTTCACAACCGCTCTTATTGCGGCTGTACTCGGCTTCATCGGTACAACTTTTATGAATCCAATTGGCGATTCCGATGTATCATCCATTAAGGAATTAATGTCAAACACTGAAGTGGTTGACACAGAAGAAATTTCTTTCCTGGGCCAGTTAGTTAATACTTTTACAGTAAGTGATTTCTCAGAGCTCTTATCCAAAAATCATATATTACAATTAATCGTATTTTCCGTATTAGTTGGATTGGCTACAGCTATGGCTGGGGAAAAAGGTCGGCCTGTTGCACAATTGATGAGCTCAGCAACTGAAGTATTAATGAAGGTTGTCAAAATTATCATGTACTATGCCCCTATCGGATTAGGCTGTTATTTTGCCACAATTATTGGGGAGCTTGGGCCGCAAATTCTTGAAGGATATGCCCGTTCATTTGCTCTGTATATGATTTTAAGTATCATCTACTTCTTTGGTTTCTTTACTTTATATGCTTATATAGCAGCAGGTAAAAATGGTATCAATGTATTTTGGAAGAATGCCCTTCCTCCATCCGTAACTGCTATAGCAACATGCTCAAGCGCTGCTTGTATACCTATCAACCTGGAAGCTACTAAGAGAATCGGAGTTCCAGACGATATTGCTGAGACAGTCATTCCTCTTGGTGCCAATACACATAAAGATGGATCTGTCTTTGGAGGGGTTTTGAAGATTGTCTTCCTATTCAGCCTCTTCGGCAAAGATATGACAAGCGTATCAAGCATTTTAAGTATTCTTGCTGTTTCCTTCCTTGTTGGAGCTGTCATGGGGGCGATTCCTGGCGGCGGTATGATAGGAGAAATGCTCATTCTTTCTGTATTTGGTTTCTCACCAGAGGTGCTGCCAATTATCGCTGTAATCAGCACAATTATTGATATTCCTGCAACCTTATTGAACTCAACCGGAAACACAGTATGTGCGATGCTCGTAGCTCGTCTAGTTGAGGGTAAAAATTGGCTGCAAAACTCACTTAGTAAAACAGCTAAAGCGTAATATCTTCTTATGATTTCAGTGAATTAAAAAAACAGCAGACAAACTTCCTATGTGAAAGAAGTTTATCTGCTGTTTTTTCTATTGCTATAAGTCCCATTACTCTTATCCTTAAAAATCACATGTCATAGAAAAAGCTCCTTTACACGAAGGGGCTTATTCTATGAAACAATCTGCTTATAAACTCAGGGGCTGCTAGAACCTTATTTTTGTGCACGAATTATCCGATAGCCCATTGCTTCACGATATTGATGCAAAAACCTTTCATGCTGTTCCAGTAATTCAAATAAAGCATCGGGTATATCCTCTGATGGCTGAAATTCTGTCAGAGGCTCATGATCATCATAAAAGGAGGGCAACTTTCTAATTTGTACGTCCGCAAACCCAGCCTTTTTCATAGCATCTTTCCATCTATCCTCGTTCCACATCTGTTGAAATCCATAAAACTGTCCAATCTGTTTTTGTTCTATTTCAGAAAGAGGTCCTTGCATGGTCAGTTCTATGGCATACAAAACACCATCAGGCTTTAATACTCTTTTTAATTCTCTAAGTACTGGCACTATATCAACAAAGGATAGAACGGATTCAGCCAGACAATAATGAACATATCCCTCATCCATTGGGATGGCTTCCAATGAAGCCTCTACTGTCTGTATAGGTAATTGCAATTGCAAAAACCTGTTTTTCGCTTTCTGAATCATGAGCGGATGGGCATCGAGCGCTATGATGTTCGCATGATACGTATTATACAAATAAGCACTGGTTTGTCCCGTACCACAGCCCGCATCAAGAATGACGGTGTCTTGATTAATAGGCTCACCCTTCAGCATAATTTCTGTTGCCCTTAGCCCTCCCGGATGAGCTCCTCCAATTCCAAGCTTAGATAATAAATCCATATACGTAAATGTGGTCATCATCCACCTCTGTCAGTGTTTTACACATTGTATGCCTCTTCTTTTTTTTGGTTCTTGGCTTAGCATCGGATTTTTATTGGAATTATAGGTAAACAAACAGTCAAGTTGTCCATCTATCAATACAATACAAAGAAGACATTATTTGAAAGGGGCATCAGGTGAATGAACTATTACAACCTTTGCAATAAACATATTGGTAGAAATGTTCGCATAACTGACCGTCATAATCGTGTTCATGCCGGGACAATTACACGAGTCACTAGAAGTCATGTATGGATTAAGCCGCATGGCGGACAGTACGGCTATGGCTATTGGGGATGGGGCGGAGGCTGGGGCTATCCAGTTGGACTTGGCCTTATTACCGGCTTTGCTCTCGGAGCTTTATTTTTCTAAAAAGAAGGCCTCGTATATTCATTACGAGGCCATTTTTATTATCTTCCTAATTGGATAAACACTACTTTTAAGTAATTACCTTCTGGGTATTCATTGATTGTTCTAAAATCATCAGGCAATGAAAATTCTTCAACAATTTTATATTTCTGATGCATTTCCTTACATGCACTATCGATAAAGGATTTAAATTTATCCATTCCAAACAGACTGCAGTTTGTTGAAGCAACAATCAGACCACCTTTTTCCGTGATTGCGATTGATTCCTTCAGTAGATTTGTATAATCCTTAGCTGCACTGAAGGTAAATTTCTTCGACTTGGCAAAGCTTGGCGGGTCGAGAATAACCATATCAAACTTTAACTCTTTTCTGCGTGCATATTTAAAATACTTAAATACATCCTCTACAATGATATCCTGTGCTTCATAATCAATGCCATTTACACTGAACTGTTCGATCGTTTTCGCCCGGCTTCTATTGGCAAGATCCACACTGGTCGTCTTTTTCGCTCCACCTAATGACGCAAACACAGAAAACGCTCCCGTATAAGAAAACATATTTACAACTGTTTTTCCTTTAGCATATTGGTCCCGGATTGTTTTGCGTACATCACGCTGATCTAAGAAAACACCTACCATAGCACCATCATTTAGATTGACTGCGAAGTTTACGCCATTTTCCTTTACGATGATCGGAAACTCACCTTCTTGTCCCTCAACGAAATCATCATCTTCAATGTATTTTCCTTTTGTATCGAAGCGTTTTTTTTCATAGATTCCTTTAAAATCTGTTAATCTGCGTAAAGACTCTAAAACATATTCTTTAAATGAGTAAATCCCTTGGCTGTACCATTGAATGACAAAGTAACCATCATAAAAATCGATAATGAGACCGCCAATTCCGTCACCCTCACTATTAAATACACGGAAAGCTGTCGTATCTTCCTGTTCGAAATAGTGCGCTCGCTTATCCAGAGCCTTTCGGATTTTTTCATCAAAGAAAGCTTGGTTAATAGATTCATTTTCCTGTCTTGTTAATACCCAGCCATATCCTTTGTTCTGCTTTCCAAAATATCCTTTGGCAACAAAACGACCTGAATCATCAACAAGCTTAAGAATTTGACCTTCCTCCTGCAGTTTTTGAGGAGACACAATAGCCTCCTTTAAAATAAGCGGAAATCCATTTCTTAATTTTTTGCTATCTCTTGGTTTTACTTCACAAATTATTTCCTTATTACTTGAATTCATCTATATTTCACATACTCTCTTTTAATCTTTTCTACTTACAGTATATCGAAAACTGCCTTCCTCTCAAAACTAATACTAAGCAAAATGAAGGATTTTCCGCTTTCTCCATCAAATACTTTATGTTACATTCACAGGAAGGAGGGAATTACATGAAGGTTAAATTACTTACTCTTCTCATTTTAGCAATGAGTATTATCTATATTTTTTTCATTCCAGCTGAGCCGTTTGGAATCAAAATGCTATTCAAGCTAATACCAATGTGGTTGATTATCTACTTTGCCTATCTTCAAAAACCTGCTGAAGGACACAAAAATAAAGGGCTCATCCTTACCGGCCTGTTTTTTTGTATGCTCGGCGATGGACTGCTTCACTGGTTTATAATTGGGCTAAGCTTCTTTCTGATTGGACATCTCATTTATATTGCAGGCTTTCTAAAGAGATGGAATTTCTCTAAAATCCGCCTTTTATCCATTATCCCGCTCCTTACATTTGACCTAATCATCGGCAATAAACTTATAAATGCTCTTCAAGATGCGGGAAATGATGGGTTGATTATTCCTGTTGTTATCTATATTGGCGCTATTTCTTTTATGGCATGGGCAGCCTTCATGACCGGGAATATGTATGCGATAATCGGCAGCTTACTCTTCGTCATTTCTGACACTATATTATCATGGAATATGTTTATATCTGATGTTCCATACTCGCATTTTTTAATCATGTCAACTTATTATGCTGCTCAATACACAATAGCTTCCAGTATTAGCAAGACATCTGGTCTCACTTCTTTACGTATAAAGCAGTTAAGGGGATAATTTCTTAGTACTGTAAACTTCAAAATTTCTAAACCTATCAAAAAAAAAGCAGATTCGCACTCGAACCTGCTTTTTTCTAACTTATATGATTAGAGAACCAACCCTACAATGATACCGGATAATACGCTTACAAGCGTAGCTCCAAAGAGTAATTTTAAACCAAAACGTGCTACAACATTTCCTTGCTTTTCATGTAGACCTTTCACGGCACCGGATATAATTCCGATTGAGGAGAAGTTTGCAAAGGAAACAAGGAATACAGAGATAATTCCTAGAGTACGTTCACTAAACGTATTAGCTATTTCTGTCAGGCTGATCATTGCAACAAACTCATTAGTTACTAGTTTAGTAGCCATAATTCCACCTGCGGATACTGCTTCAGACCATGGTACACCCATTATGAAGGCAAATGGTGCAAAGATATATCCAAGTATTTGTTGGAAGGATACACCAATAGTCATATCAAACAAGGCATCTATACACGCCATTAATGCCACGAAACCAATTAGCATGGCACCTACGGTAACTGCGACTTTAAAGCCATCCATGATATATTCGCCAATCATTTCGAAAAAGGTTTGTTTTTCGCCCTCTTCTGCTACAACGAGAATATCATCTTTATCATCGACTTCATAAGGATTGATCAGTGAAGCAATAATAAATCCACCAAATAGATTGACCACTAAAGCGGTTACGACATATTTTGGATCGATCATTGTCATATATGCGCCGACAATCGACATTGAAACTGTAGACATAGCCGATGCACATAAAGTATATAAACGGTGAGGCGGTAACTGCCCTAATTGTTTTTTCACCGTTATGAATACCTCTGATTGTCCGACCATAGCTGAGGCAACTGCATTGTATGACTCAAGTTTACCCATTCCGTTCACTTTACTTAACAGAAGGCCAATTCCCTTCATAATAAAAGGAAGTATTTTGAAGTGCTGTAATATTCCGATTAATACGGATATAAAAACAATTGGCAATAGAACTGTGAGGAAAAATGGTGCTTCTCCTTCATTTGCCATTCCGCCAAATACAAATGATATCCCTGCTTCTGCAAATTCCAGTAAGTATCCAAATACAGTGGCAATCCCCTGGATTAAAACAAAGCCGAATTTAGTATTTAATAACAAAGCTGCTAATGCAATCTGAATAACAACCATTAACCCAATATATTTATATTTGATTTGTTTTCTGTTTGAACTCACTAACAAAGCCAATCCTACCACTGCAAGTAACCCGATGATTGAAATTAAATATCTCATAATTCCTCCACTAAGATGTTTAGATTGTTTTACGTACACCTTAACTAAAAAACCCATTCCACTTTACAGAATCCGGCTCCAATACTACTGTTTAGAGATTGGAGCCGAACACTGCTGTTGGTTAATGATTTAAATTATCCCGTTCAACTATTGGCCGGTGGGACCCCACCGAGGCATTAGTTTCACTTTATTTCCCCATGTCCGTCGATTTAAAAAATCCTGGCAGTAATTCTGCAATTGAAGTTTCCAACAAATCACCCTTCAAGTTGGATAGATAGACTTTTGTATTGTTATCACTAAACTCAGCTATTACTTGTCGGCAAGCTCCACATGGTGAAACCGGACCTTCCGTATCAGCAACAATAGCAATTGCCTCTACTTTTGGTTCACCTTCTGAAACAGCTTTAAATATGGCTGTGCGTTCAGCACAATTTGTCAGGCCGTATGATGCATTTTCGATATTACATCCACGGAAAACACGTCCACTTGTAGTTAAGACAGCTGCTCCCACCTTAAATTTAGAATAAGGTGTATATGCCTGTTTACGTGCTTCGATTGCTTCGTGAATTAAACTGTTTTTATCCATTAGGGAACCTCCCACATACTTCTTCTTTAATTAATAGTCTGAGTTTGCTGTTTCGCCTTTTGCAATAGAGACCCCAGAGCTTGCACCAATACGTGTAGCACCAGCTTCTGTCATTGCTTTAGCATCCTCAAGACTTCTAACGCCGCCGGAAGCTTTAACGCCAATTTCTGCTCCAACTGTTTTTCTCATTAGAGCGATGTCTTCCACTGTTGCACCGCCTGTAGAAAATCCAGTTGATGTTTTAACAAAATCTGTACCAGCAGAAACAGCCAGCTGACATGCTTTCTCAATTTCTTCTTTTGTTAATAGGCATGTTTCGATGATCACTTTTACTAATGCTTTACCTTTTGCTGCATCAACTACAGCTTTAATATCAGCCTCAACCTCGTCATAACGGCCATCCTTCATAGCACCGATATTGATTACCATATCGACTTCGTCTGCACCATTTTCGATTGCATTAGTCGTTTCAAACGCTTTTACTTCAGGTGTATTCGCTCCAAGAGGGAAACCAATTACTGTACATACTTTTACTTCCGGTGTATCTTTTAGCATTTCTGCACATTTTTTTACCCATGTTGGATTTACACATACAGATGCAAATTTATATTCCTTTGCCTCTTCAACAATTGTCGTTACTTGTTCTTCTCTAGCATCCGCTTTTAATAACGTATGGTCGATTAAAGATGTTAATTTTGTAGTCATGTCTTAATTCCTGCCTTCCAAAAACTTATATTAATGAATTTCTGTATAAATTAATGTTGGAGCTTGTACTTTTTCAGCACTGATGTTGTATGCTCCATAGATTTTTTCCAATACATTCGCGATTTCTTCTGAGTTGGAATGTACAGTTACAAGTGATTCGCCTTCCGCAACTTCATCGCCAACTTTTTTATTCAAAACAATTCCAACAGCCAAGTCAATTACAGATTCTTTCGTAGCACGGCCTGCTCCAAGCATCATGGCAGCAACACCAATTTCCTCCGCCTGAATACCAGCAACATATCCAGAAGACTTTGCAGGGACTTCAATAAGGTATTTAGCCGTTGGAAGTTTGGATGGATCATCTATCACAGATGCATCTCCGCCCTGTGAAGCAAGGAATGTTTTGAATACTTCAAGTGCTTTTCCATTATGCATAACTTCCTCAAGCATGCCACGTGCCTCTTCAGTTGTCTCAGCTTTACCAGCTAGTATAACCATATGGCTTCCCAATGTTAAGCATAGTTCATGTAAATCAGCTGGACCTTTACCTACTAACGTGTCGATAGCTTCTTTGATTTCCAATGCATTACCAACTGCAAATCCAAGTGGTTGACTCATGTCTGAAATGATAGCTTTTGTATTTCTGCCAACTCCATTCCCGATATCAACCATTGCTCTTGCCAATTCTTTTGCATCATCAAGGTTTTTCATGAATGCGCCATCGCCTGTTTTAACATCCAGGACAATAGCATCTGCTCCAGCTGCAATTTTCTTGCTCATGATGGAGCTTGCAATTAGAGGAATAGAATCTACTGTAGCTGTTACATCACGTAATGCGTATAACTTTTTGTCAGCTGGTGTTAAGTCACCACTTTGTCCAATAACAGCGATTTTATTTTTATTTACAAGATTAATAAAATCCTCATTTGAAATTTCTACATGAAATCCTGGAACAGCTTCCAGCTTATCAATGGTTCCGCCTGTATGACCCAGACCACGTCCGGACATTTTCGCAACCGGTACTCCAAGTGCCGCTACTAAAGGTGCCAACACAAGTGTAGTTGTGTCACCAACACCACCAGTGCTATGCTTGTCTACTTTTACGCCATTTATTTGTGAAAGATCAATTTGATCTCCTGATTCAACCATTAGCTCAGTTAGGTTAACTCTTTCTTCTTGAGTCATACCTTGAAAATAAATCGCCATAGCAAATGCTGACATTTGATAATCGGGTATACTTCCATTCGTAAATCCTTCAATAACAAACTGGATTTCACTTTTATTCAACTCATGACCGTTACGTTTCTTTTCAATAACGTCAACCATCCTCATGATTTTACACCTCATTTTTGAATTATCGTAAAATAGCCACCATTACTTGGAATAACCATGTAAGTGAAAATATTGGTAGCACTTACAAAACTAACTATACCATATTAATTGAACAAAAGTAACATTAAAGTATGAACAAATGTAAAACATTTTGTAGGCGTATCCTTATTGACCCCTTTATCCAATTTTTAACACCAAAAACCCCCTATTAGGATAAACAGGAGGTTAGAACCATATTCATATATAGTTGATATATTTATTTATCCAAAATAAACCTTGCCGTATATTGATCGGTGATTAATACATTGGCGAATTGCCCCTTTAGAGCCGCATGAATAGAATCTACCTTTTGGATGCCACCGGCAACCAATATTGAATATTCTTTTACCTTCAGCTCCTCGAGTTCGATTCCCAATGTACGTTGGTTCAATGAGTTGTTACATATATTCCCTTTTGAGTCAAAAAAGCGTGAGCAAATATCACCCACAGCCTTGGAATAAAGCATCTCCAAGTCTTCTTCCGTAAAATACCCAAGTTTAAAGAGCAGTGACTCTGGTTTAACCGGCCCACACGTGAATAATGCAATATTGGCCTCTTTTCCAGTATCAATGATGCCTTTAATATGTCTATCTGCCATCATTGCTTGTTTAACAACTACCTGATCGACGATCGCCGGTAAAGGTAAATGAAATGGTGTAGTATGGAAAGCCTTCCCGAATAAATAAAGAATTTCCGATACATACGTATGCGTCTCGGAATGGCTGATTCCACCTTTAAGCTGCACAATCTTCACATTATTTACTGCCTTTTTCTTCAACTCCACTGCTACATGATAGATAGTCGTTCCCCACGTTACTCCTATGATGTCCTCATCCTTGACGATTGTATCAAGATATTCTGCAGCCTTTAATCCGATGGAAGTTTTAATAATGTGATCCTCATATTGCGGTACAGGTGTTACTACTACCTTTTTCAACTTATATTTTTCCTTAAGTTTAACCTCTAGATTCTCCAAATTTTCTTCCATATCATCTATTTTAATTTGGACAATCCCTTCTCTTTTAGCCGTTTGCAGCATACGTGAAACTGTAGGCCTTGAAACACCGAGTTTTTTTGCAATTTCATTCTGTGTATAATCCAGTAAATAATAAAGTTTAGCTGCTTCTATCACTTTACTTTTTTTATCCGCTTCCATTTTGGTCCCCTAGTTTTCCACTAATTTTCACTCATTTATATGATTAGCCTAAAAAACAATTGTTTTATTCCCCTGAACAATAATCCTATCCTGCAAGTGCCATTTCACAGCCTTGCCTAGCACATTTCTTTCAATAGATTGTCCTATTTTCTTCAATTGCTGGACATTATCCTGATGATTAACCCGCATAATATCCTGTTCAATGATGGGTCCTTCATCCAAATCATCCGTTACATAATGACTGGTTGCTCCAATCAATTTAACCCCACGAGCAAACGCTCTTTCATACGGCCGTGCTCCCATAAACGCCGGCAGAAAGGAGTGATGAATATTAATGATTTTATTCTTATACATTTCAACAAAGCTTGGCGAAAGAATTTGCATATAGCGCGCTAACACGATCAAATCGATTTGATGTTTATCGAGTAGTTCCTTCTGCTTTTTCTCCGCATCATCCTTTGTTTCCTTTGACACAGGTATGTAGTAATAAGGGATGTGCAGCGATTCTACCAGCTCTTTAGCAGCCAGATGGTTACTGATTACGATTGGAATCTCTGTCAATAAATCCCCTGATTGCCACTCCCATAGCAGCTCTCTTAAACAATGAAGCTCCTTTGAAACAAATATGGCCGTTTTCTTTATGTGATAGTTAAAAACTATATCCCACTTCATCTTAAACTTATTCGCTATTGAAAGAAATTCTTCTTTTAGTTTCTTCTCGTTTTTAGCCAGATCAGGACATTCGAATTCAATCCTCATAAAAAATGTACCGCCATTACTGTCTGTTGAATATTGATTTGATTCCAGGATGTTAGCGCCTTGTTTAAACAAGACATCAGATACAGCTGCCACAATTCCTTTTTTATCCGGACAGCTAATTAGCAAGCGCCCTTTATCTCGCTGACTCTCTTTATACAGATTTACATGCTTTTCAGCGATTGTTTCCATTCCCTCACCATCCTGATCTGTCACAGATATATATTTTTCTGCTTACATTTCTTACATTTTATCACAAATATTCCATCCTACCTGTTGATATATTTTTATACGAATAAATTAGTTATTTCGGTAAAAAGGCAAGATGAAGCGCTTCCTTACCATATCGTTATAATCGCTGATTTACCAGCATTATAATTTTATTCACTAACTTACTATATTTCACCATGTGAATGTTAATTCTTTATACATTTTGTCTATTTTTTTATTCCATCTTAAGAGATGCACTTCTCAAAACAAATACAATTTTTAATTATATTTTCATTTCATGTTTCTAAAGGTATGCCTTGTGGGTAAATAGGTAAATATTGTTTTATTAGCTGAAGCTGCTAATAGAGAAATGCGAGGTGGTACAAATGGGGCATAATCATACAATGATGCAATTTTTTGAGTGGCATATTTTACCTGATGGTACTCATTGGAAACGGTTGAAGGAATTAGCGCCAGTATTAAAAAACTGCGGAATAGATTCTGTTTGGATCCCACCCCCAACGAAAGGACAAACACCTGAAGATACAGGTTATGGTATATATGATTTATATGATTTAGGGGAATTTGATCAAAACGGCTCTGTACGCACGAAATATGGTACGAAGGATGAGTTGATAGAAGCAATTGAAGCATGCAAAGAGAATGATATTTGTGTGTATGCAGACATCGTTATGAACCATAAAGCAGGTGCAGATGAAACAGAGAGATTTAAAGTTGTAGAAGTTGATCAGAACGATCGTACACAAGAGATTTCGGAACCATTTGATATTGATGGCTGGACGAAGTTCACGTTTCCTGGACGCGGCAATACATATTCTGATTTCAAATGGAATATGGAGCATTTCAATGGAACTGATTATGATGAAGGAACCATTCGAACAGGTGTATTTAAAATTCTCGGTGAACATAAAGGCTGGAATGAACATGTTGATAAAGAATTTGGAAACTATGACTATTTAATGTTTGCCAATATTGATTATCGCCATCCAGATGTACGAAATGAAATGAAAAATTGGGGAAGATGGCTCGCTGAAACAATTAAATGTGAGGGATATCGCTTAGATGCCGTTAAGCATATTGATTATACCTTTATTAAGGAATTTGCCATTGAAATGAGAGAAGCTCACGGTGATGACTTTTATATGGTAGGAGAATACTGGAATCCCGATTTACAGGCATGCCAGGAGTATTTAGAAAAAGTTGATCATACACTTGATTTATTTGATGTGCCTCTCCACTATAAATTACATCAAGCTTCTCAAATGGGACGAGGTTTTGACCTTACAACCATTTTTCATAATACTCTAGTAGAATCTAATCCATTAAATGCCGTTACCTTTGTAGACAACCATGACTCACAGCCGGAAGAATCTCTGGAATCATGGATCGAAGATTGGTTTAAACCGTCTGCTTATGCACTCATCTTACTTCGCCATGACGGTTACCCGTGTGTTTTTTACGGGGATTATTATGGCGTTGGCGGCGAAAACCCAGTTGGGCGGAAAAACAAACTGATTGATCCGCTTCTTTATGCCAGGGTCCATAAAGCCTATGGAGAACAGGTCGATTACTTTGACCATCCAAATACTATTGGTTGGGTAAGATTAGGAACGGAAGAAAAGGAGAACTCTGGCTGCGCTGTTGTTATTTCAAACGGTGACGAGGGCGAAAAAAGAATGTATGTAGGAGCTGAACGAGCCGGGGAATTATGGACTGATTGTACAGGCAACCGACCAGATAAGATTGAGATTGACGAGGAAGGCTGGGCAACATTCCATGTAAATGGTGGCAGTGTTTCTGTGTGGACCAAGCCTGACCCAGAAGAATAAAAAGCTTAAGCTAGAGTAGCATCCAGAATTTATATAAACAGGGGGCTTATGAGTGATGAAACACTGTTTACTGCAGTGTTTCATCACTCATAGCCCCTCATATTTTTCATCATTTCACTAAATCATACGATATGATTGCCGGTTTACCGGTTCTGGGATCCTCTACAATAGAAGCATCAATCTGAAACACTTCTTTTAATACTTCCGCACTCATAACTTCATTAGAACTCCCCTGTAAAATTAACTGCCCCTTTTTAATGGCAACCAATTCATCTGCAAACCGGCTAGCATGATTCAAATCATGGATTACCATCACAATGGTTCGGCCATCCTCGTGATTCAGTTTTTTTAAAAGCTCAAGAACCTCCAACTGATGTGCCATATCCAAATACGTGGTTGGCTCATCCAGTAACAATAACCCCGTCTCCTGGGCAATTGCCATTGCAATCCACGCACGCTGACGTTGCCCGCCAGATAAGGAGTCCACTGCATGATCTTTAAAATCGCTTAATCCGGTAACACGAATCGACCAATCGACCATTTCTCTGTCATGTTCAGTTAAGCGTGAGAAACCGCCCTGATATGGAGTTCTTCCATAAGAGACCAAGTCGGCTACAGATAGACCGTTAGGAGCCTCCGGTGACTGGGGCAGGATGGCCATTTTTCTGGCAATTTCCTTTGTAGGTGTATTCTTAATATCTTTTCCATCTAAAATAACTGATCCATACATAGCAGGATGTAATCTTGCCATTGTCTTCAAAATGGTCGATTTCCCACAGCCATTTGGACCAATAATGGCTGTAATCGCTCCTTTTTTTATATCTAAATTCAGTGAAGGAACAATTACATTCCCGTCGTAGCCTATTTTTAAATTCCGAGCTGACAAATCCAAAAGGTTTACCCCTCCCCCTACTTTGATTTCATTAAAAGATAAATAAAATATGGAGCACTGATAATAGAAACAATCATCCCTGAAGGAATATCAACACGGAACATATTTTTACCCAGCATATCTGCCAACAGTAAAATAAAGGCTCCAATCATAGCTGAGGCTGGTAAAAATGCCCCATGTTTAGGGCCAACAAGCTTCCTTGCAATATGGGGTGCTATTAGTCCAAGAAAAGCGATCCCCCCACCAACTGTCACCCCTAACCCAGCCAATGCAACGGCCGCTCCAATTAAAACTAAGCGCTCTTTTTCTGTACGAATCCCCAGTCCTGTCGATACAAGACTCCCAAGATTCAATATATTTAGTGTGTGTGATTTATATAAAATAAATGGGATTAAGATTAAAAACCACGGCAGCAAGGCCCACACATATTTCCACTGAGTAGCCCAAAGATCTCCGGATAACCAGACCATCGCTTTCATGAAATCATGCGGATTCAATCTGAGCTGCATGGCGGTTAAGACAGCTGCAAATCCAGCATTAATGCCGATTCCAACTAAAAGAAGGCGAATCGTGTGCAGCCCTTTCTTCCAAGATAATGCTAATATCAATACGGCCGTAAGCATGGCTCCGGCAAATGCAAATAAAGGCATCATAAATGTGCCTATCTGGCTCTGTCTGCCAAGCGTAGATTGAAATACAGTGATATAAATTAATACAGCAAGACCAGCTCCGGCATTAATTCCTAAAATCCCGGGCTCCGCTAATTCATTCTGAGTAACTGTTTGCAATACCGCTCCCGATATAGCCATTCCTGCTCCTACCAAAATAGCCAGTAAGATAGCCGGCAACCGGATCTCAAATAAAACAAGCTCCTGCTTAGCTGTACCGTTTCCTAATAACGTTTGCCACACCTCTGCTGGTGAAATACTGACTTTTCCTACATTCAGGCTGATTAAACTGACCACAACAATTAGTATGAACAGAGCAATCCATACTTTTGGCAAAGTAGCGATCTTCTTCAAAACAATTGCCTCCCTTCACTGCGAACAAGGTACAGGAAGAAAGGAACTCCAATAAGTGCCGTCATAACACCAACAGGAGTTTCATATGGAGGATTAATCACTCTTGAAGCGACATCGGCCAACAATAACAAGGCACTTCCAAGAACAGCTGCGAGAGGCAATAACCTTCTATAATCAGTTCCAATCAGCATCCTGGTTATATGCGGAATAACAAGACCAATAAATCCAATCGTCCCAGAGACCGCAACCGAGCTGCCAGTCAGTAATAAAATAACGATAATTCCTAAATCTCGGACTAGCTTGATATTAACCCCAAGCCCCTTCGTTACATCCGTACCAAGCGATAATAACGTAAGCGAATGTGCAATACTAAGTAAAATAGGTAATCCTATTAAGCCAACTACTGCTATTATTTTCACCTCAACCCAATGACTATTCGCCAAGTCACCTGCATACCAGAAGCTAATATTTTTCGTGACATCAAAATATAAAGCCATGCTGGTTGTCAAAGAGCTTAAAAACATCCCGGTTGCCATACCCGCCAAAGCCAATTTAACCGGTGTTGCCCCTCCTCTGGATAAGGCAGATAAAGAAAATACCAATAAGACCGCCAATCCTGCTCCAATCATGGAGGCAATAATAGAACCCATTATGGATAATCCAGAGAAAACCGTTAATGATAAAACTAAGGCAAATGCAGCCCCATTGGATACTCCCAAAAGAGATGGTTCAGCAAGTGGATTTCTAGTCAATGCCTGCATAACAGCACCAGAAATAGCTAAGTATGCACCAACAAAACTTGCCATCAGTGCCCTAGGCAATCTGATTTCCCAAATAATCTGATGTGTCACATTATCAGGATTTCTATGAAACAAAGCCTCCCATACTGTTGAAAGGTCTAACATTTTTGTTCCAATTATTAATGAAGCAATAAAAATAACTAGTAGTAATAAAAGAGATAGCGGGAGGACTATTCGAATCCGTTCCCTGCGAGATGGAATATTCCTATCCTCGTTCTTCTGCACGTACGTTCAGTCCTTCAAAATTATAATATGTAGTCCAAAGGAATCCACATTTCTAGTGTTACCTTAAAATGAATAGGTATGAATTTCCTTTGACCCTTCAAATGAGAATGATTATCATTAATAGTAACGAATTTATTTTACATACTAAAGGAGGATATAGCAATGGTAATAAATAATAAATACACACGTCTTCTGGTATTAATGCTGTGTGCAGTATTATTGCTTGCGGCCTGTGGCTCAAATGACAATGATACTTCTAACAAGAAGCAGTCTGACAAGAAGGTTACAGATGCAATCGGTGAAATGAGCTTCCCAAAGGATCCTAAAAAAATACTGGCACCAAATTTAGAGGATTATTTAGTCACTTTGGGCATTAAACCTGCTGCTCAATGGTCAATTGGTACAACTGTTCATAATTATTTACAGGATGAACTTAAGGATGTTCCTTTGATTTCATGGGATATGCCGATTGAAGATGTAATCGAAGCGGAACCAGACTTAATTATGTTCGAATCTGAAGCTGCTATTCAGGAAGGCCAGTATGAGGAATATAAAAAAGTAGCTCCAACCTATGTATTTAAGGAAGAAGATGCGGCTGACTGGAGAACTTTACTGACAAAAATGGGCGAGTTGTTCGGTAAAGAAGATCAGGCAAAAGAAGCAATTCAAGACTATGAGGATAAGGCTGCGGAAGCTAAAACAGCAGTTAAAGAAAAAATCGGAGATGAGTCTGCCGCCCTGATTTGGGTAACAGGTGGTCAGTACTTTGTTTTCGAGGGTGATCGTTACGCTTCAAATGTACTCTATAATGATTTAGGAATTAAGATGCCAACTTATATTAGTAACCTTGGTGAAGCACAGGCAACATGGCAGGGTACTTCACTTGAGGCACTAGCAGATTTGGATGCAGACCACCTCTTTATTGCTGCAGCTAGCGGAGAACCAGGAATGGAAACATTGGAAAACAGCTCTATTTATAAGTCCATTCCGGCTGTCCAAAAAGGAAATGTTTATACATTTGAAGATTCCAGCAACTGGACAACCAATGCTAAAACGGCCAATGATAAAACAATCGATTTAGTGCTAGATTCCTTAACTAAATAATAAACAAAGGGGGCTCTTTTTAAGAAGCCTCCTTTTTATTGTATGTTTGATCCTTACTTTCCTCTATTATATAAATCCTCTCTTCGGTCCTCAAAAACGGAGATGCGCGTTCGTACCTGATCGACTTCCTGTATGTTTAAATCCGCATAAAGGATAGACTCTACTGTAGAACCAATTGCAATTGTTTCGCCCCATGGATTGATGACCATGGAAATCCCACCGAATGTATTATTAGGATCATTTCCGACTCGGTTGACAGCTATAATGAAAAGCTGGTTTTCTATGGCTCTTGCCTTCAAGAGCGTTACCCAATGATCTACTCTTGCTTCCGGCCATTCTGCCACTACGAATATAATCTTTGCTCCCGCCAAAGCATGTTTTCTTACCCATTCGGGAAAGCGGATATCGTAGCAAATCAAGCCCCCGCTCAAGTTTCCATCCATCTTAAATAAATTCTCTTTTTGTCCCGCTATAAGATATTGATGTTCATCCATTACGTTAAAGAGATGAACTTTATCATACTCAGATATGACCTCTCCAAAGCGGTTGAATACATACATTCTATTAAAATACCCTTTGAAGGTTTTCACAGATACAGAGCCGCCAACAATATTAACATTGTACTTTAAGGCCAGTGAGGAAAGCAGCTTAATCGTTTCCTTTCCTTCAAAATCAGCAAGTTCCCCCAGCTGTTGCAGTGCATAGCCTGTATTCCACATTTCAGGCAGCACAATACAATCCGCACCATTCTCAGCCGCCTCAGTGATAGACTCTGTTACATGCTTAAAATTTTCTATTGGCTTTCCATACTCGATATCCATTTGTACACAGGCGATTTTCAGGTGGCTTCCCCCTCTCTCTTCTATTAAATAGGTTATTTCAATACATGGCTGATAGCAACTTTGATGCTATCTGTTTACCAAATATGTAATAAAAACGGAATCGAGCTTTATCATCGACTCCATCATCCAATTCTCCACTAAGAATTTATAATTGTCTGTTCATAACCATTCGGATTTTGCCTTTGCCATTTCCATGAATCTGTGCACATATCCGTCAGACTCTTTTCTGCTTTCCAGACCAGTACCTTTGCGGCCTTTGCGACATCAGCATAACTAACAGCCACATCACCGGGCCTTCGTTCCACTAAATCGTAAGGGATTTTCCTTCCGCTAACACTTGCGAACGCATCCACCAGGTCCAGGACACTGTATCCTTTTCCTGTCCCAAGGTTAAATGCTTCTACTCCGGATCTACCCTGCAGATATTCCAATGCCTTCAAATGCCCCTTCACTAAATCAACTACATGGATATAGTCGCGGACACCGGTACCATCATGAGTTTCATAATCGCTGCCAAAAACGGATAATTTATCTCTTTTTCCAATGGCAACCTGTGTGATATACGGCATTAAATTATTGGGAATACCATTTGGATTCTCACCGATTCTTCCTGATTCATGAGCACCTATAGGGTTGAAGTACCTCAGCAAAGCGATACTCCATGCTGGATCGGAAACATGCAAATCACACAGGATTTCCTCTATCATTAATTTTGAACGGCCATATGGATTGGTTGCTGATAATGAAAAGGACTCATCAATCGGTACCCGATCCGGCATACCATATACAGTGGCAGAAGAGCTGAATACCAGCCTCTTTACCTGATGCTTCGCCATAACTTCGCATAGTCTGATGGTACCCGTCACATTATTTTCATAATATTTCAGAGGCATCGAAATAGACTCACCTACTGCTTTTAAACCGGCAAAATGGATAACTGAATCAATATCATATTTTGCAAACAATTGGTCAACAGCTTCCTTATCTACTAAATCTATATTATAGAATGGAAAGTTCTTACCAGCTAACTCTTTCACTCTTTCAATTGCTTCCACATGACTATTGAAGAAATTATCCAGCACTACAATATCATAACCCGCTTTTAAGAATTCAACTGCCGCATGGCTGCCTATATAACCGGCACCACCTGTAATGAGTATGGCCATCCATGATCCACTCCCCTGTTTCATCCGATTGGTAATCAGAAACATACATATGCTAATTTTACCTTATTTAGGATTATGTGGTATTTAATTTCTTTATGAATTAAAAATATCAAAAGAAGAACAGGGTAGTGGATACTCACAATTTATATTGTCGTGAGTCGATTTTTAGGCTTGTTTTAGAAATCACCTGTTTTAGCTTTAAGGAATTCATCCTTAATCTTTTGCAGTAAAAACTGATCTGTCAGAAGGCGATAACCTGTATTAGCCAAGGCTTTTGCACCAGTAATGACAGCTTGGTCTCCCAACTCTGATATAGCACATTCTCTAAACTCTTCTGTGTGGGCTATTAAATCATTCGGGCCAATTTTGATATAAGGATGAGCTGTCGGAACAACATGGCTTACATTTCCTGCATCTGTTGAACCGGATGCATTCCGCGTACCTTGCACAACATCCTCACCTAGAGCTGCCAGTTCTTCTCGTAGTACCTCATCAAGAGCCGTGTTCAGAACGAAATCATGAACTTCATTTTGAAATCTTTCTATTTTCACATTAGCTCCGGTTGCCAACGCCGCACCTTTAGCAATCTGACTAATCCTTTCCGATATTTCCTCACAACTTTTCCAGGTTGACGCTCTAATATAGAATCTTGCAGAGGCATAATCAGGAATGATATTAGGCGCATCTCCTCCATTTGGAATAATGCCATGAACCCTTATATCTGTCGGCAGCTGCTGTCTCAATGCGCCAATCCCATTAAATAATTGGATGACCGCATCAAGTGCATTAATCCCTTCCTCTGCTGCTGCAGCAGCATGCGCCGGTTTCCCATAAAAATGAAAATCAAGGGGATTAACAGCCAAGAAAGGCTGAGTTGTTCTCGTTTGACCAGAAGGATGAATGATAATAGCTGCATCCACACCGTCAAACAGTTGATGCTTTACATAACTGCCCTTCGCACTTCCATTTTGTCCCCCTTCTTCTGCCGGGGTACCGTAAACAAGTACCGTTCCCCCTATTTCCTCGAGTACTAAACCAAGCGAAATTCCAGCTGCTACACTGGTGATACCAATGATATTATGGCCGCACGCATGGCCAAGACCAGGAAGCGCATCATACTCGGCAAGAAAAGCTATCGTAGGTCCCGGCTTTGAGGATGACTTCCTCGCTATAAATCCAGTTTCATGGCCAGCAATATCCTGTGTTACCTCAAAGCCCGCATCAATTAATACCTTGGTCAGTGTTTCAGATGCAAAGAATTCCTCATTCCCTATTTCTGGATTTTCATGAATTTGGTGGCTTATATTTATATATTTGTTTTTCTGCTGATCTATATATTCATTGATAATATCTTTATGAAAAATGCGACCTTCGTTTTTAATCATTGCTCTGCCTCCAATCTCTCTAATAATCTTATACCTATGTTAGTATCCGAAGTAATTCATTGATCGACTGCCGGGCTGGTCCAGGCATCCTGATAATTAACCAATTCTTCTATTGAAACAAAAGCCGGAATGGTATTCCCTTTAAATGTTTTAAGGATAAAATCCTCCACTTCCTCGGAATGATAAATATCTGCCAGTTTTTTTAGCTCTGCGCGGTCTTTATCCCCCTTTTTTACAGCGATAATATTAATATATGGTTTGGCCGTTGCACTTTCATGGAACAAGGCATCCTTTAATGTCAATCCTGCTTCAACCGCAAAGTTATTGTTAATAATCGATGCATCTACATCTTCAAGAAAACGCGGTGTATTCCCGGCAGCCACCAGTTCGAGTTTAATATTTTTTGGATTGGATTTAATTTTTTCCAAAGAACCTATTCCATCAAAATTATCTGTCAGTGTAATAAAGCCAGCCTCCTGCAAAAGAAGCAGCGCCCGGCCAAGGTTTGTACCTTCATTAGGAACAGCAATTTTAGCCCCATCAGGCAATTCCTTTAACTCCTTATGCTTATTTGAATAGATCCCCATTGGCGCAATAACAGTAGAGCTGAGTGGCTCAAGATCTAACTTTCTCTCCTCCACTTGTTCTTCAAAATAAGAGATTGTTTGGAATGCATTAGCGTCCACTTCGCCATCATTTAGAGCTGTATTCGGCAAAATATAATCACTGAACTTTACAAGCTCTATATTGAGCCCCTTCTCCTTAGCAAGATCAGCAATATAATCCCATATTCTTGTGTCCCCGCTGCTCACTCCAACCTTAATGGTGGAGCTGCCCTCTTTTGCACTGCCTTTTGAATCGCTCCCACATGCTGCTGTTACGACAGTACATGCAATTATTAAAATAGTAAGAAATAGTTTTTTCATTTTGTCCATCCCCTTCTTTATCATCGTCTTCTTATTTTTCTAGCGAGCATATTGCCTATGGATTGTAAAAGCTGCACAATGATCACCAGTGCTGCAACAGTTACAATCATGGTGTTAGTGTCGAATCTCTGATAACCATAGGTGAGGGCGAGATCTCCAACCCCTCCAGCACCAACAGCCCCTGCCATTGCTGAGGCTCCAACCAGTCCAATAGTCGCTGTTGTAAAGGTTAAAACAAGAGAGCTAAGCCCCTCGGGTATTAAAAACCGAAAAATAATCTGCCATTCAGTCGCGCCCATTGACTGAGCTGCTTCAATAATTCCCTTATCAACTTCCAATAATGAATTTTCAACCAATCTGGCAATATAAGGACCTGCATAAAATACAAGCGGTACAATGGCGGCATTCGTTCCAATCGCCGAACCAACAACCAATCGTGTAAATGGAATCAAAGCCACCAATAAAATAATGAAGGGAACCGAGCGTAAAATATTAATGATTGGGTTCAATATATTAAACACCCACTTATTCTCCAGAATGTGACCCTTTCTCGTTATGACGAGTAAAATCCCTAAAGGCAATCCAATCACGGCCGCGAATAGTAAGGAGAAGAAAACCATATAGAGTGTGTCACTGAATCCAATCAGTAACTGTTCAAGTGTAATTTCCATTCCTAAAAACTGTTCATTCATGATAGCTTAACCTCCTGCAAGAGCACATCCTCACTCTCTATGTATTGGATCGCCTTCTTTATTTCTTCTGTTTCACCGATGACCTCAACGATTAAATTCCCAAAAGGGGTTTCCTGTATTTCAGAAATATTGGCAGAAAGAACACTTAAATGGACATCAAAACTTTTCGCCACTGTTGAAAGTAGATGCTTGCCAGACGAAGATCCCAAAAAATTAAGTTTCCAAACTGCTGGTTTATTCTCCTTTAAGGATTTCAAAAAGCTCTGCGGAATCTCGTCGTGAATGACTGTTCTAACAAACCGCTTGGCAACCTCAGTGGTTGGCTTGGAAAAAATATCAAGAACAGGACCCTGCTCAACAACCCTCCCATTTTCCATGACAGCGACCTTATTGCATATCTCTTTAATCACCGAGATTTCATGTGTAATAAGCAAAATTGTTATATTGTATTCTCGGTTTATTTTTTTCAATAGCTCTAAAACATCCCTTGTCGTCTGCGGATCCAATGCCGATGTAGCTTCGTCACATAGCAGGATAGATGGATTCGTGGCCAGAGCTCTCGCAATTCCAACCCTCTGCTTCTGTCCCCCTGACAATTCATCCGGGTAACTTCGACCCTTAGCTGATAACCCCACGAACTCCAGTAATTCTCGAACTCTATTTTGAATCGTTTCTTTACGAACGCCGGATAGTATCAATGGAATCGCTACATTATCAAATACCGTCTTAGATTGAAGTAAATTGAAATGTTGAAAGATCATCCCGATTTTCTTTTTCTCTGCCCTTAATTCCTTTGCTTTGAGACTGGCAAACGATTTACCATTCACAAGGACCTCCCCCTCAGTAGGCCGTTCAAGCATATTAACTAAACGCAAAAGTGTACTTTTCCCGGCCCCGCTGTATCCTACCACTCCAAAAATATCCCCTTTTTCAACCGTTAAATGAATGCCTCTCAGAGCATCTACGCTTTGACCATTTGCTTGATATGACTTTTTTATGTTTCGAAACTCAATCATGTTCTCTCCTCCAGGCCTAAAAAATTCGAAATGCAAAAAGCCCCTTCTGTCATTAGACAGAAGAGGCTTTGTATGAACATATACATAAAAAGACAAGTAGAAATATGTTCGCTTAAAGCTTCCTCTTATCTCTCAAACAGATGTTTGTTGGAATTAGCACAGTATTTTTACCATAGTAAAAATCCGCTGCCGAAGTATCATAGGGCCAAATCCCTCCACTTCTCTCGATAAGAATCGCTTGCTATTCAATTAAATTTGATGTTTCCAACTATATCCTATCTTGTTTAGCAATGTCAATAATAATTTATAATATTTAAAATATTTTTGATTTATAATAAAGAATACCCTAAATCAAGTTACAGCAACTAAAATTCATGAATATTTCCAATTCATGAATCATTGTGGTCAGTTATTCGTATAGGATATTAAGGGAAATTATGAAAAAAATAAGGAGGGGTACTTTATGGGAAATATCTTCATCTATTCCATTATCATTGGGGTTATATCGGCACTTATTCTTGTGCCATTCAAAAATAATGAAAAATTACGTATCCACATGAAGGGGAAAACTAGGCTACTTGTTTTTGTCAGTTTAGCTGCATTAATCACAATTGGAGCATTTTTATTTTATTACTTCACCCTTTTGGATCAAACTATCTCCTCTCTTTGGATTTACGTCATCATACTAACTCTATTGGGTTCAATGATTGCTACGGGTATGGAGAGAACTATTAAAGGTATTTTATTTGCAGGTAGTTTGCTTGTCGGCCTCTATTTTTTAACAGCATTTCTGTTTAATGCTGATGAAAAGTATACAATAGCCAAAATGGACGTCAAAGAAGAAATACAAACATTTGATGAAAATAAAAAGCCGGCCAGCGTGCCTCCTCAATACGCCCGCAATAAAATGAAAAAAGCATTTGGCCAGGTACCAAATACGAGCTACTACGAATTAGGAAATTTGCAAATCCAAAAAGTAAATGGTGAGTATGTTTATATTGCTCCAGTCGAATTTTCAGGATTCTTCAAATGGCTGAAAGGGAAAGAAACTCCTGGATACTTTATATTAAGTGCCACAGATTCATCAGCCAACCCTAAATTTATTGAGGCAGAAATGATCTACACTCCTTCTGCATTCTTCAATAAAGAAACAGAGCGCCGTATTCGTCTACAGTACCCATCCTACATATTCTATGGGGATTCACAGCTTGAAGTAGATGATAATGGCACACCATTTTATATTCGTTCTTATGGTGATTTTGTCTCTGCCAGAAATGGCTTCCAGGTAAAAGGTGTTGTAGTGATGGATGCCAAAACTGGGAAGTCCAACTCTTATACCCTTTCTGAAGCGCCTGAATTTATTGATGGTTCGGTTGCACCAGAGGTCGTCAGTACACAAAACAGCTACTTTGGAAATTATATTCATGGATATTGGAATAGCCTGTTTGGAAAATCAGATGTTAAACTGCCTTCTGATGAGGGTACCGAGGCGAATGTAAGTCCGATCTTTGATGAAAATGGAGATATGTATTATTTCACTGATTTCACGAGTCCTAAAGAGGGCGTCGATTCTATGCTCGGCTATGCGCTCACAAATTCCAGGACGGGTAAAGCTGTCTATTATACAGGTAATATGGAGGAATCCTACATGGATTCACAGGGCGCCCTGCAAATTATCGAGAAGAAATTTATAGAAAAGAAATGGGAAGGAAAAATGCCCATCATCTATAATTTTTACGGTGAAGCCAGTTGGTTAACAGGAGTACTGGATTCAAATGGATTCCTACAAAATTATTTCATCGTATCTGCTGCCAATCCTGAAATAACAGCATACGGGTCAACACCAAATGAAGCCTTAAAGCTATACAAAACTGCTCTTCAAAAAGGCGGCGGAACGGTTAACGGCACCTCTACAAGTGTTGAGAAGAAAATTGAAGGGAAAGTTATAAGAGCTTATAAAGAAAAATCAGGTGAATATACCGTTGTTTCGTTCCTTCTGGATAATGGTCAAAGCTACAATATGTCTTCTGAAAAGGACCCTCTGATCATTTATCTGCAGGAAAATGATCAGGTATCTGTAACGTACCTGGATACAGGGGAGAACTTTTTACCTGTAAATAGTATTACAATTAAAAATTTACAATAATATATCCTTGGCGAAAATAGATCATCCTCACTCGAGGATTGATCTATTTTTTAACAACTGGACTAATTTTATTACCCATTATTTAAATTATTGTTAAATATATAGTTAGAATCGTGTTGAATAGGGTAAATAAAATTAGTCATAAATACTCATAATAGGTAGTGTTTACATTCATTAAGAGGAGGGCTTTGGGGTTAAATTCTACAGATCAATACCCATACTGGATGTAGTTTCAAAAGAATTAGAGCGCAAATGGAAACAGGAATTTTTTATACTTTAGAATTCATTATTCAGAGCTAAAATTTTGCTTAAAATACACTTACATGGTTAAAGCATTTTCAGCTGTTTTCCATACATACTTAGTATAAATATGTGAGTCAGATTATTTTCACATAATGTTAGGAAGTACTTTCCATTTACAAATCTCTATATATTTTATTAGATTAAAGTAAGTATAATCCTGCTCTTTTTTTGTTTTCTCCACACTTTTTTACATCTTTTTCTTCACAACAAATAATTGGAAATCTTATAGTAATCTAATATTATTTGGTAAGTATTGATTGCCAAAAAACCGTATCTTTATATATACTCATAGAGATACATACATTCTGTTATAAGATTAAAACATCCCTTTTAAGCCGCCCCCATTGGACATAGAGGGTTTTTAAACGTTACTTATATGAAGGAGGTTCACAATGAAGAAATTTTCAAAATTCACATTTCTAATAGCAATGGCTATTGTCATGATTGCTTCATTTATATTCCCGGCTTTAAACACGAAAGCAGAAGGAAAAAAATATGAGATTGCAACAGATATTACATTTGCTCCATTTGAATTCCAGGAAACGAATGGCGAATTTGTCGGTATAGATATCGATTTACTCAATGCTATAGCTGAAAACCAAGGGTTTGAAGTAGAAATTAAGCCACTTGGATTTAATGCAGCTGTACAAGCTCTAGAGTCCAATCAAGTAGACGGCGTTATTGCCGGAATGAGTATAACTGATGAAAGAAAACTAAAATTTGATTTCTCCGATCCCTACTTCGAATCTGGTGTCGTAATGGCGGTTGCCGAGGGAAATGAAGAGATTAAATCCTATGAAGATTTAAAAGGAAAAAAGGTAGCCATTAAAACCGGTACAGAAGGTGCCAGCTTTGCAGAAAGCATAAAAGATAAATATGGTTTTAAAACAGTAACCTTTGATGATTCAGCCAATATGTATGACGACGTTAAAACAGGTAACTCTGCAGCTGTTTTTGATGATTACCCTGTTCTAGCATATGGGATTACACAAGGCAACGGATTAGAAATCGTAACTGAAAAAGAAAAAGGCGGTTCCTATGGGTTTGCTGTCGCTAAAGGACAAAATGCGGAATTGATTGAGCAATTCAATACCGGTCTTGCCAATTTGAAAGAATCAGGCGAATATCAGGTTATCATGGATAAGTACTTGAAGGCAGAAAAAAGTACGGATACTAATAACGGTTTTTTCGGCTTATTAGAATCAAGTATGCCAAGTCTGTTAAAAGGTCTTCAAATGACCCTGATTTTGACTGTCGTATCTCTTGTTATAGCATGTATCCTCGGTATTATATTTGGTCTAATGCGCGTGTCCCATCTAAAAATCTTAAGGGCAATTGGCGTCATTTACGTAGATATTTTTAGAGGAACCCCACTGATTGTTCAAGCTTTCTTTATCTATTTTGGTATTCCTGCAGCACTTGACTTCCGAATATCTGCCGTTGCTGCCGGTATCATTACACTAAGCTTAAATGCCGGTGCCTATATGGCTGAAATTGTACGCGGTGGTATCGAATCTGTTGATAAGGGACAAATGGAAGCTGCCCGAAGTCTTGGTCTTCCGTATAAAAAGGCAATGGCAAAGGTTATTCTTCCACAGGCAATCCGTCTAATGATTCCGTCTATCATTAACCAATTTATCATTACATTGAAGGATACCTCTATCCTATCCATCATTGGTATTAATGAATTGACTCAAAGCGGAAAAATCATCATCGCCAGAAATCTGGAGTCCTTCCAAATGTGGCTGATTGTAGGGTTAATATACTTTATCATTATTATGATTTTAACTAAGGTATCAAACCGTATGGAAAGGAAGATCCAAAATGGGAAAGCTTAAAGTAAAAGGATTAAAAAAATCATACGGGAAGCTGGAAGTACTAAAAGATATCAGCCTTGAGGTCAAAGAAGGCGAAGTTGTTTGCTTAATTGGCCCTTCTGGATCCGGTAAAAGTACACTGCTACGCTGCCTCAATTTACTTGAAGAAGTAAATGAAGGTGACGTAACAGTTGATGATAAACATTTAACTGATAAAAACACGGACATTAATAAAGTTAGGGAAAATATCGGAATGGTATTCCAGCATTTCAATCTCTTCCCGCATATGACTGTACTTGATAATATTACACTGGCTCCTATTGAGCTGAATAAAGCTTCAAAAGAAGAAGCAAAAAAAATCGGCTTAAAGCTATTAAAACGTGTTGGTCTTGAAGATAAGGCCAATGCCATGCCAGCTCAATTGTCCGGCGGACAGAAACAGCGTGTTGCGATTGCACGAGCTCTTGCCATGAACCCTGACATCATGCTGTTTGATGAGCCTACGAGTGCACTTGACCCCGAAATGGTCGGTGAGGTTCTGAATGTTATTAAACAGCTTGCGCAAGAGGGTATGACGATGGTAATTGTAACTCATGAAATGGGCTTTGCTCGTGAGGTAGCTGATCAGGTCATCTTTATGGATGGCGGATATGTTGTGGAAAGAGGAACACCTGAAGAAATCTTCTCCAATCCAAAAAATGAACGGACTAAGGATTTTCTTGATAAAGTTTTATAACCCGAGTTAGGGGCTGTCTCTCTTAAGTCCCTCTCTTTAAAAGAGGCTGGGACATAAGTATTCAGTCAATGATAAATCCGAACTATTAGGTGATATTTTAATAATATTTCGCCTAATAGTTCGGATTTTTATTTGTTTTCAATAGATTGGTTACTTCTATATACCATTATTAAACTTAGTGGAATGGAGCGGAAGCCACCGACTCCTGCGGGAAGTAACGGAGGCTTAAGACCTGAGCAAGGCGCAGCCGACGAGGCTAAAGCCTTCCTCCCCGCGGAAAGCGAGTGGAGTAAGCGCGCAATGGAACGAACTTTTCTTGTAACAAAGTCGATAAATTAGATATCGTTCATCTTTTCAGGATCGTTTATAAGTTATTTCCCAGCCTCTTTTTTATTCACGTAAGCGGGCAGCCATTGGTCTATTACTTCCTATTGGACCTGTACCGCCCTAAATTATTGATAAAGATTCAGCTTTCCGCTCTAGCTCTCCCTATAAAAGCCGGATAAGCATTTAAATGTTTTTAAGACGGACATCCTCCTAAATCATCTGATACTAAACAAAGGCCTGCTTTAATGAGCAGACCATTGTATTATAATCACCTAATTATTTGAATACAGTTTCGACAACTTTACTAGAGGCAGTACCATCATCCCAGTCACAGAATTGCTCATAAAAAGCAGCATACTTTTCTTTATATTGATCCTCTACTTGATCAATATTTTGCACAGCTTCAATGATTTCATCCGTTGTTTTTAATAGCGGTCCAGGTACTTCAGATTCCATATTAATATAGAATCCCCGTAACGTATCCCGATATTTCTCCAAATCATATGTAAAGAATAAAATCGGCCTTTTGAGGTTTGCAAAATCAAAGAAAACAGAGGAATAATCTGTAATCAGAATGTCAGAAATTAAATATAGCTCAGAAATATCATCATAGTTGGAAAAATTATACACAAAACCTTCAAGACCTTCTGTTCTAATATTCTCTGCAATTAAATAATGTAATCTTAAAGCGACAATATACTCATCACCGAGTAATTCCTGCATTTTCATTAAATCAAGCCGTAGATTAAATTTATATTTACCCTTTTCATAAAATTCGTCATCTCGCCATGTAGGTGCATATAAAATCAATTTTTTATTCAATGGAATATTCAGTTTCTCCTTCAATATTGTTATATCCTGTTTAGTATTATGCGTATACAGTACATCATTTCTTGGATATCCAACATTCAACATCTCTTTATCAAATTGAAAAGCCCTTCTAAAGATTTCTGTTGAATATGCATTTGGAGATACTAGGTAATCCCATTTTTTTGCTTCCCTTGTGAAATTCCTTTTATACTTTACTGTGTTTGTGCCCGGCATTGAAACCTCGTCCATATCATTAGCAAGCTTTTTAAGCGGTGTGCCATGCCATGTTTGCAAATAGATGGTCTCTTCCCTTTTTTTCAGATGCAGCGGTAATCGAGCATTACTCACCCAATACTTTGCTGTTGCCAAATGATAATAATATGCTAAACTTAAACCTTTTACCTGTTTAGGGTTTCCCGGAATCTTCTTACCTGTTTCATTAAAAATCCAAATATACTGATAATCATCTTTATTATTCAGTAAATACTCATATATATATTTAGGACTATCTGAATAATTCTTTCCTAAAAAGCTCTCAAGAACTACCTTCCGTTCATTAACAGGCCTTTTTGTAAAGAAATATTTGTATAGATAGATTTTCATTTTCTTTTTGCTTTTATAAGCACGTTTAAGTTCCCTGGCATGATGATGAAACCAAATCGTTCTTTTAAACGATTTAAGCTTTCTATTCCTAAGGGAATATAACTCTCTTCTGACGACAACATTTAACTTGTCTATTCTTTTCTCATCTAATTGATCTGCTGCATTTGCTAAATCCTCATAATACAAGGGAATACTTTTTGAATCTGCCAATAACAAAATCATGTTTTTTCGATAAATACTTATAAATCTACCATCTAAGAACGAACAGATTCTTGGATAATTCGAATACTCCGCCTTCAGTACGCGATAGACTTTTAAGAAGTCAGTTACCTTTTCCCCTCTCGTTCTTTGCATGATAGCTGGGTTAGTGATTGGATTATTTCTCACCCTCTTAAAATAATAGGCATCTTTAATTGTTGGAATTTTATTCATATGATCCATAATTGGCGCAATAAAAACCAAGTCTGAATAGCATTCTATATCTTCTGCAAACCTTAAATTGAGCGTTTTAATCATATCTACGCTAACCAGTCGTCTGATAATAGATAAGTCTCGAAAATGGCTCTTTACTTTTCGGAATTTAATAACTCTTTTTCCTTTTTGCAAGTGACCAGCTTCTATCAATTGGGTCTCATTAATCTCAGTATTATGCTCAATAATACTGTCTTCATATTTTCGAATCGTCTTTTTCTTTCCAGCTATTATTCGTTCATCACCTATATACTTGACCAATAATTCAATTGTATTTTCTGCTATAAAATCATCACTATCTAAAAAATACACAAACTCTCCAGTGACTTTTTGTAAGCCAATATTTCTAGCATATCCAACACCTTTTCTGCTTTGGAGTTGTATACTTGCAATCCGATCATCCATATCCTGATACTCTTTAATTATTTCATTAGACTCGTCGGTTGATCCATCATTAACAAGTATAATTTCCAGTTGTTTATATGTTTGATTAACAACCGACTGAAGACATTCCCTTAAATACTCTGCCGTATTATATATGGGAATAATAATAGATACCTTTTTCACACTAATTAAACTCCTTATTTGCGTCAATATTATGGTTTTATTAATTTAATTATCAAAATATAATATATCACACAAAATGACACTTTATTTACAAAACCATACTTATTTATCCATTATAAGTTATTAACCACTTATATTCCGTTCTATTCCATTCACTCTACTATCCATATTTTCTTTTGCTATACTGTTGTTTTTTTCTTTTATTCCCACTTCATACAATCATCATAAAAATTTTATTAAAATTCTATTTATGGACAAAATAATATTTATTGTAATTTAGACTACCTACAATTTTTGAATTTTCCAGTTTCGAACCGTTCTCTCCAAATGCTATTATTATTTTAGTATAATAAAAAAAGAAAAAGCTATACAATAGGAGTGTTAGAATGGATTCAATCAGCTTTATAGAAATAATACAATTTGTTTTTTTAGGATTACTGCAAGGTCTTACTGAACCAATCCCTGTATCTTCAAGTGGCCACTTGGTCATCTTTCAGCATTTTTTCGGACTTAACATCCCGGGATTAAGCTTTGAGTTGTTTGTAAACTTTGCTTCCCTGCTGGCCGTTATCTTTATTTATCGAGCAGATTTAATGAAGTTGATTAAAAATGGATTTTCCTATTTAACAGGCTCTGATAAGTCCACCGCCATGAAAAAGGATTTTTATTTTATTCTTTACTTAATTGTTGCTACAATTCCAGCTGCATTTATCGGTCTCTTCTTTGAGGATCAAATCGCATCAATTTTTAAGGGTGTGCGTGTCATTGGCTTTACACTGATTATCACTGGTATTGCTCTGTGGCTTATCCGTAATTTAGAGGGCAGGAAAGCTGAGGGAGAACTGACATTTAAGGATGCTATTATTGTGGGATTATCTCAGGCTGTTGCTTTAATACCTGGAATTAGTCGATCCGGTGCAACGATTGTATCCTCCATGGCTATGGGAATGAATCGTGAAACTGCGTTGAAATTCTCATTTTTTCTATATATCCCCATCAGCCTTGGCGGCATGGTCTTTTCAGTATCCGATATGGTGAACGATCCGGATTTAGGAAGACTGCTCGTTCCGTATGCATTGGCATTCATAGCTTCTCTCATCGCTTCCTATTTTTCACTGCGTTGGTTTATGGATATTATGAAAAAAGGGAAATTGGGGTACTTCTCTATTTACTGTTTTATAGTGGGAATCCTCGTAATTATCTTCGGTTAACTTATTAAAAAGGAGAACAAGCATCTACGCTTGTTCTCCTTTTTGTATTTGCGAGTCGTTTTTATAGTACACTTATATTTATATAAACTATACATTTTGAGCTTTGCCGTGACAAAACATCTATTACCTGAAAATAGTTCGAGTTCCTTTCCCACTATTCGCATTCCTAATAAATAAAGAACGGTGATGGTTATGTTTAAAATTTTATTAATTGAAGATGACACCAGCCTTTTTAAAGAAATTAAAGAGAGGTTAACCCAATGGTCTTATGAAGTATATGGTGTTCAGGATTTCGGAGAGGTACTTAATGAATTTACGGATATTCAGCCTGACTTAGTCCTTATTGATATTCAATTGCCTAAATTTGACGGTTTCCATTGGTGCCGGCTGATACGGACGCACTCCAATGTACCCATTCTATTTTTATCATCCAGAGACCACCCCACTGATATGGTGATGTCTATGCAACTTGGTGCCGATGATTTTATACAGAAGCCTTTTAACTTTGATGTTTTGGTTGCAAAGATTCAAGCCATTTTACGAAGAGTTTATAATTATAATGCTGATCAAACACAGCTGAAAATCTGGTGCGGAGCGACCATTAATTACGAAAAGAATACGGTTGAAAATGAACTCGGATCAATAGAGCTTTCAAGAAATGAAATTTACATTTTAAAACAGTTGATCGATCATAAGAATAAAATTATCAGCAGAGATACTTTAATTCGCAGTTTATGGGATGATGAGCGGTTTGTCAGCGATAATACATTAACGGTCAATGTGAATCGGCTGCGAAAAAGACTGGATGAACTTGGACTTGGACATTTTATAGAAACAAAAGTAGGTCAAGGTTACATGGCTAAAGAGAAGGCCGATTCTTTATGATAAAAAGCTATTTAATTGAAAAACGAAGCTGGGTTATCTTATTCCTATCTATTCATCTATTTATTCTCTTTGTGGCTTATATTGACCAGTCTATCCCTTTTCATTCAATTGCTTATATCGTCTTTTTATCTGTCATTTTATTTACCATTTTCATTATCATGCGCTATAAAACCGAAACGCGATTTTATAGAAGTTTAAATCAACGGGATGCAGATTTAGACATCTCCACTTTGCCGGATGCAAGGAGCCCTATTGAACGAATTGTTCTAAATAGTATCCTGAATCAAACTGAGCAGCTGAAACATGCAACTGCACATAGCCAAACCTTAATTGAACAAGAAAAAGATGACTTACTTTCCTGGATTCACGAGGTTAAAACTCCACTAACAGCCATGAATTTAATTATTGATCGCCTAGAGGATGAACGAACAAAATCTGAGCTAACCTATGAATGGATGAGAATTCAACATCTGCTTGATTC
The DNA here is from genome assembly GCF_058267535.1 of Pradoshia sp. Z5_111. NCBI lineage: Bacteria > Bacillati > Bacillota > Bacilli > Caryophanales > Bacillaceae > Pradoshia > Pradoshia sp. Z5_111. The sequence continues at coordinate 480,455 of NZ_JBZCPQ010000002.1, forward strand.
TCAACTTTTCCAAAAGCGACTTCAATTTATTGAAAACGACCTTTTAATAGAGAATATAGATTTACGTAAACTTGTCTATAAAGAAATAAGAGAATTGCAGAGTTGGTGTATCCAGAAAAGGATCGGCTTTGACCTTCATTTGGATATTACCGAAGTTACAAGTGATGCCAAGTGGTTAAGCTTTATTATTAGACAGTTATTAACGAATGCAGTTAAATATAGCCAGGACTCTGATATTATTCTTTCGAGCCACCCACTGCCAAATGAACATATCATTTTAACCATACAGGATTTTGGACGCGGCATTGATCCGAAAGATTTGCCACGTATCTTTGATAAAGGCTATACTTCTGCCGTGGAACATACCGATAATGCTGCGACAGGTATGGGCTTATATTTAGCTAAAAAAGCAGCACAGCCTCTTTTGATTGATATTGGAGTAGATTCAAAATTAGACAAAGGCACCCGTTTTACTCTTACCTTTCCAAAGAAAAATGATTTTGTTGAGGTCATTAGCATGTGACAAGAATGTCACATGCTTTTCTATTTTGTTCGGAGAATAGAAGGATTTGAACAGAACGTCCTCTATATAATGAAGATATCAATTAAAGGGAGACGATTCCATATGAATATATTAGAGGCACATAAAATCCATAAATCATTTGGTAGCAAAATTAATCAGCAAGAGGTTCTGAAAGGTATTGATATTACTATAAAAACAGGAGAATTTGTTGGAATAATGGGCGCCTCCGGCTCAGGAAAAACGACTTTACTTAATGTATTATCTTCGATTGATAAAGTCAGCACAGGAACCATCATGATTAATAATACAGAGATGACAGCAATGAAGGAAAAAAAGCTCGCTGAATTCCGCAAGCATCATCTTGGCTTCATCTTTCAGGAGTACAATTTATTAGATACCTTAACCGCTAAGGAAAATATTCTTTTACCATTATCTATTAGCGGCTTATCCAAAAAAGAGGCTATTAAGCGGTTTGATGAGGTAGCTAAGGACCTTAGCATCCTGGACCTGAAGGATAAATACCCAAATGAACTCTCAGGCGGCCAAAAGCAGCGGACATCTGCAGCAAGAGCGTTTATCCATGAACCAAGTATTATTTTTGCCGATGAACCTACAGGTGCTCTTGATTCTAAATCAGCATCCGATCTGTTAAATAAACTAAGTGAATTAAATCAAAAGAGGAATGCAACAATTGTTATGGTTACACATGACCCTGTAGCAGCCAGTTATTGCAATCGCGTTATTTTTATTAAGGATGGACAAATCTATACTCAGCTAACTAAGGGCCAAGAAGATCGTGAATCCTTTTTCAAAGGCATTATCAAAACACAAGGAATCTTGGGTGGTGTTAAGGATGAGCGTTAAAACACTCATATGGAGAAACCTCAAAAAAAATATAAATAACTATTATCTCTATGTATTTGCCTTAGTTTTCAGCGTTGCCCTTTACTTTTCATTTGTTACTCTACAATATGACCCCGCAATGGATGCTGCTAAAGGTTCAATAAAAGGAGGGGCTGCACTTCAAGTAGGATCTCTTTTGCTCATTAGCATCGTACTTGTATTCCTGCTCTTTGCCAATAGTATTTTTATTAAAAGACGGGGCAAAGAAATTGGTCTATTCCAGTTAATCGGTATGACGAAATCGAAAATATTTCGTATTTTAAATATGGAGAATGCGATTCTCTACTTTGGTTCATTGGTGGCAGGTATTTTTATTGGATTCTCCATTTCAAAGCTTATTATGCTTATACTAATTAAATTAACTGGTGTCGAGGATATAGCTGCTCTGCGTTTTTCAGGAGAAGCGCTAATCCAAACCATTATTGTGTTCAGTGTGATTTATCTACTAATCATGTTATCAAATTATCTCTTCATTAAAAGACAAACTATATTATCATTATTTAGAGTATCTTCTTCCACTGAAGTAAAAGTCAAAAGAATATCTAAATTTGAAATCACAATCGGTATACTTGGTCTTTTTTTAGTAGGATCTGGATACTATATTTCAACTAAACTTTTCGGTGAGGATTTATCTACTAGTGATGAGTTAATAGCAGCAATGTTATATATTCTTGGGGCTGTGATAGTTGGAACCTATTTGTTTTATAAAGGCTCTGTAACCTTTATTTTAAATAGTATTCGTAAAAAGAAAGATGGTTATTTAAATGTGTATGAGGTTCTCTCTCTCTCATCTATCATGTTTCGCTTGAGGTCGAATGCTATGTTATTAACAATCATCACAACTGTTTCAGCACTTGCCATCGGTTTACTCTCACTAAGCTATATTTCCTTCTATTCAGTCGAGAAAACAGCGAAGAATAGTGTTCCAGCTAACTTCTCCTTTATGAATGAAAAAGATGCTGATCATTTTACAGGTGTCCTTCGTGAAAATGGCATTGCTTTTAAGGAGAAGAAAATTGACGTTATTCAATCGAGAGTTAATATTGAGCAAATTATAGAAACCAGCCTTAATGTACTGGATCTTCGACTGAATTATATGCCAATGCCTGTTATCAGTGAAAAGGCAATTGACAATGTTGAGTTAACTGCCCATGAGGCTTATTTCACCGGTTATAGCGACATGCTTAAAAGTATGTTGGATTTTAAAGATACAGGTGACATCCAAATAATAGGTAACAACATAACGATTGACCAAAAATATAAAGGCCTAAATAGGGATTATGTGATTTCCTGGAACTTTACAATCGACGGTATACCTGCTGTAGTTGTGGATGAATCTACGTTTCAAAGATTAAAGGATGATATAGCCCCAGCTATCCAGGATGCTGACTTACTCTATATTGGGATTGATATCACAGATAATAAACAGCTTCCAGAAGCAAATAGTCTATTCAATCAATTAGCTACTCAGGATGATACACATGAATCCCGTATTAACATGAGCCAAGATAACAAAAAAAGAATGGGATTAACGATGTTTATTGTCGGATTTCTAGGTTTAACATTCCTTATTACATCTGGCTGCATTCTTTACTTTAAACAAATGGATGAAAGTGAGGAAGAAAAGTTAAACTTCTCTATCTTAAGAAAACTTGGATTTACCCAACAGGATCTTTTGAAGGGTGTTAAGCTAAAACAATTATTTAATTTTGGAATACCACTCATATTAGGTCTTTGTCATAGCTATTTTGCAGTTAAGTCAGGTTGGTTCCTATTCGGAATAGAAATTTGGGCACCGATGTTACTAGTAATGGTGTTGTATACAGTATTCTATTCTATATTTGGAGTATTATCTGTTTCATATTATAAGAAAATCATAAAAGAATCGTTATAAAATTATTTATGGAGCTCTTGCTTTAATAGCGGGAGCCTTCTTTTCATTTTGAAGAAAATAATTCGAGGGAAATTCTATAGATAGTGTGTTTTAGTGATGGGAATTTAAATTTATGGTGCATACTCTAAGCGCCTTTGTCTATTCATTTTAGATAAAGGCATTTAATGAAGTATACACCATTCCTAAAGTAGCAACTTTAGAGATAAATGTTATAACAATTACTTTCATATTAGATCCTCCCTTGTTTTTCAATATCAGTTAGTCAAATACCGCAATGGCTAATTACATTATACAAATAACATAATAGCCATTGTTACAAATTTAAATCCAAATACAACTCCTAATGCTTTCATTCATCCTTCCTCCTATCTTTTTAAAATTCTTGCAGTCTTATATTAAGTTTTGCATTGCTAAATAAAAGCAAATGCTTCTACGTACATTATTAATTACATTACATAAATAACATCAAAGCCATTGTTGCAGCTTTAAATCCAAATACAATTGCTAATGGTTTCATTCTTTCTCCTCCTATTTTTTAATTACAGATTGTCCTATTACATAAAAATTTGCATTGCTGTATAAACTAACAATAATGATCCCGCTTTAAGCGCAAAAGTTGATACCACACTTTTCAATTTCACAATCTCCTTTTCAAAAATAAATAATCTTTCAAGTTGATTTCTCAACCTTACAGATACAGTATAGTCCAAAATGACTATAACAGTCCAGTGAAATTTTCAAAAAAAGTTTGTGAAATAGTTCACTTATATTTTGTTAAGCACACCGTTTAATCTATTGGTATACATAGTTGTATACAAGTATTCATAGAGAAATATGATTGTGAAAGCAATGAAAACACTTCCAAAATCATGTGATATTTTTCACAAACTGTATTACTCTATAAAAATATAGACTATAACAGTTTTGTTATCTGGATAAATTTTTTCTAGGATTTATTCACAAACTTTTGTCTGTCTGCATCCAATTAATTCAACCTTCGATCTCCAATAAAAAACCTAACCGAATGTTAGGTTTAAATGAATGGGGATTTTAATCCTTTAACATAATAAAAATCAACTCAAACAACTCAAATATTTGTTTAGGATCTTTACTTGTTATCTCCTTAATTTTATCCAAACGATATTGCAGCGTATTTCTATGAATATGTAACTCTTTTGACGTTAATGTCATATTGCCATTGTTGTTAATATAGATCTGCAAGGTCTCCAGCAATTCTGGCGAAGAGATAAGAGAACCTTTAATATAGGAGTAATTAATAAACGAATCTATATCTATCTCGCTGATTTTGGATAAAAAGCATACATCTATATAATGTATAATTCTCTTTTGAAGATTTAATTTTCCACTAATTTGCATAGCACTGATTGCTTGATGAAAGCTCTCAGAAATAGTGTCTACATGACTCCCAACACTGATCTTTATAGTCGGATTTTCACTAGTTAACAGCTCAGCCAAGGATTTGATTCCACTATTGTCCTGTAGCAGGATAATGGAATACTCATCTTCTTCAAAAACAGGATAATTGATTCTTTTAGGACTTGGCTTTGGTTTTGCAATCAGGACAGACGTTTTTCTTGTCAGATCAAGCTGGTAATTCAGAGCTTCCCTTTTTATTTCATCTGAGTATTGGTACTTCGTTTCTACTAATAACTTAAGAAACGCGGACTTCTTTTTACTAATCTCCTCCATACTCTTCAACGCAATTTCTTGTTCAATTAACAGAGAGACTGTGGTTTTGACTAGTTTGCAAAAAGGGATTACCTCACCCGGCTCGCCACTAATCCCAATAACACCTACCATCTTTTGATTAATGACAATCGGTTCATTTGTACCCTTTTTTTCATACTTATTATCCTCTGTTATTGTAATCATCCTGCCTAAACGTAAGGCTTCGACCGCTCCAGTATGGAAGGTTCCGATTCTTTCCTTACTCCCGCTGCCGATAATGATGCCCTTTTCGTTCATAATATTGATATTATACGGAATATCCGCCATCATTTTATCGACAATATGTTGTGCCTGTTTATTTGTTAACTGATACATGGTGAACAAAACCTTTCTTCATTTCTGTACCCTACTTATCTAATAATTCATAAATCGTCTCCTATATTTCCATTATAAACTAACAAACCTCTCCTCCCTTTCTTTGTGCATTTGCACAAAGAAAATCATCTATCCATCAATAGAATTGTAAACGCTACCAAACTATAATAAACGTATTCAACACTACTCAGGAGGTTACAGGATGGACGGGATTATGATTAGTTGGATTGGGGCTTTAGCTGGTCTGGCAATAGCCATTATCTTAATCTTAAAAAAGCTGAACCCGTTGTATGCTTTATTTTTAGGAGCCATACTCGGATGTTTAATAGGTGGAGCTAACCTTGAGGAAACCATCAATATACTTGTTGGCGGCACTCAAAGTGTTATGGGGACTGTTATTCGTGTTCTTGCCGCTGGAGTTTTAGCTGGTGTCATGATGGAGTCCGGGGCTGCAGAAACAATCGCTCAATCTATTGTTTCTAAATTAGGGGAAAAGAAGGCTCTTATTGCATTAGCTCTTGCGACCATGATTATTACAGCGGTTGGGGTATTTATCCCTGTAGCTGTCCTGATTGTAGCACCTATCGCTTTATCAATTGGTAATAAAATGGGCATTTCAAAAATTGCTCTATTATTAGCACTATCCGGAGGAGGAAAAGCGGGTAACATCATCTCGCCAAACCCGAATACAATTGCAGCAGCCCGAGGCTTTGATTTAGAACTTAGCGATGTAATGATTGCGGGTCTTATTCCAGCAATTTTCGGCTTAATTGCCACTGTCCTCATCGCCACTTTAATCAAAAATAAAGGCGAAAAAGTTTCAGATAATGAGGTTGTGGATCTTGATCATGGTTCAGCTAACTATCCTCCACTGAAAAAAGCAATCGTAGCTCCATTAGTAGCCATTATCTTATTAATGATTAATCCAATCGGTTCAATTTTAAATATAGAGGCTTTATCCAGCTTTAAAGTAGATGCTATGTACATTCTCCCCCTTGCAGGCATCATTGGAACAATAGCTATGGGGAAATCAAAAAATTTATTGAAATATACAGCATCAGGCTTGGATAGAATGACAGTAACTGTGTTAATTCTAATTGGCGCAGGTGCCATCGGCGGATTAATTTCACAATCCAATCTATCCGCACAGGTTGTTTCATTAATCGAGGCCACCGGTATCTCTGGTACATTCCTGGCGCCTATAGCAGGTATTTTAATGGCAGCAGCCACTGCTTCTACATCTACTGGCGTTATTATTGCCACAGGATCATTCAGCGAAGCTATTTTAGATATGGGAGTTGCACCACTTGCTGCTTCAGTTATGGTTCACTCAGGAGCAACAGTAATTGATTCATTACCGCACGGAAACTATTTTCATGTTACAGCGCAAAGTATGAACATGTCCATTAAGCAAAGGATGTCCGTAGTCGGCTACGAAGCAATTGTCGGTGCAACCATGACGATTGTAGCCACCATTTTATTCGGATTTATTTTATAACAGGAGGGGTTACAATGAGTAAAACGTTTGTACTTGCACCGGATTCTTTTAAGGAAAGTATGACAGCGAAAGAGGTATGCATCGCAATGGAAGCAGGGATTAAAAAGGTTTATCCAGATGCAGACTTTATCCATGTCCCGATGGCAGATGGCGGAGAAGGCACCGTCCAGTCACTCATTGATGCAACAGGCGGCACCCTCTATTCATTAGATGTTACGGGTCCACTTGGCAATCCCGTAACGGCTCGATATGGAATTATGGGTGATCAGGAAACCGCAGTTATTGAAATGGCAGAAGCCAGCGGTATTCACTATGTCACCCAAGAAACAAAAAATCCACTCATCACCACTACATATGGTACAGGTGAATTAATTCGCGCCTGTTTAGATAAAGGGATTAAGAAAATCATCATTGGAATTGGCGGCAGTGCTACTAATGACGGAGGAACAGGTATGGCCGAGGCGCTGGGTGTTCAATTTCTTGATAAAGAGGGAAACTCTATCCCTAGAGGTGGCGGCTACTTAAATCAATTGCATACAATTGATACATCTAAAATCGATTCACGTCTAGCTGATGTAACCATGATCGTTGCCTGTGATGTGACGAACCCTTTATGCGGCGAAACTGGAGCATCTCATGTTTTCGGGCCGCAAAAAGGCGCCACACCTGAAATGGTCAAACAGCTGGATCAGAATCTAGCGCATTATGCTGACATCGTAGAACAGCAGTTAGGACAAGCGGTTCGGAACACTCCAGGCGCTGGAGCTGCTGGTGGACTGGGTGCTGGCTTACTCCTGTTCACAAATGCCACTCTTCAAAAAGGAATCGACATTGTAATCGAATTCAGTGGGTTACGAGAAAAACTCAAGAACGCTGACTACGTGTTCACAGGTGAAGGCGGCATTGACTTTCAAACTCAATTTGGCAAAACACCTTATGGGGTCGCACAAGCTGCAAAAGAGCTGGACAAAAAAGTAATAGCAGTTGCCGGATACATCGGAGAAGGTATTGAAGAGCTTTACGACAAAGGAATCGATGCCATCTTCGGAATCATCCCAGAACTCGCACCCCTAGACCAAACCCTAAAAAACGGCCCAAAAAACATAGAAAGAACCTGCGAGAATATTGCAAGAGTGCTGAAGGGCCTTGATCAGGAGCGAAAAGCATAAGACGAATACTCGAAGGGAGGGTTCTTCTCCCGTAGAGTATTTGCTTATGACTCGAGCTCCTAGGCCCTGAAGCCGGACTATATAGAGTGCTGAAGAAGGGCCTTATTTAAAGGAACGAAGACTAAAAACGCCACGTCCTGTGGCAACGTCTTCATGACCTACATCCTGTAGGCCCGCGAGGAGCATAAGACAGGAGCTCGGAGGGGATGAATTAAGGAGCAAAGACTAAATGCACCACGTCCTGTGGTAACGTCTTTGTGACCAACATCCTGTTGCCCTCCGCAGAGGTCATGCTTATGTCCCGAACTCCTAGGCCCTGAAGCCGGACTACTTTGAGTGCTGAAGGGCCTTGTTTAAAGGAACCAAGACTAAAAACACCACAGTTTACAGACCTTCAAAAGACCTTTATAACTCTTATCTCGGAGGCTTCTGACACGCATTTGTATGCGATTAGGAACCTATGTAAGATCTGATAAGCTTTAGTCTAGTTCTACTATTAGCAAACAATAAAAGAGGCTGAGTCATAAGTATTTCAGTTAATGATAAACCCGAACTATTAGGCGATATTTTATGGATATTCGCCGGCTAGTTTGGGTTTTATTTGTTTTCATCATGCTGCATACCATTATTCATATCTAGTGGAATGAAGCGGACTTTTTTCTCCAACTTCACTCTATAACAAGCAACATAGTCTAGTAGAATTACTTTAGATATCATCCGACTTCCAGCATTGTTTATAAGTTAGTGTCCCATCCTCTTTTAGTGATTATAATCCCCTTCTCCCTACTGATAGTCTCTACCTATTCTTTTTTATGATATCTCAAACTAATTCCTCATATATATATCCCTAGTAACTAATTACCACAGCATCCATAATACCTATGATTTGTTTTACACTGAGTAATGATAACTAGTTTTTTAACCTGAATAAATATAATTAATGGTAGTATTTAACTGTTATCCTAGATACCTATCCATATACTACTTTAAATTTGATATATTTGTAAGCGGAGCCTAAAACTCTCAAAAAATACAAAGGATAGGTGCCTCGTATGAAACTATGGAGTAGTATCAAAGGTCGAATCTTTTTAACAAGTACAATGGCAATCAGTTTGGCAGCAACCTCTTTTATGACAAGTGAAGCAGAAGCTACCAAGCACAAGCATCACAAGCCTAAGGGACAATCACAAGTAGAACTTCGTATTATGGAAACGACAGATATTCATACTAATCTTTTAAGCTATGATTATTATAAAGATAGCTCCGCCCCTAACATAGGATTAGCTAAAACAGCTACTCTCGTAAAAAAGGCACGTTCAGAAGTAAAAAATTCCGTATTAGTTGATAATGGCGATTTAATTCAAGGGACACCTCTTGGCACTTATAAAGCTAAAATCGATCCGTTAGAAAGAAGAGAAACACATCCAGCCATAAAGGCTATGAATATCATGGATTATGATATAGCGACTCTTGGAAACCACGAATTTAACTATGGGTTGAAATATCTGAACGAAGTATATAATGACGCTGATTTTCCCGTCATTAATGCAAACGTATACATTGATGATCAGGATAACAATCCACGGAATGATGTTCATAAATTCCAACCTTATAAAATCGTCAATAAAAAAGTTAAAGACCAATCTGGAAAAACCAAAATCATTAAGATCGGCTATATCGGATTTGTACCACCACAAATCAACGAATGGGACAAGGCTCATCTTGATGGCAAGGTCATTACAAAGGATGTTGTAGCAACTGCTAAAAAATACATTCCTGTCCTAGAGAAAAAAGGTGCGGATGTGATTGTTGCTATGGCTCACTCCGGTTTTAATGGGAATCTCGATAATACGGAGGATACCGTATATGCCTTAAGTAAAGTACCTGGTATTGATGCTCTCACTTTTTCACACACACATAAAGTATTCCCAGCTAAAACCGTTACTGAATTAGATGCTTTATTCAAAGATTCTGCAGGAAATCCTCTTCCTGGTGTTGATAATACTAAAGGAACCATTAATGGCGTGCCTGCTGTTCAGGCAGGGTATGGTGGCGCTGCACTTGGAATTATTGATTTGACATTAAAGCAAGTAAAAGGTGAATGGGAAGTATCTAAATCTCATTCCTCCACAAGGAGTGTTGACGAGTCCGTACAACCTGATAAATCGATCGTTCGTGCTGTTCAAAAGGATCACGAAGGTACGTTGAAATATATTGATACTCCTATCGGTACTACAACTGATGATATTTACAGCTACTTCGCACTGGTTCAGGACGATCCATCTGTTCAGGTCGTTACGAATGCACAAAAATGGTATGCAGAAAAGTACATTGAATTAAATAAACCGGAATTAAAGGATCTGCCTATTTTGTCTGTTGGTGCTCCATTTAAAGCAGGCCGAAACGGTGTTGATGAGTTTACTGATATTAAAAAAGGCGATTTAACCATTCGAAGCGCCGGTGATTTATATCTCTACGACAATACATTGAAGGCAGTTAAGATCAAAGGCTCCGTAGTAAAAGAATGGATTGAAATGTCGGCAGGTAAGTTCAATACGATAGACCCTGCCAAAGAAAGTGAACAAGAACTATTGAACCCTTCCTTTGCGGTTTATAATTTTGATGTCATCGATGGTGTCAATTATCAAATTGATGTGACGAAGGCTCCAAAATATGCAGCAAACGGTACTCTTATAAACCCAGAATCAAGCCGCGTAATTAATCTGGAGTACAACGGAAGTCCAATTGATCCAGATCAGGAATTTATCGTTGTGACAAACAACTATCGTGCCGGTGGCGGAGGTAACTTCCCTGGATTAAAAGGCAGTGAACTGGTCATTGATTCAGCAGATGAAAACCGCCAAGTTCTAATGGATTACATTTCTGAAGTAAAAGAAATTACACCAACTGCTGACCGCAACTGGTCTATTGCTCCAATATCCGGCGATGTGAATGTCACATTTACAACTTCACCAAAGGCAGAAGAGTATATTACAGATGAAACACCATTCACGTACACTGGAAAAACAGACTCCAAAGGCTTCGGCATCTTCACTATTGATCTAAATCGTGGAGTCAATGTTCAGTTACTGGGATTAAACGATTTACACGGACAGTTAGATACTGTCACTACAGTTGGAGATTTACCAACAGGACCTATTTCATATACAGCGGCAGCATTAAAGAAAGAAGAAGCTACAAATCCTAATACATTTCTAGTGCATGCCGGGGATATGATTGGAGGAAGCCCGTTAGTCTCCGCTTTATTTCAGGACGAGCCTACCGTTGAAATCTTAGAAGCAATCGGATTTGATGTCGGAACATTTGGCAACCACGAATTTGATGAGGGCATTGATGAACTAAAGCGTATGATGAATGGCGGCGACCATCCTAAAGGCAACGCTGACTATGACGGAATGAACTTTCCATTAGTTGCAGCCAATGCTTTTGACACTAGAGATGGGAATTTAATCACCCAGCCCTATACAGTTTTAGAAGCTGAGGGCGAAAAAATTGGTGTTATTGGTGTTGTAACTCAGGAAACGCCTACTATGATCGTAACAAAAGGAAATGAATCATTAAAAATCACAGATGAAGTAGCTGCCATCAACAAATATACAGATGAACTTAAGAAACAAGGAATTGAGGCTATTATCGTACTTGCCCATAATCCCGCAACTCAAACTGGCTATACTGATTCCTTCGATGCAAGCCGGATTGCAGAGCAGATTAATGATGAAGTCGATGTGATTTTTGCGGCTCATAACCACGTAAACGTGAACCGTGTTGTTGATGAAAAATTAATTGTTCAAGCTTACTCCTATGGAAATGCTTTCTCTGATGTAGATATCACCATTGATCCACTAACAGGCGATATCGTCAGCAAAACAGGGGAAATTAACACTGTTTATCAAAAGGATTATGCTCCAGATTCTGAAGTCTCATCTATTCTAAAAAAATACTCTGATCGAGTAGAGCCCATTAAGGCGCAAATAATAGGCAAAAATACGGCTTCTCTTGAAAAAAGCTACCCAACTACAGCAAGAGAATTCAGTGATATTGCCCTCGGTAATTTAATTGCAGATGGTATGAAGGCAGCCATGGATTCAGATTTCGCCTTAATGAATGGTGGCGGTGTACGCTCTCCATTAGACGCAGGCGAGGTGACATTTGGAGATTTATTCGCCATCCAACCCTTTGGTAACGTATTAAACAAGGTAAAGCTTAGCGGAGCTGATTTAGAAGTTATTTTAAATGAACAAATCACCGCAAGAGGTTTAGATTACCACGTGTCCGGTTTTAAATATACGTACACATATGACGACCAAGCGAAAACTGGTAAAGTAGTCGATATCCTTTTACCGGATGGCAGTAAAGTCGATCTGAATAAAGAATACACGGTCGTGATCAATAACTACATGTATGGAAATATCAGTACGAGCTTTGGTAAGCTATCAACAGATATGGAAGTTGGACCAGCTGATATAGATGCAACTGTTGAGTTTGTAAAAACCTTGCCTTCCCCATTTGAGTATAAGGCAGAGGGTAGAATTCAAAAAATAGATTAACAAATGATTAAAGGACTGCCAATTTCATAATAGGCAGTCCTTTCTTATCATTCATTTTCAAATAAACTCAAATATTGACCATATCCCTTTTCCTCTAACTGATCTACAGGGATAAATCGGAGGGCAGCGGAATTAATACAATAACGTGCCTGGTCCGGTCCAGGCCCATCATCAAAAACATGCCCCAGATGAGAGTCTGATGTTTTGGATCTTACTTCAATTCTTCGCATCCCATATGAAGTATCAAGCTTTTCTTCCATTTCATGTCGCTGTATTGGTTTCGTAAAACTCGGCCAGCCACAGCCCGCATCATATTGGTCAAGTGAACTAAATAAAGGTTCACCCGAAATGATATCTACATAGATTCCCTCTTCCTTATTGTCCCAATATTCATTTTGAAATGGCGGCTCGGTTGCATTATTCCTTGTCACCTCGTATTGGAGCGGTGTTAATTCTGCTCGAAGCTGCTCATCACTTTTTGTATTCTTCCAGTTATCTCTTATAAATCGAGCACGGCCCGATCCCTCTTTATAGAGATTATAGTGAAAAGGATTCTTCTTATAATAATGCTGGTGCTTCTCTTCCGCTCTGTAAAACGGACCTGCCGGGAGTATCTTCGTTACAATTTCCTTCTGAAATCGTCCACTGTTGGCCAGTTCCTTTTTAGAATCCTCGGCTAAGCGATGCTGCTCTTCATTATGATAAAAAATGGCTGTTCGATAAGAATCGCCTCGATCATTAAATTGCCCTCCAGCATCTGTCGGGTCAATTTGCTGCCAATATTGTTTAAGCAGTGTTTCATATGACATTTTTTCAGGGTCATATGTAATTTGAACAGCCTCATAATGGCCTGTTGTATCGCTGCAAACCTCTTCATATGTTGGATTCTCCGTATGGCCACCCGTATAACCGGATACGACTTTTATAATTCCCGGCTGCTCGTCAAATGGTGATACCATACACCAAAAACAGCCGCCCGCAAATGTTGCCAATTCCAACTGATGATCCATTCAGTATACACCCCACTATCATTATTTTGGGTAATCAACCCTACTATCTTTTCCAACCCTACTTCAATCGTATTCAAACTCATATGCGTATTTATACAAACAGATAATAAATGATTTCTATTATGTATCTTATCTCTCAATTAAAAAGGCTGCTCTAAATGATTTTATATTAGAGCAACAATAAAGGCAGTGCAAACAAAAGGTCTCAAAACCCTTTGTTTAACACTGCCTCTTTAATTCATTCATTTTTTAAATGTACCAGGCATAACGACTGCTTCGACGACTCCCCTGGCACAAAGTATGTCTTCGGCGTAAACCTCTGTTTTCACTTTCCACTTTTTCGGATGGATTTCAGTTAAAGTACCGATTGCAATTAATGGGACTCCCTCAGGTGTAGGCTTCATAAAATCAACATGTAATGAAGCAGTTACAAATCGAGGTGGTATTGCACCATCTCCCACATCAAATCCGTTCTTCCGATGGAGGGCCAGAGAGGCAGAGCCAGTCCCATGGCAATCAATTAAGGATGCAATGACTCCGCCATAGACAAACCCTGGTATTGCCATGTGATCAGATTTTGGCTCATATACGGTTCTTGTCTTATCACCATCCCAGCCAGTCCGAAAATGATGTCCATCTTTATTCAGTCGTCCACAGCCATAGCACCAAGCAAAATCGTCCGGATAAATATCCTGGATTGCTTTTTCAATCATCTTTATCACCTAATCACTCCTTAATAAAATGAGTAGCTAAAGATTTTTTCAGTTCAATCTACATATAGATCTGAGCATATTAACCTTTGTTTGGTTAATGGCTGCAGGTGCAACTTCTTTTTGTCATAATTATGAACCAGTCTTTTCAGATTTACTCCATATCTGCTGTTCTTCATCCTCTACGATTCTACTTTTTTGTTGCTTTTTTAAATTAATATAGCCAATTGCTGTGACAGTGAATGCACCGAGAGCATCTACAATAATATCTCCCATCGTATCCATTACAGCGTCTCTTCCAATCAAGACAACTCCCTCTCCGGTAATGAATTTTTGCATATTTGTTCCTAAGACACCATCAGCAAGAAACTCATAAATTTCCCAAACGGTTCCACAGGTTATTGCAAAACAAAAGGCGAATAAAGCCACAAAAAAGGGACTTAAATCAATTGTTTTCTTGGTGTTGTTAAGGAAATTGACAATAATGAATCCTAACGCTCCCAGCATAGCTGCACTAAAGCAATGTAGAATTAAATCCCAGTAAGGAACCTTATAATAAAAATTCCGAACCTCACCAAGGTAGATCGCACAAAATAAAAAGATAAAATACATAATTTCCATGATATCCGGTATATCTATGCGGAAGCGATGTTCAAGTTGGGATGGCAGGAAAATAACTATACATCCTGTTAAACATTGCAAAATCATTAATACATAGTCACTTTTCACACGTTCATATTCATTTTGGGCAACGCCTGATGGGGCATTAATTAACATGTAAATAGCATAAATGACTGATATCGCGAGTAATAGCAGAACTACTCTAAAGGTCCAGTTTTTCCTTTTTTCATATTTTATGTATTCCACTTTAACCCCTCCTCTCTCTTATTTTACCTTTATTGCCCTACATATTGGTATGGCAAATGGATACATTGCTATAAAAAGAGATTTATAATAGGATTCCATGCAATATTTAGTCGCTAAAAAGCTATCGGCTAAACTAATTGTATGTTAGACTCTCTTTAATTGGTCAATAATACCAAAATGTAAGATATCTATGGTGGTGAACAGATGAGGCTTCCTAATGGGGTAACTGGATTCTCCGATTCAGCAGATAATCAACTGACACCAATGGTTGAAAAGCAGTTCAAGCAGCTCTGTTATTCTATTGTTAATTACAATGGCGGAACGCTTAATAAATGGAGAGATCCTGCATATCCAACGAGTTTTTATCATGCACACATATCATTTAATAATGAGGAATTACATATTTTACTGAATAAGCAGTATCCCTTGCTTGCCTTTGCCTCAAGTGTTGAGTATGAATCCATTGAATTCATTGATCTCCCCCATCTTGTCGAGACATTTTCCTCGCTTTATAAAGTACTGCATACAAGTGAGCTGAACCAGCCTGTCATTATTAAAAATCATTTAAAGCATGATTTTTTGCAAAACGATCATGATTTAACTTTCGCTGAATTAGAAATCATTAAGTATTGGAAACCTAATATAGTTGGAGAGATTATTTTTAACTATTGGGATTAAGAAACCAAGGGACCCTTATATAGGGCCTTCCTTGGATAATAGTAAAGACGAAACAAGCAATCTATCAATCACCTATGCCAACAGGCAAGTAATAGGAAAGATTATTGGTAATCATTCCGCCAACCCTGTAGCCGAAGGCAGATGATTTTCCATTAAGCAGGAAGCTTCCCAAGAGCAACCGGCCTTCCTGAAGACCCTTTTCACTTTGGTATTGTACAGTCGGCTGTTCCATATAAAGTTGATAAACTGAGGTGTACTCAGAATATGACTTTTGGCTATCTGCGTACATTAATCGGCCATCTTCACTAAAGATTTCAACTGTGTCGCCCTCACGCCCAAAGGCTGGTTTTTTCACATAAGGCAGTTGATTTTTCAAAAAGGGCTCAGCTTCAAGGTATGTCGGCAGAAAATAATCCTCTATCCACTTATGTTCCTCCTCCGTAAAAAAGGGATGTCCCTCTTCATGCAATCCCCAAATGACGGCCTGAACTGCTTTATTTTGCAGCAAAAATGCCGATGGTGGATTCAGGATGGATAGCTTCCCCTCTTCCACCAACTCTAGCAACCATAAGCCAATTGTATTCCCATCTTTGTCCTGATCCATAATAATATTTTCAATCGGAAAAGTTTGCCGATAAAGGATATCAATCCTGACGCCAAGCTCATCGAATAAGCCTACGCCTCTTTGGATTTGCAGCTTATGTAGAGGAGTGAATTTGGATGATGGAACAGCCTTTTTAAGATACTGAACGGTTTCTCTGTCCTCAATATGATCCTCATGAGCCGTAAACACGATATATGGAGCTTTCCCCTTACTGACTTGCTGGATACTATCCTGAACTGCCTTATACAACTGCACCTCCAAGCCATCATTTGGATTCTCTGTTCCAAACTCTTTGCAAATACGTCCATTTATATGAAATAATTCCTTAATAAATGTGGGAGTATCTGAATTAATCTCGATACACTTATAACCATCTCCGTATGGAATTAGATCCAGGCGCGCGATCACACTTTCAGCCGGGTGAACTTTAAGTCTTAAAAAAGAAATTGTCTCTTCTGGATAACCCATCTCGAGAAAAGTTTCATATGGAACTTTACGTAATAGCGAGGCCATTTTTGAGTATACCTTGCCGATTCGTTCAGTAGCCAGGCGTATATGTGCTGCTTCTTGCCTGTCTATCAGCTTCATATCATATAAGGCATATTCCTCACCATAAAGATTAGCCCAAAAGCCCTCTATATGATCATAAAATTCGCTTCTTCTTTCATGGTACTTATCCATCAACATCATCTAACTCCTTAACATAAATCACATAAACACCCCGGTCTTCATCAATCTCAGTGGACGTCACTAACATCTGCCCGGTGCCCGGTACATCTACTACATCCTTCAAGAGATAGCGGAGTACTTCATAATGACTGTCGTAAGGAGTGCAAGAAAGCAACCGATAATTTTCCCGTAATTCATGATATCGAAATTCAATATGAATCCCTAGACCGCGGTAGTTTTTTTCTTTCTCCCCCTGCAAATTCCTCCCTGTTTCCTTAACCACAAGGATTTCCTCTTCAGCGGACATTTCATTCGATATTAGCTCATATTGTGTTCCTCTCACGATAAAATACGTACAAAGCTGTCTGGCATAGCACTCATCCACCCCAACAGTGGGGAGATTGTATTGATAAAAGGGCTCAAACCGCCCATTTCCTTTATCTAAATAATACGTTAATTGCTTCACTCCACTTACCTGCCTTATTTAATAGGATAAACACTTCGCTAAAATTAACCCAACAGCCAGTGACAATGAGACTAACATGATGCCGACAGCATGATTATCTTCCTCGATTGCCTGATGAATGCTAAACCTTATCGTAAGAACCTCTGCAAGTAAGAACACAACAATTTGTGAGACAATCCCGATAACTCCCCATATCACCATATCCCTAAGTGATACGGAATATTCAATTGCTGCCCCAAGTACGATTGAGAGCCCAACGATCTTACCGCCGAGTGACATGGCTGCTGTAGAGTTCTTCTCAGAAATCAACTTGAATTCCCTCAGCTTCGGCGTACTTACGGCAAATAGAGCAATTCCTGCAGCAAGCAATAACAAGGCTACTCCTAAATATGAAAGAAAATTAAGATATAAATTCATATAAATCCTCCCTTTTCAAAGACTTAACCTCCAAAAGATTTTGTTCCGCTGCCAAATCCCGAACTAGCCTTAATCCCCCCCTTAAAAGAGGAACTATTTTTATAGGATTGGTAACCCTTATTGTTCAGAAGCATGCTTCGATTTCCAAAAAAATAACCGCCATAATAATAATGGCCATGATACCTCGAGTTGTCATCATCACACTCCCAAACACCATCATCATCATCCCATTCCCAATCTCCGCAGTCTGAATCTGTGGGTTCTGGAGGAAGATCCGCATTTGATGTCCCACATCTGACCAAACCTATGGTCAATGCAGTTACAGTCACACCAATCATGATTTTTTTGGTTTTATTCAATCATCTCACCTCAATCCCTCTTTTGTTATATTTTACTAAACACTTCCAATAAAAAGTATAATAATTGGAAGAAGTATTTATGTCTTTCCTTTAAGTTAGAGATTTTGATTATGCAGGATGCTTGTAAAAATTCCAGAAATAAAAAAGCCTCTAAAACTTGAATGTCTTAGAAGCATTTCGTGTAGTATTTAAAATAGTTATGTATTAAATTATTTAATTATCTATTTAATATCTTTAATTTGGCTTTCTCCCTTCGAAAGCACGCAAAGATTGATAGAGTTAGAATTAAAATTTCACTTTGAACGATATTGAAAATCAATGAAGCGTCACCATCATAAACCCAGCTATTTTTGTTCACAAGCAAAAGTACTACAAAAAAAGTTAGTAACATATTACTTTTTACAAAAAACAATATCCCTCTTTTAAATGAAAAGAATTTATTTTTCACCCTATTTTCTTTCAATGTGTGAAATTCAGTGAAAGTATCTATTATAAGTCTCTCAAGCTTTTGTATATATGATCTACTTCCAATAGATGCTATAGTTATTTCCTTATTCTTTACGTTTTCATTTTCCACAAACCAAATATAATCTTTCCCTGGAAGTAAAAATTCAGTGAAATCTGTAAGATTTTCATTCATGAATGTAATTTGGCTCATCTTTTGTTTATTATCTTTAAAGGCTCTTAAAAATTCTTTTGTTAGCTCTGCTTTCCCATCCTTTATTATTTCATTCAACTTCTCCTCTATAAATTGTTCTAACTCCTCCTCAGGAACAGTATGGATTAAGTCATAAAAATTGAAATCGATTTTTATAGCATTAGGAATGCTCAGATTATTTCTCTTAATGTCTATACCATAAAATTCTGCCAATATATTCTTTAAATCCGAAGCTAAGGCTTGAATGGAGAATGTATGCTTATTATCTTCAATAACTTCAACTAACAGGTTACCCTTTATATACGGGTAAAGAATAAGCTGTTTTGCATCCAACTTACATATTATCTTCTGTTTTGTACTTACTATGTATCTCAGAATATTTACTAAATCTATTGGTAAGTTAATTTCCTTACTTGAAGTACTCAGTACTTTTTTCAGTTCTTGATGCTCTAAATTTCCCTTACCAATTTCCTTAGCTTTTTTCTTATAACCCAAGCTTACCAATTCACTTATCAAATCTTGTGTGGAAATAGAAAATCCGTTCATTTCCTCCATAATGGTTCCCCCTAAACTAAACAAAGTAACCGATGAATATTAAAACTATGAATTGCTGTTTAAGCCTATCAAGATACATTTGACCTTAATTATCCATACATGAAGGAACCATCTTTAATCATAAATAGCCATAATCCATGCAAGGATCCACATTAGTGACAAAAGAAAGGCAATAGATATCACCTTTCTAATTAAGAAGGGATATGAACTAAAAGTTAGCTGAGCGTAATAATTGATACCAGATAATATGATAGCTATATATTGAAATAGATATCCTACGAATCCCTTTTTTTCTTCAAATACATTTGCCTCATATAAACCAATCACTACCCTCTGTGAAAATATGGAGGCAAAAGCAAATATAATATTACATGATAGTATTACAAAAATATAAGAACTCGGAATAGGCATAAAACCATCCAAAAAGAGTGCCAATAAAGTTAGACCTATTAATACAGCTATAAATGCACCAACTTTTTTCATATACGACACTTCCTGCTCAATGTTTTCTTACCTACCTGAATTGCTTCTCCATTATTAAATCTATATAGACAAAGCCTCTAAAACGTAAATGTCTTAGAAGCTTTCCTATAATCTTTATAATAGTTATAAATATATTCGTACTAAATATAGGAAAACGATTTATTTTATGTCTTGTTTACTCCCACACTTCCTTTATTTTGCTGACTTTGTTTAGTTGTCTGCTATTTAACACTCTTAGGACGAAAACAAGCGATGAGTGTAATAAATAAGATCAATACCTCACTAAAGATTCCAAATAGTTCATAAAAATCTCTTCCGACATATACCCAGCTGTTCCTGTTAATATTAATCGCTAACATAATTATAACGAGCACGATATTACTCTTTATAAAAAAGGGAAAGCCTCTTTTTAAAGAAAAGACTTTATCATTTAGTTTAGTCATTTCATCTTCAAAATCTATAAAAGTCTTTTTAATTAGATCCTCAATTATTTCAAAATAAGATTCTGCACCAAGGCTTTGAATAATAATTTCATCTGCTTTTACATTTGTGTGATCAATCATCCAAATGCATTTTGTACTTGGAACAAAGAATTCCATACTTACGACACGGCCTCTTTTTGTAAAAACTATGGAATTGATCTCTTGGTTATTCGTAGAGAAGTCCTCAAGAAAATTTTTTACAGATGTTTTGTCACTATTATTATGTATAAATTCCTTTAACTCTTCCTTGTTCATATCTTGAATCAAATCATAATTTATTACTTCCATGGTGATGGTTGTTTCGTATAAATCTAACTTGGAGGTATCTTCTAAGTGATAAAAGCTAATAAAGGATTTATAAAAATCTTCTCCCCAATCGATTATTGAGAAGGTATGGTGGTTATCTTCCACAACTTCTGTCAAGATTTTATCTAGCTTAATTGAATGAATGATTAATGTCTTGGAGTCATTCTCAAAATTAATAGAGTATTGGGACTCACCCAAATATTGTATAATTCTATTCTCAGCCGGACTGTAACTTTGTATATCTATTCCATTGATTTCAGGCTTACTTTTCTCATTTTGTAAGGACCTTTTTGAAATTTCCTTTGCTTTCCTCCTATTTCCTGTTTGAAAAAGTAATCGGACTAACTCTTTTGTTGATAGACTCAACTCATTTTTATCGGCCATTTTATCTCCTCGCTAACAAAATTTTCATTGCAACATAAACATCTAAATCGTATATCGCCGCAAATACAAACAATAGGAAGAAACTAAAAAAACAAAAGATAAACGCAAACAATTTATTTAATATAAATGGAGTTCGATTGAATATAAGTTGTATATGGTAATTCACCCCAGAAAAGAGCATTGCTAAATAATGAAATGTGTAATTAAGAATTCCCTTTTTTTCTTCATATACATTGATTTCATATAAACGGAGTATTATTGTTTGCATGAAGATGGATGCAAACGAAAATATTAAATTCGTAAGTAACACTATTAAAAGATAGGCACTAGGTATTGGAAAATCACTACTAAATAAGAATGCAGGAATGCTGCATACAAGTACAGCTAGGAAAAAACCAATGGATTTATTCATCTAATAATCATATCCTTATTAATGGATTATATTTAGTTTTATTACCGTTAAGAGGCATTTTGTAAAAAGTATAGATAATCAATTAAAGATTCCCGACATAAAAGTTATTATAAAAAGATAGGCACCACATAACAGACATGCGAATGATTTATTTACTATGATCGAAGTTCGATTAAATATAATTTGTACATGATAATTTATCCAGATAGAAATATAGCTATGTATTTATAGTCTAATATAACCCAGACTACCTATCTATTTACTATATTTAATTTGGATTTCTCCCTCCGAAAGCATGCAATGAATGATAAAAACAAAAATAAAATTTCACTTTGAATAATAAGAACTATAAATGACGTATTACCGTTATAACCCCAGCTACTTTTATTTATAAACAAAAGACCTAAACAAAAAATTAGCAACGCATTACTTTTCACAAAAAACGGCAATCCCCTCCTAAATACAAATAACTTGTTCCTCAACCTATTTTCTTTTGATTTGAGAAATTCAGTAAAGAAATCTTTAATTAGTTTCTCGATTTTTTGTAGATATGTTTTAATTTCGATACTTGATATTGTTAATTCCTGTTTCCTAATATCCTCGTTTGCTACAAACCATATACAATCTTTCCCCTGAACGAAAACTTCTGTGAAATTTATACGATTGTCATTCATAAATATAATTTGATTTACCTTTTGTTTATTAACTTTGAAATCTCTTAAAAATTCTTTCGTTGGCTTAGCATTCTTATCCTTTATTAAGTTGTCCACTTTTTCTTCTATGAATTGTTCTAATTCTTCTTCAGCCACAGTATGAATCAGATCAAAAAAATCATAATCAAATTTAATAGAATGAGGTTTGTCTAAATTATCTCGCTCTATGTCTATATCTATATCATAAAATTCTACCAATAATTCCGATAAATTATCATTAAAGGTGTGTATGGAAAAGGTATGCTTATTGTTATCGAACAACTCTACTAGCAGCTTCCCATTTTCATAAGAATAAAAGATAAGCTGTTTTTCACTCATTTTACATATAATCTTCTGTTTCGTATTAGCTATGTATTTCATTACTTGTCCTAAATCTTTTGGTATATTATCTCCCTTATCTAGAGTGCTCAGCATTTCTTTCAATTCTTGAGGATTTAAGTACTCTTTTCCCATTTTCTTGGCCTTTTTTCTATAACCTAATCCAATCATTCCCCTTATCAATTCTTCTGTGGAAATAGTGAAACTTCCTTTTTTCTCCATTATGGTTACCTCCTCAACTAAGCAACGAGACCCAGATTATTTAGAAATCTGTATTAATTGCTGATTAAATCCCATCAGAACTAATTTAATTTGAATTAACTAAAATACGATATCTCTCTAATCAAAGATCATCACAACCCACCCTAGAATCCACATCAATGACAGAAGAAAAACAATAGATAGAATTTTTCTGATAAAGAAGGGAAATAAACTAAATGTTAATTGAACATAATAATTAATGCCAGAAGTTATTATATATATATATTGAAAAAGATAATCAAAGAATCCCTTTTGCTCTTCAAACACATTGGCTTCATATAATCTAATTACTATGGTTTGTGTGAAAACAGAAGCAAAAGCATACATACAATTAAACGATAGTATTATAAAAATATATGAACTTGGTATAGGCATGAAACTATTTAAAAAGAGAGCTATTAAGGTAAAACCAATTATCACTACTATTAGAGCACTAACCTTTTTCATAATAAGCCACTTCCTAATCTATGTATTCCTACCTAATTGTATTTTGTTTTATATTGAAAAAATCGAATATCTGCTGATTTAATTGATTAAGATACTCATCTATTTTAACCGGAATGATAAAAACCTCTTTATTCATGATTCTATTGTAATCAAGATGCCATATAGATTGCTTGTTTGGTAACATGAAGTTAACTTGCCTTAAATCCATTTGATTTCTAATATAGTCCATCTCCATAAAAGATAAGTTATCAAATTGCTGGTTATTATCTTTAAAGTCAGCCAAGAACTCTCTCAAATCAATATCTAATTCCTTATCACTTATCATATGCTCAAGATATTGTGGATTTAAATCATGCAATTCATTGTATAAATCCTCAGACAACATCATTGTCTTAATTTCTCTTCTAAAAGAATCATTAGTATTAGTTAGTCTATAATGCTTTCTTAATGTATCTCCAAACCCTTCCTTTGTTTGTTGTTTAGTAAAATAGTGAGCTTGATTCTTAATTTCTTGGAGTAGCACATTCTCCTCATCTATACAGTGAATAAAGAGTACATGCTCGTCCTTAATGCATCTAACTTTTTTAGTAGATACCATTAACAGATGTAACAGGTCCTCTACTTCTGGAACAAGTAAGGTTGATCGCGTTTCATCCAGGTAACCTTTCCCTTTTAAGGTAGATTCAGTATATTCTATAAAACGATCCACAGTCTCTTCGTCTTTACTACTATTTTTCAAGTTGATTATTACTTCACTAGCTACATTTTCATAACCACATAAGGCTAAAGCAGCAGCCAACTCATTAGAAGATAACTTTAGAGATTTAGTTTGAATCAATTAATTTCCCTCCTAAATTTAATTGAATAATCCAGATACAAAATCTCCTGCATCGGACATTTTATCTTTCAAGGCACTACCGGTTTTATTTGCTGCTTCTTTTAAATCGTCAACTTTGTTCTTCACAGCATTACCAGCTTTATTGGCCATGTCTATTGTATCTTTATAAGTATCTTCAACCGCCTTCCCTGCTTTCTCTCCAATATCTTTTACCTTATCTTCGATTGCAAATGATGCGACTATTCCAACCGTCGCTCCTACGGCCCCTCCAATGATAGTTCCTACTCCTGGACATACGAGTGTACCTAATGCCATTCCCCCACTTGTCAATGCAGCAACACCAACATCAAGCCCTATTCCAGCAGTTGCTCTCCCTATTCTTTCCAAACTAGATTTATGTTTATTCTTATCACTTACTATTTCACCAGCATTAGTAACAAAGGAAAATAACGTACCCACAGCTGGTATCTTCTTAACTAATGCTTTAAATTGATTCACATCTGTAAATTGGCCTAACGTTGCTTTAATATCGATTGGAAAGGCTTTATATGCTCTTAGAGCTTGATCGGAATATTTAAGAATCTTTCCATTTAATAAATCTTCATACTTAACCATATTTAAATGTGGTTTTATCCCAATTAAGCTTCGTAACACTCTACTTGGGGCGTTATTGAATTTTGAAAAATAATTTTGTATAAAAGATACTGAGCTGTTACTGCCTTTCTTAAGGATTCCATGAATGATTTCGGCAAGTTTAGAATTATACTTCCCTTGACTGTTTTGTTTCCAATCCGGATGTGCGCTAATTTTAAATTTACCGTTACCACTTTTCTCTAAAGTAAGTGCCTTTGAAAGGAGTACTACAGCTGCACCAGTCGCCTTTAAAATCTCTGTACCACCCTTGAATTTCCCCATCTTATCCAGCCAATCAGCGACATCTCCTATCACTGTTGAATCGCCTTGTTCTACGGAGAGCTCTACAGCTGAATCAATCATTTCAGTGAGTGTATCATTTTTTTTGAAATAATTATTAATCTCCTTGATCGTATTTTCGTTAATAACGATTCCTTTGCTGGACCATGTTTTAATTTTTTTAATGAAAGAGGATATGTCCTTTAAATCCTCTAAAGATTTTTTTAATTCCTTTACGCTTTGCTGGTCTATTTCATTGAGTTCATCAATTGTTGACTTATTATGAATTCGTGCGGATTCTATGGAGTAATGGATAGAAGTAGTTGATAGAGGAGAAGCACTGACTAAGTCTCTAACCTCATTAAAGTCTTGATTGATATCTTCTATAAGATCTTCTGTCATTCTTTCAATTTTCTTTAAGCCTTGTTCTACATCATGATCGATAAATTCCTGTTTTATTAACCCATTCTTATCCTCGTAATTTAGTATGGAGTCTTTAATCTTTTTAAGCTGTGTTGTGTATTGATCCAGAAACTGATTGATTAGTAGGACAGCCGGAATATGCAATACCGTAAAATGTTCTCTGATTGCATCTCCCATCTTGCCATCAAGTGAATCTTTCGACGAACCGCTTATCTTATTAAGGGAATCTCTCAGGTCGAGGATTTGTTCTTTTTCTTCTTTTTTCTTTTTAATTGAAGTATCAAGCTCAGAAAGAACTTCATTAACGTTCAATACCTTCAAGGGATGGACCTCCTAACTTTATGAATTTTTACGGGCAAGTTCCCGATCTGTTTCAAGTAAATCATCTATGCTGGTCCGTGCAGTAACCTCACTATCAGCTAACAAAGCTATATAGTTTTTTAGAATCTGATAATATTCTTCTTCAATTTGTTTAACCTGATTAATTAAATCCATCTTACTATCTGCAAATTGAATATGCGGATTCGTTTTATCAAGAGATTCAATTTTACTCTTCAGATCATTTAGAATAGAATTCGCTCCACTTTTTTCAATATGGATTTCATGCATCCGTTTAACCCCTCCCTATGAATTTCTCAACTGTTCAATTCTCGACCTTTTATTTGATATCGAATTGTTTAAATTCCGATTAACAGCATTGTAATGCTCAATTTCATCTCTAATTCTATCTAGCATATTTTGGATATCCTTATTGCCAATATTCATATATAAATCTTCTATATCATCTCTTCTATCCAGAAACTTATCAGCGTGTTGGCCTCTCCATACACTGCCGGTAAGTTCCGGTTTATGGATATATCTTTTGTTATCAAAATAGTCATCCTGCTTATTCGATATATTCCTGTAAGCACGCTCCAATCGGTCTACCTTTTCATTGTTTTGACGTATCTTATTATTTAATGAAGAGATTTCACCATAAATTAAATTGATCCTATGACTATTATCTTGCATCTTTTCACCTCATTATCTAATTACATAGTCTCCCTAAATACCATATATTGTCATAGTTTATAATAATAAAAATTCAAAAAATACGATACTAAAGTGTTACAATAATTGAATAATTGAGCCTATTTTACTAGCTAAATAACAAACTTTTTACGTTAAACCATATATTTTTCCCTATAAAAACATTATGTATTAAAAATTACTAACCGTATCAATTAAACTGTATTACCTTTTGCGTGGTTTAATAAACCATAAATTTACAATAATATAAACTTAATTTCCTAGTATAGGTACTCTAAAGTAACAGACACCTAATTTGAAAGATGATGACTAAATTTATTCCATAATTAAAAATCACCTTCCTGAATCGGAAGGTGATTTTTAATTAGTATTACAATGCTTTTTTATTAATCGTACTTTTTTCTAAAGGTTCAGCTGTATTTGTTCTACTTCCGATTTTCTTGGTGACGAATAAACCGATCAGACAAATTAGAGCAGCTCCGGCAAGCCAAGCCCAAGTATGTACACCAAAGCCTGTTTCACTTGCGAGTCCGAGTTTCGAGAATACGATATAGAAAGCAGTGACACAGAAAATCATTCCCCAAGCAGCTTCCTGGCGATATCTCCATGGCTCCAGATTTACAAGATTTCTGCTAGGAAGAATATATGCCTCTTCCCTTGGTTTTATTTTACCAATTATCAACATGAGCAGGCAGCTGATAACAAATAGGATAGCCAATTGATACAAGAAGCTCATCTCTGGCTTAATTACAAGCTGAAGGATTGCA
Organism: Pradoshia sp. Z5_111; assembly: GCF_058267535.1. Taxonomy (NCBI): domain Bacteria; kingdom Bacillati; phylum Bacillota; class Bacilli; order Caryophanales; family Bacillaceae; genus Pradoshia; species Pradoshia sp. Z5_111. The sequence goes on from NZ_JBZCPQ010000002.1 coordinate 507,842, forward strand.
TACGTTGCAATAAAGAAGGTTATGGAGATTTTAGCCGCGATAGCTGGAACTCTCTTTGTCACATAACCAATAAAGATAATCGTGAAAATCGGTACATTGAAGAACCCGTTTATGACCTGTAAGTATTGGAACAATCCGCTTGGTGCGTACATAATCAGTGGCGCGATAAACATCGAGATCAGAGCAATAAAGACCCCGAACCATTTCCCTTTCCTGACTATTTCCTCATCAGATTTATTTTTTCCAAAGGTTGGCGCATACACATTGATTGCAAATAAAGTTGACGCGCTATTTAAGATTCCATTGAAAACACTTAATACAGATCCAAACATGGCAGCTGCAAACAAGCCGATCAACGGTTTCGGCATTACTTCTGTTACAAGAGCCGAATACATTGTATCTGGGTTAGCTCCCGTATTACCGATAATCTGAAATGCCATAATTCCAGGGATAATAACAATAATCGGTGTAAAGATCTTCATTAAACCGACAAACATAATCCCCTTTTGTCCTTCTTTTAAATCCTTGGCCGCCAAGGCACGTTGAATAATAGATTGATCCGTTCCCCAATAATAGAAGTTCACTAGTAAAAGGCCCGTTAAAGCCGCTCCAAATGGGACAACATCTTGATTGGTACCAATCGCATTAAACTTTTCAGGAGTCGCTGCAACAAATTGTGAAAATCCTTGAGATATGCTGCCGTCTCCTAAAGTAAGCAACGCAAAAATCGGAACTAATAGACCGCCAATGGCCAAAGCAACTCCATTAAACGTATCTGAAATCGCAACCGCTTTCAATCCACCCAATATTGCATAGAAGAAGCCGATTATTCCGATCAACCAAACCATAATCCAAATGCCAGCCTCATAGCTGATATGAAAAGTGCTTTCAACGTCGAACATTTGGCTTAATGCTATGGCTCCCGAATAAAGGGTCGTTGGCAGCATGTTTAACACATATCCCAACAAGAATAATATCGACACAAACGATTTAACTTGACTGTCATACCGATCTTCCAGAAATTCAGGAATAGTTGTGATTCCTTGTTTTAAATAACGTGGAAGTAAATAAATAGCTACTAACGCCAAAACGAATCCGGACGTAACTTCATAAGCCATATTACTCATATTCCCCGCAAAGGATTGCCCACTCATTCCAACGAATTGTGTGGCATTTAGGTTCGTTAATAGTAGGGACATCCCAATAACGCCCCATGTTAAACTTCTCCCACCTAAGAAATAATTATCCTTAGATACTTTTCCTTTAACCTTTTCTTTCCTCAATTTTGAAAATGTATAGTAGGCAACTACACCCGTAAAGAGAATAAAAGATAGTATGATATACCACTGCACAATAATTTCCCCCTGCTGACTTATTATAAAAACGTTTTCATGGGTATCATAATAAATTTTAGTAAATTAATCAATTTATTTACTAAATATATCGAAAATAAATTAATATCTTTCAAAAAGAATCAAGGGATTATTATCATGATTAATCGGAAATAGCTATCTATATTTTAGGTATTTCATACTTCCACCCCTTACACCTTTCCTTAATAAAACGAAAATAATCTAAAGAAATTTACTAAAAAGTATAGTATACTGAAAGCGCTAAAATAATCGGGTTTTACTTTTAGAAAAGAAAGAGGGAGCTGTCCAATGGCCACGATTAAGGATATCGCAAATATGGTTGGAGTTTCGATTGCGACCGTTTCAAGAGTACTTAATTACGACGACTCTTTATCAGTCAGTGATGAGACGAAAAAAAGGATTTTTGAAGCGGCTGAAGAATTAGACTATCAAAAAAAACCTAAACGCAAACCTAGCACGTATAAAGTAGGAATCGTGAATTGGTATACTGAAAAAGAGGAATTAGACGATCTTTATTATATGGCAATCAGACTTGGCGTGGAAAAGCGCCTGGAATACCACAATATGAAGTTCACTAATTTTTCTATAGAGCATTTGCGTTCCCTCCAAAATGAAGGATTTCAAGGGATTATCGCAATTGGTAAATTCAGCGAAAACCAGGCTGAGGAACTAAAGAGTGTGTCAAGTAACCTTGTTTTTGTAGATAGTTCACCTAATGACGATCAATTCGATTCTGTTATAGTTGATTTCGAAAAAGCCACACGAAATATTCTTCAATATTTTCTGGATCAAGGACACACTAAAATTGGTTACTTAGGTGGGCGGGAAATTTATAAGGACCACACTTCCAAAATCGACGATCCTCGAAGAATTAGTTTTGAACGATTTCTATCGGACATGGGTCTCTATCAGGAAGCTTATGTGTATGAAGGCAAGTTTTCAGTTGATGATGGATACCACCTGATGAAACAAGCAATCAAGGATCATCCAGATGAGATCCCTACAGCCTTTTTTGCTGGAAATGATTCTATAGCGGTTGGAGCATTACGGGCCCTTCAAGATGCAGGTGTCCGCGTTCCGGATCAAGTTAGTATTGTTGGAGTAAATGATATTAGCATTTCAAAATATATGTCTCCCCCCTTAAGCACGGTTAAGGTCTATACCGAATTAATGGGTGAAACGGCAGTCGATTTATTGCTTGAGCAGTTATCTGGAAGACAAATTTCGAAAAAAGTAAGTATTGCTACACAACTTAAAATAAGAGGAAGCTCCAAGTAAAGCGCACAAATAAATGTGCGCTTTTTTGCATGGCAAACTGTTTAGTAAAAATTTTAGTAAAATTAATTGACTCCGTTTACCAATTTTTATTACAATAAAACTGGATACGCTTTCAAAAATAGGAAATATACTCTTGTATAAAGACAGACTGTACGATTCATTAATTATAAAAAGCTTTACCTAAAATTTAGAGGGAAGTGACCAATATGGAGCATCAAAAACTATTATCTGCATTTCACAGTGTTTTCTCAGGAAGTATGAATGATAAGATTCGTACCTTTTTTTCACCTGGCCGAATCAACCTGATCGGTGAGCATACTGATTACAATGGCGGGTATGTTTTCCCATCTGCCATCACCTATGGAACATATGGCTTAGTACGACTGCGCAAAGACCGCACCGTTCGGCTATATTCACTGAATTTCAAAGAGGTCGGGATGATTGAGTTTTCTTTAGATGATCTGGATTATGACCCATCCCATCAATGGGCGAACTACCCTAAGGGTGTACTTCGATATATAGCTGAGAATGGAAACGACCTGCCGAACGGCCTTGATATTCTCATATACGGCAATATTCCGAATGGAGCTGGCCTTTCTTCCTCTGCTTCACTTGAAGTTTTAATTGGCGTAATGGTAAATGAAGTCTTTCAATTGGAGATAAATCGCATCGAGTTAGTAAAGATTGGACAAAAGGTGGAAAACCAGTTTATTGGAGTAAACTCCGGTATTATGGACCAATTTGCGATTGGAATGGGAAAAGCAAAATCAGCTATATTGCTAGATTGTCAGACTCTAAGCTATGAATATGCCCCATTTGATATAGCAGATCATCAGATTATCATCATGAATACGAATAAACGAAGAGAACTGGCAGATTCAAAATATAACGAACGCCGAAGCGAGTGTGAAGCAGCACTTGCAAAACTGCAAACAGCAACTGATATATCTTCACTTGGAGAACTATCTATCGATCTTTTTGATCAACATAAAGATGTCATTGGTGACTCCACTCTTGAAAAACGGGCACGCCATGCAGTTTATGAAAATGAGCGTACAAAAAAAGCCTTTCAAGCTTTACAGGCAGGTGATCTAGTCCAGTTTGGCATCTATATGAACGAGTCCCATATTTCACTTAGGGATGATTACGAGGTAACTGGACCGGAGCTGGACGCATTAGTGGAAGCAGCCTGGCAGCAAGAAGGTACCGTTGGCTCCAGAATGACGGGAGCCGGTTTTGGAGGTTGCGCGATTGCACTGGTTCAATCAGCTCATATCGAACGTTTCATTCAGGAAGTCGGAGATGCGTTTAAACAAAAATTCGGATATGAGGCAGATTTTTATGTTGCCAGCATTGGTGATGGGACAAAGGAAATTATAACGGAGGCGATTGTATGAGTACTTTAGTTCTTGGTGGGGCTGGTTATATTGGTTCCCATGCCGTATACCAACTAATCGATGAAGGTTACGACACAGTAGTGGTTGATAATTTACAAACAGGCCATAAAGGGGCTATACATCCAAAGGCAAAATTTTATCAAGGAGATATCCGAGACAAGGACTTTTTACGCGAGGTGTTTACGAAGGAAAAAGTAGACGCTGTACTTCATTTTGCTGCCTATTCACTTGTTGGAGAATCTATGGAAAAACCGCTCGAGTATTTCCGTAATAATGTATATGGGACCCAGGTACTGCTTGAAGTGATGAACGAGTACAATGTTAAGCATATAGTCTTCTCCTCTACCGCAGCTACATATGGAGAGCAGAATAAAACACCGATTACGGAGGAAATGCAGACAAATCCAACCAATGCCTACGGTGAGACAAAACTGACAATGGAGAAATTGATGAAGTGGTGTGATACAGCCTATGGCATGAATTATGTGTCGCTCCGTTATTTTAACGTCGCCGGTGCCCGTTCAACCGGGGAAATTGGTGAAGACCATCATCCAGAAACACACTTAATTCCAGTAGTACTGCAAGTAGCATTGGGACAGCGAGAATCTATTTCCATTTTCGGAGATGATTATCCAACGGAGGATGGCACATGTATCCGTGATTATATTCATGTTGAGGACTTAATCGATGCTCATATTTTAGCCTTGAAGTATCTTCAAAATGGCGGAGAAAGTAATATTTTTAATCTTGGCAGCAGCAAAGGTTTTTCAGTCAAGGAGATTGTGGAAGCAGCCAGAGCAGTAACAGGCCACGAGCTGCCTGCTAAAATTGCCCCTAAAAGAGCCGGTGATCCAAGTACGCTGATTGCCTCTTCTGAAAAAGCCGAGCGCATTTTGGGCTGGAGACCGAAGCGGACGTCCATCCAAAACATTATTACGGATGCCTGGAATTGGCATCAGGCCCATCCAAACGGCTATGGAGATAAGTAGTTAAATTGATTAAAAGGGGAAGATATCATGGAGATCTATGCAGCAGTTCAACAACTTTTGGATCAGGCTAAAAGTTTACAAATGCTTGATTCAGCAGATGAAATATACGCCAGAAATCAGATATTGTCACTGATTCATTTAGATGGCTTTTCAGAACATCCAGTAAAGAACGAGCTGTCGATCCCGGATTTATTGGATATTATCGCTGATTATGCTGTTAGGACTGAGATTATTGAGGATTTAATAGTCAATAAAGATATTTTAAAGGCCAAGGTAATAAATGTATTTATGCCAAAACCTTCAGAGCTAAATCGTACATTTCATCAAAAGTATAAAGAATGTCCAGAGGAAGCAACCAAGTATTTTTATGAGTTAAGCCAGAATAGCAACTATATCCAAACTAAACAGATTGCGAAAAACATTAGTTACACGGTTGATACAGATTATGGAGCACTGGATATAACAATCAATTTATCAAAACCTGAAAAGGATCCTAAACAAATTGCATTGGAGCGCGAGCTGAAACCTGTTACATCCAATTATCCAACTTGTCTCCTTTGTATTGAGAATGAAGGATACGCAGGACGGTTAAATCATCCTGCCAGGTCCAACCATCGTATGGTCCAGATTCCACTCGGGGAGGAATCGTGGTATTTACAGTACTCACCATACGTATATTATAATGAGCACTGCATTCTGTTATCAGACCAACATCGTGATATGAAAATTAATTTCCAAACGTTCACCAATTTGCTGATGTTTGTTAAAAAGTTTCCGCATTATTTCTTGGGATCTAATGCAGATATCCCTATTGTGGGGGGATCTATTTTAACCCATGACCATTATCAAGGTGGGCGATATGAGTTTGCAATGGCCCGAGCAAAGGAAGAAGTAACTTTCTCCATTAAAGGGTTCCCTTCTATTTCTGCACATATCGTGAAATGGCCTATGTCCGTAATTCGTATAAAAGGAGCTCGTCTGGAGGAAGTTGCAGGTGCAGCTGATCGGATACTCCAAAAGTGGATTCACTTTAGTGATCCATCGGTTAATCTCGTAGCCTATTCCGGAGATACTCGTCATAACACCATAACACCGATTGCAAGAATGCGAGATGGCCAGTTCGAGCTTGATCTTGTTCTTCGCAATAATCGAACAAGTGATGAGCATCCATTAGGAATCTTTCACCCTCACCAGGATGTTCACCATATCAAAAAAGAGAATATTGGTTTAATAGAAGTTATGGGTCTTGCTGTATTGCCTGCCCGCTTACAAAAGGAGCTTATTGAGGTTGAAAAATATCTGCTCAATCAACTCAATAAAGTGGCAGACTATCACCAAGCTTGGGCTGAAGAACTAAAAGTAGTTAACGGGAAAGAAATTACTCCTGAATCCGTAAAAATGATTATCTCTCAGGCAGTCGGTTCCAAATTCCTGAGATGTTTAGAGGATGCCGGTGTATTTAAACGGACCCATGAAGGAAAACAAGCATTCAAACGATTTATCGATATACTCTAACCTTAAAAGAACTTATTAGAAGAGAAAAAAGAAGGCAGATTTACGCCTTCTTTCTTCATTCCATTCATCTATACCAGTCTATGATTCATTAAAATGGATTTGTTGCAATAAAACTCGCTGTTTTCACGTAAACACGAGGGTTTAATTTTAATTGGTCGACTATAAATTCTGCAAGATCCTCAGGCTGAATGAATTTCGAATCATTATTTTCTTTAATTAAATCGAGGTCGAGAGCCAAATCTGTAGCAACTGTACTAGGTGTCAAAGCTGATACACGAATATTATTACGGCGAACCTCCTGCGCAAGCGATTCGGTAAAGCCAATCACCGCGAATTTTGAGGCACTGTAAGCACTGGATGTAGCTGCTCCATTTAATCCACTAGTGGAAGAAACATTAATGATATCTCCGCCGTTCTTTTCGATTAATTGGGGTAGTACCGCTCGTGTTACATAATAAGTACCCATTAAGTTTATATCTATGATCCTTTTCCATTCATCGGGATCCATCTCCGAAACTGTTCCGAAAGTAGCGATACCAGCATTATTAATCAAAATATCAGCAGTGCCCAAATTAGTTGTTAACACTTCAATCGCTGCTTCTACCTGTTCCTTTGATGAAATATCAGCTGTTGCATAAGCTACTTTTACGCCTAAACTTTCTATTTCAGCAGCTGCCTTTTTAAGATTTTCCTCTGACCTTGCAAGCAAACCAACGTTTACACCCTCTTTAGCCAGTGCAACTGCTGTCGCTTTACCAATCCCTCTAGCTCCCCCAGTGATATACGCAATTTTCCCTTTTAATGTCTGTGCCATGATTAGAATCTCCTTTCAAAATCAACGTTGAAGTTCTCTTCCTCAGTATAATACGCAGCGGTTAATAAGACTAAAGGTATGCACCCGAGCTTCCTTCCTATAACGCCAATTATTTTATTAAGACAAATCTCATAGTCCAAAGTTTGAATTTCTTGCATTCACCTTTCTGGGCAATGACACATAAATTGAATAGGTAGCGTCAGGATTATTTATGATGATTTTATCAATTTATGATTAACCGTAAAGACTATAAAACTTAGTTTTTCAGGAAAGGAATAATGCCGTGAATCTTATGTCATTTCGAGGTATTGTAACCGACATGAATGATTTTATGATGGGACAAAACGGGGAATCAGAGGGCTGTTTTAAACAAATTACAGTTGAAGATGGAAATAACGGAATAGTTAATTTCATCATATCACCGACTACTTACTTCGTAGAACAGGCAATTGTGGGCCTCGGTGATAAAATTACTGGTTATTATGATGGGGATGTACCGGTACCATTGATTTATCCGCCACAATATCGGGCTCTTATCATTGTAAAGGAATATAACGATCAAAATGTTAAAGCAGATTATTTTAACAACCAACTGGTGAGCCGTGATGGTCAATTACAATTAAACCTCTCCCCTTACACTCCTATCATTTTAAGAAATGGGCAGCCATTTTCAAAAAATATCGGAAATCGGAATCTCATTGTCATCTATGGACCAACTACAAAAAGCATCCCTGCTCAAACGACTCCATATCGGATTATTGTTTGGTGCTAAAGTGGTTCCTAGCTATCTATTTCTTCATAGAAAAGGCATCCCTAATATTAGTTAATGCAAAAAACCTACATTCCAATGGATGTAGGTTTTTCTATATTTTCATATTTGTATTATATCGGAATTATTAATAGTAAATTACTAAATAACTACAATTTTATCAGTAACTTCTATTTGAACATCCGTCTTTCGCTAACCTATCTAATAAGATGCCAATATCTATTTAAATCTATTTTTCATGCATTTTAAATGACCCTCTAGTTTTACTTTTTCTTAATTAATTTTTAATATAAATTTGAAGAATCAGATAATTTAGTATATCATTTCTTTATTAGACTAAAGTACACACACTAAATTACTATTCACCTAAGGGAGGGCTTATAACAGCATGACTGTATCGACAGAGCTTAAAGACACAGAAACAATTACTGCAAAAAATTATGTTAATGAAGTATTTGAAACAGTCAAAAAGCGAAATCCTAATGAAAGAGAATTTCATCAGGTTGTTAAAGAAATCTTTGACTCACTCGTCCCTTTATTTACTAGGCATCCAGAATACATGGAGCAAAGTATCCTTGAAAGAGTTGTAGAGCCAGAAAGATTGATTACCTTTCGAGTTCCTTGGGTCGACGATCAAGGCAAGGTACAGATAAACCGTGGATTCCGTGTACAGTATAACAGTGCCATCGGCCCCTATAAAGGCGGCTTGAGATTCCACCCTACTGTTAATGCAAGTATTATTAAATTTCTCGGCTTTGAGCAGATTTTTAAAAACGCTCTTACCGGTCAGCCGATCGGAGGAGGCAAAGGTGGATCTGACTTTGATCCTAAAGGGAAATCTGATGGAGAAATCATGCGATTCACTCAAAGCTTTATGACGGAACTAAGCAGACATATCGGACCAGATATAGATGTACCAGCTGGTGATATTGGCGTTGGAGCCCGAGAAATCGGATTTCTGTTTGGACAGTACAAGAGAATACGCGGAGGCTATGAGGCGGGTATTCTGACAGGAAAAGGACTTGGTTACGGCGGAAGCTTAACTCGAACCGAAGCAACTGGATATGGCACTGTTTACTTTGTACAAGAAATGCTTAAAGAACAAGGGCTTAGCTTTAAGGGAAGTACAGTGGTAGTATCCGGTTCAGGTAATGTCTCCATTTATGCAATCGAAAAGGCTGCACAATTAGGCGCAAAAGTTGTCGCCTGCAGTGATTCTGACGGGTATATTTTCGATCCAAACGGAATTAACTTAGAAACCTTGAAACGTCTAAAGGAAGTTGAGAGGAAAAGAATCTCGGCATATGTAGAAGAACACCCACATGCACAATATACGAAAGGTTGCTACGGAATTTGGTCCATACCGTGCGATATTGCCTTGCCATGTGCCACACAAAATGAAATTAGCGAAAAATCAGCGAAACTTCTGGTTGCAAATGGACTAAAAGCCGTCGGCGAAGGCGCTAATATGCCATCTAGCTCTGAAGCTATTGATGTGTTTTTAAATAACCATATCCTCTTCGGTCCAGCGAAAGCTGCCAATGCAGGTGGTGTAGCCGTTTCTGCCTTAGAAATGGCACAAAACAGCGCTCGATTATCCTGGACGTTTGAAGAAGTCGATGCAAAATTGCAGGATATTATGACTACCATTTACAAGGAGAGCGTCAAGGCTGCTGAGGACTATGGCCACCCAGGCAATCTGGTTGTTGGCGCTAATATTGCAGGCTTTAAAAAAGTAGCCGATGCCATGATTGCACAAGGAGTTATTTAATATAACTTAATCATAATGGCTTTAATCTTAATTGTTTCATGATCGATAGGACTTTGAGTCAACAACAATACTTCGATAATCATTAAGATTAGATAAATACAAAAAAGGATGTCCTTAAAGCCAGGACATCCTTTTTGCTTGATTTGTAATTCCGTATCCATATCTTTCATTGGTATCACTTTAACAACTAGGTAATAAAATTGCAAAATTCCCCTTATGAAAAGATCCTTCTACCTATATACTCAAGTCGTTATGAATTGGTCCTTTTGATCAAGAAAATAGGCCATCAGCTTCTTACATTGAGGAATAGAAAAGCCTAAAATTGGACCCAATCCAAATGCAATGAACAAGGTTCCAATCCCAACAGGACCTCCTAACATCCAACCAATGAGAAAAACGATAACTTCAATTCCATTTCTGACCAACGGGATACTCCACCCCATTTTTTCAACAATTAATAACATAAAGCTATCTCTAGGGCCTGCTCCAAAATCAGCCGAAACGTATAATCCAATACCATATCCCATTAAAACAACACCTATGATAAAGGCAATTGTTACTCCTGCTAAATTATCAATACTAGGTAATATCCAATTAAAAAGATCAATAAATAAACCAAGCAACATCATATTCAGAAAGGACCCTATTTGGGGCCATGCTTTATTGAAAATTGAACTGATGAACAAAAGCAATAATCCACTTATGATCGACCAAGTTCCTATAGTGAATCCGAATTTAGTAAATAGTCCATAATGAAAAACATCCCATGGTCCAATCCCTAAAAACTTTCCTTTAATAGTTAGTGCTATACCAAATGCTAATACCAATAATCCAAGAATAAAAACAGACCAGCGTAACACCCATTTCCTCTTCATAACTCTGTCCCTCTAACTTATATTTTATTTTTTTACTATAACATTAAAGCAGGACAGAATACATAATTTATATTTTCTGAAATACATCTATCTAAGATAATTCAATAACAAATCACCTTTTTTCAACTCTTCTTAATTCCTTAACTGCCCAATGAATCTTCCCATACAAAAGGAAGTCACTTGGTCTTTAACTGTGACTAAGCTTCTTTTCATATACGTCTATAAACATAGTAAGATAAAACATCTTACTTATGATACGGTTCCCCCCGATTAATCCGAAACGCCCGATACACCTGCTCCACCAAAATCAACCTCATCAGCTGGTGCGGGAATGTCATTTTCGAGAAAGACAGGGTGTCATTTGCCCGTTTCATTACGTCTTTACTAAGGCCAAGTGATCCTCCTATGACAAAGGCTATCTTGCTTTTCCCATAAGTGGCGAGTTTATCTATTGTATCTGCAAGTTCCTCAGAAGATTTCATTTTCCCTTCAATCGCCAAGGCAATGACATGAGTATCGTCAGAAATTTTTGCGAGGATTCGCTCTCCTTCTTTTGCTTTGACTTGCAGCATCTCCATCTCGCTTAATGTTTCAGGTGCTTTTTCATCGGGTATTTCAATTATGTCTATTTTTGCATAGGCCGATAATCTTTTTACATATTCTTCGATACCCTGTTTTAAATATTTCTCCTTCAATTTACCTACAGTTATTACCGAGATATTCACATGTTACCCTCACTTTACAAACATTTTATCCACAGAAGTTATCCACATATACACAACCTCCGTCCACATATTGTGCCCGAATATTAGTTCGCCACAATATATATAGCGGGTTGTCCACAGTATTCACAGGTGAATTCCTTAGAATTGTTAGTAACTTCTTTATTTTCTTCCTCTGAAATCATATTTATAAAAGGAGGGACTTCCGTCTCATCCACAATCGTATCCAGTCCAACTTCTACATGATCTTTACAGCAATAAATTTTCATATTCATTCTCCTTTTCATGTTGTCTTTAGTTATATCTGTCTCATTTTGAGCTTTCATATTTAAAGCAGGGAATTTGGAATCCCCTGCTTTCGTACCTAACTATATCACATTTGGGCTTCAATCAATGTCATTTCGGTTGATGCTTTTTGTCCATTTCTATAGTATGTCACTTTCATTTTATCGCCAATCTGCTTATTAACATATAAATGCTTACGGAGCTCCGGAACATTGGCAATTTTCTTCCCATCCAGCTCCACAATGACATCGAACTCCTTTAATCCGGCTTTAGCAGCCGGAGAACCTGGTTCAATACTTGTAATGACGACACCCTCTGTCACATCAGTAGGTAACTTCAATGTTTCCTGCCGCTGATAGTTAGTCACTTCATTCAAGGAACGAAGGCTAGTTCCCATATAAGCACGTTTCACTTTTCCATGTGCCTCTAAATCCTCAATAATTGGTATAGCATAATTGCTTGGAATCGATAATCCAATTCCCTCAACGGATGACTCGGCTATTTTCATGGAGTTTATCCCAATCACTTGGCCGCCTATATTAATTAAAGCACCGCCGCTATTTCCTGGGTTAATCGCTGCATCTGTCTGAATTACCTCCGCATTCCAGTCCTCCACACCATCTGAATTCACATCAATCGGTATAGTTCTGTTCAAACCCGAGATAATCCCTTGGGTCACGGATCCGGAGAAATTCAAACCTAGTGGATTACCAATTGCAATAACTGGTTCTCCGGCTTTCAGTTTATCAGAATTACCAAATTCGGCAACTACATCAATACCCTTATCATCTATTTGGATAACAGCTAAATCTGTCCATATGTCACTGCCTAAAAGTTCTGCCTTAGTTTTAGTGCCATCAGCTAATGTTACCTCTAATGAAGATGCACCTTCCACCACATGATTATTGGTAACGATAAACGCTTTTCCATTCTCCTTTTTATAGATGACTCCTGAGCCTGTGCCTGCCTCCTGAGTTTCATTGAAAAAGTCGGAGCCTTGGATATTTGTAATCCCGATTACAGCGTCTCCCGTTTTTTCAACAGCTTTAGTGACGTCAGTCGTCACATCCATAGAAACATTTTGAGTTAATTTGGACGTATCATTACCGTTATTTGTACTGGTATTCTGATTTAATCCATTATTATTCAAGTTGCCTGTCAATAGAAGGACTAATAATGCACCAATAATAGCACCGATTAAACCGGAGAGAAAATAACCAGCTTTACTTCCTTTTCGTTTATTCTGCTGCTGTTCTGACTGATTATAATCTTGATCATAATAGCCCATTTTGCCAACATTCCCTTCACTATTTACTTATGTAGGTCTAGTATTTGTTGTTTTCCATTTTATAAACAAAAACAGCATTGAAAGGAAAATTCTAGTTGCAGAGTTTAATGATATGTTTAAGAACTTGTGTGTATTCTCCAAACTTTACCAACATTATATATATTACCTAAAAAAATAACAGAGGAAACCTCCTCTGTTAAACATGTATTAATTCAGTTGGTTCGTCAGGATCCGTATCATACAGGCTAAATTGCTCTCCCGCTCTGATTCCTTTTGTTTCAAGTGTTTGACTGACAGACATACGTGCCAGATCCTTCATATTATTGTCCTTACTTAAATGAGCCAGATAAAATCGTTTGGTCCGGTCACCCGCAACTTCACTCATGGCTATAGCAGCATCCTCATTGCAAACATGGCCTACATCGCTTAGTATCCGACGTTTTACACTCCATGGATATCTCCCCATGCGGAGCATACTTACATCATGATTGCTCTCAAAGATGTACACATCTGCATTTTTAATAATGCCCTTCATTCGATCACTTACATACCCTGTATCTGTAATTGTCACCAGCTTCTTGCCATCCTGATGAAATACATAAAACATCGGCTCTGCCGCATCGTGAGAAACACCAAAGGACTCTACATCAAGGTTGCCAAATGATTTAACAGTCTCCATCCCGAATTCAAATTTCAAATCTGTAGGAATTTCTCCAATTAACCCATCCATCGCTCTCCATGTGTTGGCATTAGCATAAATAGGCAGCTTATATTTACGAGCCAAAATTCCAAGCCCTTTTATATGGTCGCTGTGTTCATGCGTCACAAAAATTCCTGACAAGTCTTCAGGCCTTTTATCAATTTTATTTAATAGCTCGGTCATTTTTTTGCCGCTTAAACCAGCGTCCACTAAAAATGAATGCTCTCCTGATTCCACATAGAGTGAATTCCCCGTGCTTCCACTGGCTAGAACGCTAAATTTCATCGACATTCTTCCTCACTCCGTTACATTTCCTTCTTCTGTATTCAGTACTTGTCCTTCAATACCATTTACGAAATAATCCTCTTGCTTATTTACTGTAAAATGCCATGTTGGCACAAGGACAAGTACTTTTGATTCTGATACTTCTATTAGTGTATAAAAACCAAGCTTACCCTTTGAAACTTCACTTCCAGATGACAAGTATCCTCCATTTAACAGACTTTCTACTGCTTGAATCGGCGGATTAATCTCTTGGTTTTCATTAAATTCCTCAATATCATCGAGGTGTGTTTGAATATACGAAATTACTTCATCATTTTCATTAAGCTTAAATATTAAGGCACCGTTTTTATTATTAAAAAGTAAACGGCTTTTGTAGGTTTGATAATATGTTATTGTCCCATCTTCTTTACGCCAGAATTCATACTCATCACCCGAGTATACATTTTTGTTAATGAAACTTTCTAGCTCAAAATATTTCCCTTCACCAGTACCAATTTTAATTGGTTTATCCAGTGTCGATCGAATGGTTCTTTTATTATCAATAATAAAGGTTTGATTTTTGAGGGTATTTAATTCCTCTTTACTGAATTCCTTAGGCTTAGCACTTATCGTCTTTTCACTTACTCTTTCCTGAGTCCCTACATGATACTTGATACCCTCAGCCTTTAGTCTATCTTCAATGGTTGATTCCGAATCCTTATTGATTTCAAGCTTTGCTGCCCTAAAATCCAGGAACTGATATAAGAGGAATACGTCCAGAATTAGAAACACCACAATGAATAAACCTTTTGTTTTATTCCAATCCATCCATAGGTCCTCCTAAATCCTCTTCAGAAATATCTACCCAGCTGCCATCATACTGATAGTACCAGACAGGTTTTAATCCCAAAAGAGTCGTGCCTGAATTATCATTATGAATTAGCTTATAGCCGACAGTCATATCCGTAAGTTTATCTGCATCATATTGTTTACCCTTATCGATTTTGAAGGACTTTAAAGCTTCATTTGCAGAAGGAAGAGTAACTGTGCTTTGATCCAAGGGCTCATCCACAAGATTAAAATAGGAACGTTCATATCTCTTCACATTTTGAGTTCCATATTCCAGGTGAATTTCAGTCATACCTTCCTCATTAAATACAGGAAGTCCATCAATATATAAACGGAAAGCGACTTCTCTGCTAAACTCATCTAATGACACATACCGGTGGCGTGTATCCCAACCGGCATGAATATTGATAAATTCTATGCTGCTTTGCAATATATGAGTTTCCAGCTTTTTCTCATCTTTGGCACCGACAACAAGATTTTTGTATTCAATCATTGATGTTTTTGGGTTCTTTTTCATTATACTCAATCCATCGGTATAGATATCCCCTTCCTGCTTAACAGTGCTTGGTCTGATAAACAGAGCTTCCTTAAAGCTTTTCACATCAGTAGCTTTTGTTAGAAAATCATATTTACTTACTTTTATTTCGCCGGAAGGAACCAGGATTGAGTTAGTTTCTGATAGTTTTAGCTTTGTGTAGGGTTTTAGATTTTCAACCCTCGCGTACTCTTGTGTGAAGTCTTCAATCAAATCTTTATCAACGGATGCTTCAATGACTGTTTTCTTTTCACTAGAAACAAAGTAGATAGAATCATTATCGGTATGAATAATAACCCTGTCAAAATTAACATTTGGCAGCTCATTATCTTCTATTTTTAAATAGTTTTTATAAAAAGACAGCGGAACAATATCATTAAATATCAATTCAATGAATCCATCCTTCTCGCTAAACTTTTTGATTGCA
Source organism: Pradoshia sp. Z5_111 (assembly GCF_058267535.1). Taxonomy (NCBI): domain Bacteria; kingdom Bacillati; phylum Bacillota; class Bacilli; order Caryophanales; family Bacillaceae; genus Pradoshia; species Pradoshia sp. Z5_111. The sequence goes on from NZ_JBZCPQ010000002.1 coordinate 523,693, forward strand.
GCTGTATTTTTATACTTTGATGATTGATCCTGGAAGTTAAACAAATTCCATTTTTTGATGGAATTAATTGCATGTGTAATCATTTCCTCAGAGTAAGTTCCATAGGATAAATTATCTTTGTGATAAATCATTTTTGTTGGTTTTACGACTTCATCCGGTTCAAGATTACTGAAGATTTTCTCCTGAACATAGTTTGTTTTCTCTGTCTCGTTATAGGTTGGCTGATAAAACCAATATGACCAGGTCAAAAGGCCACTTATCAAAATGAGGGACACCAATAAGATATTTTTAAATCCTTCCCAGCTCATTCCCAATCATCCTCTTGTAATGTTTCATAAGGGAGAGTAAAGAAAATGGTAGTCCCCTTCCCTTCCTCACTAGAAGCCCAAATATGCCCCTTATGTGCTTCAATCATTTCCTTCGCTATCGCGAGACCTAAACCTGTACCGCCCATCTTTCTTGATCTGGCTTTATCTACACGGTAGAATCTTTCAAATATCTTCGAAACATTTTCTTTCGGGATACCCATCCCTTCATCTCTAATGCTAATTTCCACAAATTGTCCGATTACTTGCAGTTTAAATGTAACTTGTCCACCCTCAGGTGAATACTTCAATGCATTCGAAATGATATTATCGAGTACTTGAGTAATTTTATCCTCATCTATTTCTACACCAATTGGCTCAGATGGGATTAAACGTTTAAAAGTGACATTTCGTGATTTAGACATTTCAAAACGATCGATAATCCGGTGGAAATAACGGCCAAAATCAACCCATGTTGTAGAAAGCTTATAGTCTGTATTATCGAGCTTTGAGAGCTGCAAAAGATCATTAACCAATCTGATCATCCGCTCTGTTTCTGTTTGAGCTATGTTCAGAAAACGCGGAGCAAGCTCTTTATCTTCCATGGCGCCATCTGCCAAAGCCTCTAGATAGCTTCTCATCGTTGTCAGTGGAGTTCTAAGCTCATGGGAAACATTCGCAACAAATTCTCTTCTCTCTTCATCGATTTTTTCTTGCTCGGTAATATCATGAAGAACAACAATTAACCCATTAATAAAGCCTGTTTCTCTTTGAATAACAGAGAAATTCGCTCTCAAATAAAGCAATTTCTTTTCATTGCTGTAATTAAGGATAATGGACTCCTTCTCACTCAATAATTGATCGAAATTGTACGTGTCCTCTAATCCTAATACCTCTGTAATCGGCTTAGATAATGACGTTTCACGTGAAACTTTCAGCATTGATAGTGCTGTATCGTTAATCAAAATGACTCGGCCTCTGCGATCTGTTGTTAGCACGCCATCTGTCATATTAGTCAATACAGAAGAGAGCTTCCTTTTCTCTGCATCAGTTGTCGCCTGTGCATCTTGCAGCTTTTTAGTTAAACTATTGAACGTGATAGCAAGCTGACCAATTTCATCATATCCATATACCTTAACTTTTCTTGAAAAGTTACCGCGTGACATCGCTAAAGCTTGCTTACGCATGTCGGATATAGGCCGTGTAATGGTCTGAGCCAGTAATATTCCTAAAAAGGCTGTGACTGCAAGAGAAATAATCGTTCCCTTCGCCATTATCGTATTAATTTGTTTTAATTGGGAATAGACATTCTCTATTTTCGTATTCAGATATAAATTCCCTATAATTTGTCCGTCACTCAAAATCGGTTCTGACCAGAGGAGAATTCTTTTTCCTGTCTGTGAATCGATTCTGATTTCTGTTTGGGGCGTTCCTTGATTATTTGCCCTGTCAACAAGCTTTTCAGTTGAACGGCTCCCTATTATATCTTGTTTCTCCGGATCAGATGTGCCAATAATTTTTGAATCCTGATCCATTACTCGTATCTCCGTTATATCCCCAGAGGAATAACCCTCCAATGTTGTCTTAATATCCTCTATTAAGGTGGGATCTTCAACTTTGCGGGTTTCCGTTATTTCTTTTTCTAAACTATAGGAAAGAATGGTTACCCGCTCTTGGATAGAGCTCTTAAAATTCTCCAATAGCTGCTGTTCAAGCCCCTGTGCAAAATAAACTCCGATAATTTGCATGGCAACTAAAATAAGCAGCACATAAATCAGTACAAATTTAAAATAAATCGATTTAAAGAAACCAACTTTTCTCATAATTTTTACTCCTGTTCAGGATGACGGAGGTAGTACCCAACTCCTCTTCTTGTAACAATCCATGCAGGATGGCTTGGATTATCTTCTATTTTTTCACGTAGACGTCGAACGGTTACATCAACTGTTCTGACATCTCCATAGTAATCATATCCCCATACTGTCTGCAGAAGATGCTCCCTTGTCATTACCTGGCCTATATGTTTAGCGAGATAAAAGAGCAACTCAAATTCCCTATGGGTTAATTCAATGGTGTCACCTCTTTTGGATACCATATAAGAATCAGGGTGTATCACTAGATTGCCAATCGTAATTTCATTTGTTTCCTCGTTATCTTCCTGTTGATTGGCAGCATGTTTTTGCCTGCGTAAATTCGCTTTTACACGTGCAATTAATTCACGGGTACTGAACGGCTTTGTCACATAATCATCTGCTCCCAGTTCCAGACCAAGCACTTTATCTATTTCGGAATCCTTTGCCGTCAGCATAATTATTGGCATATCATATTTCTTCCGCACTTCCCTGCAAACTTCCATTCCGTCCTGTTGCGGTAGCATGATATCTAATAAGATCAAATCTGGCTGAAGTTCTTCCACCATTTTAATGGCATCATTACCGTCATAGGCACAATACACATCAAATCCTTCTTTTTTCAAGTTAAACTGTAATATATCTGCAATAGGCTTTTCGTCATCAACAACCAGTATCTTTTTATCCATTGTCTATTTCTCCCTTTTATAAAATAAAATGTATATATTAATGACATCTGCGAGTCACGATTTTGCTAAACTATCCTAATCCTACTTTACCATTTCTATTGAAACAGGTCATCTTTTTAAAATGGTATTCCAAATATATACAGCAGTGAATACCAAAAAGGATTAGACTGTTATCTAATCCTCAAATTCTATATGAAATATACTAGTAATCATGATTAATTATCAAAAGGCTGACAAACGATTTCGCCTGTCAGCCAGTTATTTTTATATACCGTATGGATTGCGGATTATATTCGTTTGATTACGGTCCGGTCCTACAGAAAAGATTGATAATGGAATACCTGTTAACTGAGATACTCTTTCTAGATAAGTACGTGCATTGGCAGGCAGGTCAGACAATGTCTTCACACCCGTGATATCTTCTGTCCAGCCTGGCAGTTCTTCATAGATTGGCTCACATTCAGCCAATATCTTCAGACTTGCCGGGAACTCCTCCAATACTTTTCCATCGTGTCGATAAGCAACACAGATTTTTAATGTTTCAATACCTGTTAAAACATCAATTGAGTTAAGAGAAAGATCGGTGATTCCACTAACACGGCGCGCATGGCGGACAACAACGCTATCGAACCAACCTACTCTTCGCGGACGTCCCGTAGTAGTTCCATATTCTCTTCCTACTTCACGAATTTGATTACCGATTTCGTTATCAAGCTCGGTAGGGAATGGCCCATCTCCAACACGTGTTGTGTAGGCTTTACATACACCCACTACATGATTGATTTTAGATGGTCCGACTCCGGAACCGATTGTCACTCCGCCCGCAACTGGGTTCGAGGATGTAACAAATGGGTAAGTTCCCTGATCAATATCAAGCATTACCCCTTGTGCTCCTTCAAATAAAACACGGCGCCCCTCATCCAAGGCGTCATTTAAAACAACAGAGGTATCACATACATATTGTTTAATTTGCTGTCCATATTCATAATATTCTTCGAAAAAGTCATCCATCGTAAAGCCTTCAGTTTCATAAAAACGTTCCAGCATACGGTTTTTCTCTTCCAAATTTCTTGTCAGCTTCTCTTCAAATACTTCTTTATCTAATAAATCGGCAATCCTGATACCTATACGTGCTGCCTTATCCATATAAGCCGGGCCAATTCCCTTTTTAGTAGTACCGATTTTATTACTTCCTTTTCTCTCTTCCTCTACTTCATCAAGTTTCAGATGATAAGGAAGAATCACATGAGCTCTATTGCTGATACGTAAATTATCTGTGGAAATCCCACGATCGTGCAGATAAGTAAGCTCCTCAATAAGTGCTTTAGGGTCAACGACCATACCATTTCCAATTACTGATATCTTATCCTTATAGAATATACCGGAGGGAATCAAATGAAGCTTATATGTTTCACCATTAAATTTAATTGTATGTCCCGCATTATTTCCACCTTGATATCTGGCAATTACTTCTGCGTTTTCTGAAAGGAAATCTGTAATCTTTCCTTTACCTTCGTCTCCCCACTGTGTACCTACTACTACGACTGAAGACATTCTTTACACCTCCACTAATTTACCAACATCTTGCACTTTGGTATAACAAACAAATTAAGTGTATCAATTACATCGAGTAATTTCAAGGAATACACGAACATTTATACGAAAATAGTAAAATATGTTCGTGTATTATTGTAATAAAAATAAACCCACCCTGGTTTGGTGGGTCTATAGACTATTATGCTCCAGAAGGGATGGCATCATCCTGGAATCTTCTTTCTAAATTAACGAACTTATTGTATTCCTTCACAAATGCCAATTGAACCGTTCCAACCGGGCCATTACGCTGTTTCGCAATGATAATTTCAATAACATTTTGGTTTTCTGTTTCTTTATCATAATAATCTTCCCTGTATAGGAAGGCTACAATATCAGCATCTTGCTCAATACTTCCTGACTCACGGATATCAGACATCATCGGACGCTTGTCCTGACGTTGCTCAACACCACGAGAAAGCTGGGAAAGAGCGATAACTGGAACTTCTAGCTCCCTTGCCAGGGCCTTAAGGGAACGGGAAATTTCTGATACTTCCTGTTGTCTGTTTTCGCCTGATCTGCCATTCCCCTGAATAAGCTGGAGATAGTCAATCAGAATCATGCCAAGTCCATGTTCTTGCTTTAAACGGCGGCATTTTGAACGGATTTCACTAATTCGGACACCCGGAGTATCATCTATAAATATACCCGCATTTGATAAGCTTCCCATTGCTAGTGTTAATTTGCGCCAATCTTCGTCTGTCAGAGATCCTGTTCTAAGGTTTTGAGCATTTATATTACCTTCTGCGCAAAGCATACGCATGACCAATTGTTCTGCACCCATCTCCAGACTGAAAATCGCAACATTTTCATCCGTTTTTGTTGCAACGTTTTGGGCAATATTAAGAGCGAAGGCTGTTTTACCAACAGATGGACGGGCAGCAACAATAATTAAATCATTGCGCTGGAAGCCTGCTGTCATGTGATCCAAGTCATTAAAGCCGGTAGGTATTCCAGTTACATCTCCTACTCGGTTATGAAGCAACTCAATATTGTCATAGGTGCGAACTAAAACATCTTTAATGTTGTGGAAGGCTCCGGCATTTTTTCGGGAGGCAACTTCCATAATGCTTTTTTCGGCTTCACCCAAGAGGCTTTCCACTTCATCCTCACGAGAATACCCATCTTGTACAATGCCAGTTGCTGTATTAATTAATCTTCTTAAAACGGACTTTTCTTCAACGATTCGGGCATAATATTCTATATTGGCCGCGGTAGGTACTGATGACGCCAGTTCTGTTAAATAGGGAACTCCCCCAACCTCTTCAAGCTGCTTTGTTGCACTTAGTTCTTCAGTTACTGTAACTAAATCGACAGCCTTTCCTTTGTCGTTTAGCTTCAGCATAACCATGAAGATTTTTTGGTGTGCACTTCTATAAAAATCCTCAGGTATCAAAATCTCAGAGGCAAGTATTAAAGAGGAAGGCACAAGAAAAATTGCTCCTAAAACCGCTTGTTCCGCCTCAACATTTTGTGGTGGAACCAAATCAGTAAAGAGCTCATTCATTCGGCAAACCCCCTTTATATATTTAAACGTAATTATATTTTTTTATTAGCAATTAAAATGGATTGCTATTCTATTGTATATGGAAATGAAGAGAATAGGTACAGGAAATTATTTATTTTAACTTTCATTTGCATTAGTAACTTCTATCATACTAAAAAAAAGTGATGAAATCAGCTAACAAGCTTTTCATCACTTTTCGGGAAAATTATTTCCTGGGAAAATATTTTATTGTTCTTTCACATGAACATTTAAAGTAGCAGTTACCTCATGATGGAGCTTAACCGGAACTTTTGTGTAGCCGAGAGAGCGAATTGCGTCTTCTAATTCGATTTTACGTTTATCAATTTTATGCTTATGCTGTTTTTGTAATTCATCAGCAATCTGTTTGCTGGTAATGGATCCAAAGATTCTGCCACCTTCACCAGTCTTCGCTTTTAATTCAATCGTAAGCTTTTCTAATTGCTCTTTTAATTTTTTTGCATTTTCGAGTTCCTCAGCTGCGAGTTGTACTTCTTTATTTTTTTGAATTTCTAGTGTTTTCATATTGCTGCCAGTTGCTTCTACAGCTAATCCTTGTTTCAAAAGGAAATTATGTGCATACCCATCTGCAACATTTTTAATTTCACCTTTTTTTCCTTTTCCTTTAACATCTTTTAAAAATATTACTCTCATGTGTTTGTGCCTCCTTCATATAGCTCATCAATTGCATCTTTCAACATTTGCTCTGCTTCTTCCATTGAAATGTCATCTAGTTGAGTTGCCGCATTTGTAAGATGCCCTCCGCCACCTAAACGTTCCATAATAACCTGAACATTTATGTCGCCAAGAGATCTTGCACTTATGCCAATGCTAGTTTCTGATTTTGGTGATAACACAAAGGATGCAATTACTTCATCCATTGCTAACAATGTATCTGCAGCCTGGGCAATCAACACCTGATCAGCAAATTCATTTAAATCACCATGAGCAATAGCAATCCCTTTATGATAAAAATAAACATCCTCAATCAGCTTTGCCCGCTTTAAGTAAGTATCTACATCTTCCTTAAGAAGCTTTTGTACAAGGACTGTGTCTGCACCATGCCCTCTTAAAAAAGAGGCTGCATCGAAAGTTCTGGAACCCGTTCTAAATGTAAATGATTTTGTATCTACTATAATACCCGCCAGCAAAGCAGTTGCTTCCAGCATACCCACCTTTACACGCTTCGGCTGGTATTCGATAAGCTCCGTTACTAACTCGGCTGTAGATGATGCATATGGCTCCATATAAACCAGGATAGAATTATCTATAAATTCCTCGCCGCGCCTGTGATGATCAATCACCACGATTTTCTCAGTCCGGGAAACCAGTTTTTCCTCAATAACCATGCTTGGCTTATGAGTATCTACAATAACAAGTAATGTTTTATCGGTTATTAATTCAACGCCAATTTCAGGTGATATAAATCTGGAGTCCAACTCAGGCTTTTGCTTCACTTCGGTTAGAAGTCGTTTAACACTTGAATCTAATTCACTTCTGTCTAGGATAATATATCCTTCACGGTTATTCATTTCAGCAATTTTTAATATCCCTAAGGACGAACCAATAGCATCCATATCCGGAAACTTATGTCCCATTACAATGACTTTATCACTATCAACTATCAAATCACGCAGTGCATGTGAAATTACCCGTGCACGGACTCTAGTTCTCTTCTCCATAGGATTTGTTTTGCCACCATAAAATTTCACTTTTCCATTTGGGAGCTTAATGGCGACCTGATCTCCACCTCTTCCCAGAGCCAGATCAAGACTTGATTGAGCAATGCTGCCCAGTTCAGGTAATGCCGATACTCCGCTCCCCACACCTATACTCAATGTTAATGGAACATTTTGCTTGGCTGTTGTTTCCCGTACATCATCCAGTATAGAAAATTTTGTTTTCTCCAGGTGGTTAAGAATGCTTTCGCTAAAAATAGCGATAAACCGATCAGATGAAATTCTCTTTAAAAAGACTCCATATTCTTTAGCCCAATTATTTAATAAAGAGGTTACAAAGCTATTTAAGCTGCTTTTTCGTTGATCATCCATACCTTGTGTCACATCGTCATAGTTATCCAGATAGATAATTCCAATGACAGTTCGCTCTTCTTCGTACATTTTTTCAATTTCTGTTTGCTCTGTAACATCGAAGAAATAAAGCAATCTTTCCTCCGGCTTATGAACAATTCGAAATTTGCGATTATAAATTGCTACAATATCTTCGCTTTCCTCTCTCTTAACTAAAGGTATTAAAGGTTCTGCAACCTCTGAAATGTTTTTTCCAACGAGGGTATCTTCCTGTAGACACTTAGCCATATAAGGGTTGGTCCATTCAATCACATAATCCTCGTTGAAAAGCAGTATACCTATAGGCATTTCTAATAGAGCTTCTTCCCCCACTTTTTTTAATCGATAGGAAAGAGTGGAAATATAGATTTCCGTTTCTTTTTGTATTCCATATTCAATTTTTAATATTAGAAAGAAAAGAATGCCAAAAAGCAAAGAAGCTACTATTGCAAATATCCAATTATAATAAGCAAGAACTCCGATGATTAATAAAGATACACCCAATAATGCGTAGATGGGATAACGGATCGCTTGCCTGTTTAAATAAGATGGCATAGATTCAGCTCCTAAATAATGTGGATCAATTTATGTATTACTTATCATTATACTTGATAAAACTCTATTATGACCAACAGAGCAATAATTTACCTATTCTCAGGCGTATAATTAATACCCTTCAATAGTACCTATTTAAAACAATAAATGCATACAAAGAATATTATAAAGCATAAATAAAATGATATCCAAAAAACAAGACATTAGATTAAACTATACATTATATTTAAATAATATTTAGGTATAATGTGATTCAATGTCTATAACTTTAAAATAAGTACTCATGTCAATTCTATCTTCTTAAATACAATTAAAAAACGGAAAGGATTCCCTTTCCGTTTTTATGTGTAAAATCTTATTTTTCCTCTGCTACGAATGGTAGAAGAGCCATAGTACGAGCACGTTTGATTGCAATAGTCAATCTACGTTGGTACTTAGCGCTTGTTCCAGTTACACGACGTGGAAGAATTTTTCCACGCTCAGAGATAAACTTTTTAAGAAGATCTACATCTTTATAGTCGATGTGCGTAATGCCGTTTGCTGTGAAATAACAAACCTTACGGCGTTTTGCACGTCCGCCTCTGCGTCCGCCTGCCATATTATTCACTCCCTTTCATTATAATTATATACGTCCGTTCGAATTATCAATGTTAGAATGGAAGGTCATCATCCGAAATATCGATAGTTTGTCCATTACTGCTGAATGGATCATCATCAATCTTCGTATAATTACTGTCCTTCCGTTGATTCTGGTTTTGGTTGCTATTTCCCTGGCCAAATGGATTGGTATCATGACCACCATATTGGCTTCCGCCGCTTTTTTCACCGGCAGATGAACCTTTAGGCTCTAGGAATTGTACGCTCTCTGCTAACACTTCTGTTACATAGACACGTTTTCCATCCTGACCTTCATAATTACGAGTTTGAATACGTCCATCAACTCCAGCAAGATTACCCTTCTTCAGATAATTAGCTGCATTTTCTGCCTGGCGTCGCCAAACAACACAGTTAATAAAATCTGTTTCCCGTTCACCTTGTTGGTTAGAAAATGGGCGATTCACTGCTAATGTGAAGGTTGAAACAGGAACACCATTCGGAGTATAGCGGAGATCAGGATCCTTCGTTAAACGACCTACCAAAATGACACGGTTTATCAACAGAATCAACTCCTAATATTAGAAAATTGTTCCACATGAAACAATTTATGTTCAATCAAAATTACTCTTCTTCTTTAACTACAATATGACGGATGATATCTTCGCTGATTTTAGCAAGACGGTCAAATTCTTGAACAGCCTCTGCATTTTCAGCTTGGATTTTGTTGATCATGTAATATCCATCACGGAAATCATTGATTTCATAAGCAAGACGGCGTTTGCCCCATTCTTTTGTTTCAAGAACTTCAGCACCCTTGTCAGCTAAAATTGTGTTAAAACGCTCAACTAAAGCTTTTTTTCCATCTTCCTCAATGTTTGGACGGATGATATACATAACTTCGTATTTTGTCATCACTGTCACCTCCTTTTGGTCTAAACGGCCCTTATGGGCAAGGAGCAATTAATTACAATTACTCACAAGTTAAAAGTATAGCATACATATAGGAAGTTTGCAAATTGATAAAAAGACCGATCATACTGACCGGTCCTCTTGTTTATACATTAAAACGGAAGTGAATAATGTCCCCGTCTTTTACTTCGTATTCTTTACCTTCTAATCTAACTTTACCGGCTTCTTTCGCTGCATTCATGGAACCAGCTTCCATCAGATCTTCATAAGAAACGATTTCTGCGCGAATGAATCCACGTTCAAAATCAGAGTGAATAATTCCTGCACACTGTGGCGCTTTCATCCCTTTACGGAAAGTCCAGGCACGTACTTCTTGAACACCTGCCGTAAAATATGTTGCCAAGCCCAACAATTGATAAGATGCCCGAATTAATTGATCTAAACCAGATTCTTCTATGCCTAATTCTTCAAGGAACATTGCTTTTTCTTCGCCTTCAAGCTCAGCAATTTCTGATTCGATTTTGGCACAAATCACGATTACCTCAGCATTTTCTTTTGCTGCAAATTCACGCACTTGAGTCACGTATTCATTATCGGTCGCATCAGCCACTTCATCTTCATCAACATTAGCAACATATAAAACTGGTTTAATCGTGAGAAGATGTAATCCTTTAACGATTTTGAGCTGTTCTTCCGTGAATTCCACTGCTCTGGCTGGTTTTTCAGCTTCAAATGCTTCTTTTAATAAGGAAAGAACTTCATACTCAACAACAGCTTCCTTATCTTTTTGTTTGGCTAATTTACCAACACGGTCAATCCTTTTTTCAACTGTTTCCATATCAGCAAGAATTAATTCAAGATTAATCGTTTCAATATCATCAATTGGATTAACCTTACCTGAAACGTGGGTAATATTTTCATCAGCAAAGCATCTTACTACATGGCAAATTGCATCTACCTGGCGAATATGAGAAAGGAATTTATTTCCTAACCCTTCTCCTTTACTTGCCCCTTTCACAATTCCTGCGATATCAGTAAATTCAAAGGCAGTCGGTACTGTTTTTTTCGGTATTACAAGCTCTGTCAGCTTTTGCAATCTATGATCTGGTACTTCTACAATCCCTACATTCGGATCAATCGTACAAAATGGATAGTTAGCGGATTCTGCTCCAGCCTGTGTTATTGCATTAAAGAGAGTAGACTTTCCTACGTTAGGCAGACCTACTATTCCAGCTGTTAATGCCACATCATTCACTCCTTATGTGAAAACATATTAAATGTTATATAATCTATATGTGATAAACCTTTACCAATTATAGTGACAAGTCATCTAAAAGACAAGCCGCTATTCTTTTTCATATTAGTATTTAAATTACACTTTATAATGATAGCATACAAGCTGTACATTAAGCTTTGAGATTATGCCTCGTGTTTCTGAAGTATCTTTTTCATCTTCCTAACAAAATCTTTACGGGGCAACATGACACTATGGTCACATCCCTCACACTTAATTCGGACATCCATACCAAGTCTAATAATCTTCCAGCGGTTGATACCACATGGATGAGGCTTTTTCATTTCAACAACATCATTCAATCCAAAATCCTTATCATCCATAGTTTTTAATCCTCCATTATTTAAACTTTACCCTTTATATCCATGAATTATATCAGCATATGGCCAGACCTCCAATTAAAACCAACATCCAGAATAAACAGAAATCTACTTAGACTCCCGTTTCTCTAATTTCTTCCCTTTCATTTCATCATATAAAAATAATGTTTCAGACTAGATTCGCTATAAAGAACCCTTTACTCTTATTACCTCTCTGATGAATTTTACGAAAATGTTTTTTTAATATAACTTATTCAAATCTCTTAGGGCCAAAATACCTATGCGTATGAATAATGATAATGTTTCTTTATTCCTTATGCTTGGGTATACATATGATAAATCAATCTGTTTAAAAGAAACGTTAACCATTTTACTACATCTCGGCTTTGGAAGGTAAAAATGTTAAAAAAAAGACAAGTCTTCTTATCCTGATCACTGAATGAGAAGAATATAAGATTCGAAAATCTGCAATATATTCCAAAGTTCAGTGTATAAAATTCCTATATTTTCCGTATACTGATAGTACTTTTGCAGAGGAGTGGTAATTATGAACATGAGGCCTTCTTTTTTTGAACAACGCAATACAACAAATCGAATATCATATGAGGAAGAGAATGCCCATCATGTTATCTCTAGAGAATTACTCACAATCCTCCCTTCTCATAAAGTACGTCCTGTTGTCATTATTTGTATCGGTACAGACCGTTCAACTGGTGATTCACTTGGTCCTTTAATTGGAACATTGTTAAGTGAAAAAACACTGCCCAATTTTTATATATATGGTACATTAGAGGATCCAATACATGCTGTTAATTTACAGGAAAAACTCAATTACATTCAAAGCATACATGAAAACCCATTTATTATTGGAATAGACGCTTGTCTTGGCAGAGTTAAAAGTGTTGGAGTCATCCAGGTTGGTAAAGGCCCTGTAAAGCCTGGTGCCGGTGTAAATAAAGAGTTGCCCAATGTAGGAGAAGCCCATATTACAGGAATTGTGAATGTTAGTGGATTTATGGAATACTTTGTTCTTCAAAATACTCGTTTAAATTTAGTACTTAAAATGGCTAAAGCCATTACAAAAGGTATTTATTTAGCCGGGTTATCCTATAATCATGCCACTTCCATAACTACAACATTTAATTGGAATTTCGAAGAAGAAAAGGTACATGACAATAATTTATAGAGAAAAATAAAAAACCATTTATATGGTTTTTTATTTTTCTAAAATTTCAAGGAGTCTCTCTAAATCCTCATTGGAGAAAAATTCTATTTCTATTTTCCCTCGCTTATTATTCTGTTTAATGTTCACGGTTGTACCGAAACGTTCTCTTAATTGATTTTCTCTTTCCTGAATAAATATATCCTTAGCAGGGACTTTTTTTGTTTCACGTGGAACACTTTCATTCAAATTTTGAATGATCCCTTCTAATTGCCTAACATTAAGATTTTCCTTGATAACTTTATCAGCCAGAGGTTTAATATCTTTTTTTGATTTCAAGCTTAGCAATGCTCTTCCATGCCCCATTGATAATTTCCCTTGAGAAATATAATCCTGAATCAATGCAGGCAATGATAACAATCGAATATGGTTGGCTATATGAGGTCTGCTTTTCCCCATTCTTTTCGCCAATTCTTCTTGAGTGATATCAAGGTTTCTCAATAATGATTGATAAGCAGCACCCTCCTCTACCGGATTTAAATCTTCCCTTTGAAGATTTTCCAATAAAGCAAGTTCCATCATTTGTCGATCATCAAATTCACGAACTACCGCAGGCACAGACTTCATTTTTGCTTCCTTAGCAGCACGGAAGCGTCTTTCCCCAGCTACTATTTCATAGCCTTTAATACTGCTTTTCCGTACAATAAGAGGCTGTAGAATTCCATGCTGCAGAATTGATTTCTTCAACTCTTCAATAGCATCGGGTTGAAAAGATTTCCTTGGTTGATATGGATTTGGCCGCAAATTTTTAATCGCAATCTCTTGTACCACTTCTTCTTTGCTGACTTCCATGTTAGCAATAAGGGCATCAAGACCTTTCCCTAATCCCTTACCCATTTGCAACCACTTCCTTTGCCAAATCTAAATATACATCCGCTCCACGTGACTTTGGATCATAAATAATAATCGGCTCACCGTGGCTTGGTGCTTCACTTAAACGTACAGTACGTGGAATGATCGTTTTATATACTTTATCCTGGAAGTACTTCTTAACCTCGTCTATGACTTGTATACCCAGGTTTGTCCGGGCATCAAGCATAGTTAATAATACTCCCTCTATTTTTAAATCATGGTTTAAATGTTTCTGAACTAATCTAACCGTATTAAGTAATTGACTGAGGCCTTCAAGGGCGTAGTATTCACATTGCACAGGTATAAGCACAGCATCAGATGCTGTCAGGGAATTGAGAGTTAATAACCCTAAAGATGGAGGACAATCAATAATAATATAATCATACTCATTAACAACAGCTTCTAACGCTCTTTTCAAGCGTACTTCTCTGGATATGGTAGGAACTAATTCTATTTCAGCGCCTGCAAGTTGAATAGTAGCCGGTATGACATCTAGGTTTTCAACTTTCGTTGCCTTAATAACATCAGCAACATCCACATCATCAATAAGTACATCATAAATGCATTGTTCAACATCAGCCTTCTCTATCCCTACTCCACTGGTCGCATTTCCTTGTGGATCAACATCGACTAGCAAAACTTTCTTTCCTATGTACGCCAAGCAGGCCCCCAAATTGACTGAGGTTGTTGTTTTACCAACTCCTCCTTTTTGGTTTGCAATAGATATTACTTTTCCCATGTTGTCACCTGCCTCACTTTACATTCAGACTTATAACGTTTCTATTTTAACATGTTTCTATTTTTCAAAGTTCATATATTTAAAATTATCACACAGAAAGTATCGATTTTTGTAAAAAGGCTGTTAATTATAAAAAAAACTGGCAACCTATCGGATTGCCAAGTTATCTATTAATGAAACTATTATTTACTTTTTTTCGGAATACGGATGGTAATTTGATAAAAATCATCAAACTCTGTTTCCTCTGAGTCCAAGTTAATTCCATTATCCTTAACCATGCTCATTGATTGACGGATCGTATTTACTGCTATTCGCATATCCTTACTGAATGCTTTTCGTATGGCACGAGGCTTTTTGTCTTCATCAGCTGAAAGCAGTTTGTTGACTCGTTCCTCTGTCTGCTTCACATTCAGTCCTTTATCAATGATTTCTTCTACAAGCTTCGCCTGTTTTTCAGGATCTTTTAATGGTATTAAGGAGCGTGCATGCCTTTCTGTGATTGCCTTTTGCATGACCGCATTCTGAACCACCTGCGGCAATTTGAGTAAACGAATTTTATTGGCAACCGTAGATTGTCCTATTCCAAGCCTGTTTGCAAGACCTTCCTGGGTCAATTGATGCAGTTCAATCAATTTACTGTATGCCACAGCTTCTTCAATAGGAGATAATTCCTCACGTTGAAGGTTCTCTATTAAAGCTACAGATGCTGTTTCAGTGTCTGAGAGATTATTAATAATAGCAGGAATTTTATCCCAACCTAATTTACTTATGGCTCGGTATCGACGTTCACCGGCAATTATTTCAAATTGCCCATCATGAATCTCTCTGACAACAATGGGTTGAATAATTCCATGCGTTTCTATAGTCAGAGCGAGTTCTTCAATTTTCTCATCATCAAAAATACTTCTTGGTTGAAAACGATTTGGTACAATTGAAGAAATAGGCAATTTATGGATTTCATCATGGTTTATTTCTTCTTTTTCCGTCTCAATTCCCGATTCCCTGTCAACATTTTGTTCTTTATCTCCAAGTCCAAAAAAACGTGAAAAAGGATGTTTTGTCATCCCTACACCACCTTTAAAAAACTTCCAACTAGCTTAATCATTGGCAAAAATCATATTTAAATAAGTTCAGATTGTCTCATTTTTTGGTAATAGCTATCTTTATTATACCGTTTTTTAGAATATCCGTCTCAATAAAGTTTACTCTAATGGCTGCTTATTTGGTGTTCCCGGTTTTCGTGGATATTTTTTTGGCGTTTCTTTTACTTTATCAATTAAGATAATATGACGTTTGCTGTCTTCCTTTGGCAGTTGGAAATAAAAGTCCTGATCCATTTTACCACCTAAAATTGTCAACGCCTTTTTCCCTGCCAATACTTCATCATCAGCACCGGCACCTTTTAAAGCGATAAATTTGCCTCCTTTTTTTACTAATGGAAGGCATAACTCGCTTAAAACCGATAATCTGGCAACTGCTCTAGCCGTAACATAATCATATTGTTCCCGGTGTGCTGCTAATTTCCCAAATGTTTCTGCACGATCATGATATAAACTGACATCCTGTAAACCCAGCTCATCTGTTAAGGTTTTTAAAAAGGTAATCCGCTTATTTAAAGAATCTACAATAGACAATTTTATAGATGGAAAGCAAATCTTCAGTGGTATACTGGGAAACCCTGCTCCCGCTCCAACATCACATAAAGAAAGATCCTGATTAAAATCAATAAAGAAAGATGGTGAGATGGAATCATAGAAATGTTTCAAATAAACCTCTTCTTTATCCGTAATAGCTGTTAGATTTACTTTTTCATTCCACTCTACCAAAAGTTTAAAATACGTTTCGAATTGGTCAAGCTGAGAGGGAGAAAGAACAATTCCCTTCTCCTCTAATGCATGTTTAAATTCTGATATGTTCATTTATTTACCTCTTAATTTTGGGGTATTTTTGCAATTTTCCCTTGTTCAATATAAACAAGCAAGATAGAAATATCAGCTGGGTTGACACCTGATATACGTGAAGCCTGGGCCATAGATAATGGACGAACCTGTTTTAATTTCTGACGTGCTTCAGAAGCAAGCCCTGTAATAGCATCATAATCAATTAAATCAGGGATTCTTTTGTTTTCCATTTTCTTCAGCTTTTCTACTTGCTGAATCGACTTTTCAATGTAACCCTCATATTTAACCTGTATTTCCACCTGCTCTGCTACATCCTCCGGAACTTCATAGTTTGCAGGAATCAATTGGCTGATATGCTTGTACGATAATTCTGTCCTTCTAAGCAGGTCATTGCCGCGAATGCCATCCTTTAGTTCACTGCTTCCCCATTCTCTTAAATAAGATTGGGTAGTTTCATTTGGTTTAATGATGGTCGCAGCCAGCCTTTCGATTTCATTCTGAATAGCTTGCTTTTTAGTTAAGAAGCGTTCATAACGGTCCTCACTGATCAATCCAATGCGATGGCCTATTTCTGTTAATCTCAGGTCTGCATTATCATGTCTCAGCAATAAACGATATTCAGCACGGGATGTAAGCAATCTGTAAGGCTCATTCGTTCCCTTCGTAACCAGGTCATCAATCAGAACCCCAATATAGGCATCCGAACGGCTCAGAATGATTTCCTCTTCATTCAGAGCTCTGCGGCCTGCATTGATCCCAGCCATTAGCCCCTGTCCAGCAGCTTCTTCATAACCTGATGTCCCATTGATTTGACCAGCAGTATATAAGTTTTTAATATTCTTTGTTTCTAAGGTTGGCCAGAGCTGTGTTGGTACGATTGCATCATACTCAATTGCATAGCCAGCCCGCATCATCTGTACATTTTCAAGTCCCGGTATAGTTGCCAGGATTTCCTTTTGAACATCTTCTGGCAAGCTCGTTGAAAGTCCTTGTACATATACTTCGTTCGTGTCTCTGCCTTCCGGTTCAAGGAAGATTTGATGGCGTGGCTTATCATTAAAACGAACTACTTTATCTTCTATTGAAGGACAATAACGCGGTCCAGTACCCTTAATCATTCCAGAATACATAGGAGAGCGATGTAAATTATTATCGATAATCGTATGTGTTCCTTCATTTGTGTATGTCAGCCAACATGGCAATTGATCCGTAATATAGGTCGTTGTCTCATAGGAAAATGCCCTTGGTACATCGTCGCCAGGTTGTATTTCAGTTTTATTGTAATCAATTGTATCACCGTTCACTCTTGGCGGTGTACCTGTTTTAAAACGGACTAAATCTAGTCCAAGCTCTTCAAGGTGTTCAGATAGCTTGATGGATGGCTGTTGATTATTTGGGCCGCTGGAGTATTTTAATTCTCCTAAAATAATTTCTCCGCGTAAAAAAGTACCTGTTGTAATAACAACTGCTTTTGAATGATAGATAGCCCCTGTCTGTGTAATAACGCCCTTACATTCCCCATCCTCAATAAGTAAGCGATCAACCATCCCTTGCATGAGGGTTAGATTCTTTTCATTTTCGAGCGTTTTTTTCATTTCATTCTGATAGGCGAATTTATCTGCCTGTGCTCTTAACGCACGCACTGCCGGTCCCTTACCAGTATTGAGCATTCTCATTTGAATATGGGTCTTATCAATATTTTTACCCATTTCTCCACCAAGAGCATCAATCTCTCTGACTACGATCCCTTTTGCAGGACCACCTACTGATGGATTACAGGGCATAAATGCAACCATATCCAAATTAATTGTTAATACAAGTGTTTTAGCCCCTTGTCTGGCAGCAGCAAGACCTGCTTCACTCCCCGCATGACCTGCTCCTATTACTATTACATCATATTCACCAGCATGATATGCCATTGTTTTACCTCCTTATTTCCCAAGACAAAACTGCGAAAACAACTGATTGATTAAACTCTCATGGACACTTTCTCCAATAACTTCCCCTAATAGTTCCCATGACTTTGTTAAATCGATTTGAACCAGATCAATTGGTACACCGGCATTAATGCCATCCAGTGCATCATCAATTGCCTGTTTTGCTTTATTCAAAAGGGCTATATGACGTGAGTTAGATACATATGTCGCATCGCCGGAATTTAAATTTCCCTCAAAGAAAAGTCCAGAAATAGCTTCCTCTAAGTCATCTACACCTTTATCCTCTTTTAGCGATGTTAAAATAATCGAATAGTTCTTTGCAACAGCTTTAACTTTTTCAATTTCAAGCTTTCCAGGAAGATCTGTTTTGTTAATAAGCACAATGACATCCATCCCATTGACAGCTTCAAACAAACGTTGGTCTTCTTCTGTAAATTCTTCTGCATGATTTAGCACAAGCAGTATTAAATCTGCTTTCTTTAATACCTCTCTGGAACGTTCCACTCCGATACGCTCTACTATATCTTCTGTTTCACGTATTCCGGCAGTATCCACCAAACGAAGCGGGACTCCTCTTACATTAACATATTCTTCAATGACATCCCTTGTGGTTCCTGGAATATCTGTAACAATTGCTTTGTTTTCCTGAACCAAACTGTTTAATAAGGAAGACTTTCCTACATTAGGTCTTCCGACAATTACGGTTGAAATGCCTTCTCTTAAAATTTTCCCCTGATGACTGGTTTGCAGTAATTTTTCAATTTCACCGCTGACATATTCGCAGCGTTCCTTAAATAAGTGATGAGTCATTTCCTCCACATCATCATATTCAGGGTAATCTATATTAACTTCTACCTGAGCCAGTGTTTCAAGGATATCCTGACGCAATTTTTTTATCAATCTTGACAGTTTACCTTCAACTTGCCCTAAAGCTACATTCATTGCTTTATCTGTCTTCGCTCTGATTAAATCCATTACAGCTTCCGCTTGAGACAAATCAATCCGTCCATTTAGAAATGCCCGTTTTGTAAACTCTCCAGGCTCGGCTAAAGTAGCTCCCTGTCTTAAAATAAGCTGAAGTACTCTATTCACGGAAACTAAACCGCCATGGCAATTAATTTCGACGATATCTTCACGAGTAAATGTATTTGGCGCTTTTAAAACGGTCACCATGACTTCTTCTATAATGGTATTCGTTTTAGGATCCACGATATTTCCATAGTGTATCGTATGACTCGGCACTTCAGTCAATCTCTTCCCTTTTGGGCTCCGATAAACAGAGTCTGCGATACTTATTGCTTCATCTCCGCTAATACGAACAATTCCGATTGCTCCCTCTCCCATTGGAGTTGATATCGCAGCAATTGTATCAAAATCCATGAACTATACTCCTTTCATAACAAAATTAAAAATCTATAATAATCGACACATACCATTTGTACCCGCCGCTCTTATCCACAATCACTAAAATGCAATACGTATAATTTTAACTTATCCACATGTGAATAACAAGAATCTAAGTATATTCTTCCTTTTAGATATAAATTATTCAGCTAAATTGTTAACTCGGTTCTTCTATTTGTAAGCTTATATCTACTTTGCCCTAATACTCTCGTTTAGATATCAGAAAGCCCAGTCTTTTTAATTATTAAAATCCAATAAATTCAATTAATTATAACTGGAAGCATTCAAAAAAAAATCTCCGAAATCATTCGGAGATTTTGTTCACGCTATTTATTTGGCGAAATCACGATATGACGATGTGGTTCAGTACCTGCAGAGTAAGTTTTGACTTTTTTATTATTCATCAGCGCCGTATGAATCACTTTTCTTTCAAATGAAGGCATGGGCTCCAATGAAACTTCTTTTTTTGTATAGATAGCCTTATTAGCCATTTTTTCTGAAAGATTAATTAAAGCTTCATTTCTTCGGCTCCGGTAATCCTCAGCATCGAGCATGATCGTTATATATTGGGTAGAGTTTTTATTTACTACAAGCTGAGTCAGGTATTGAAGGGAATTTAATGTTTGTCCCCTTTTTCCAATCAGCATGGCTATTTTCTCACCAGATAACTCAAATGTAACTACTTTGCCTTCTTGCTTATGTTGAACATGTACCTCTGCACCCATTTTTTCTGCTACATTCTCGATGAATTGCTTTGCTTCTGCTAACGGATCATGCTTTACAGTCACCTTAACGATAGCCGGTCTTGAGCCAAACAGGCCTAAAAAACCTTTTTTTCCTTCATCTACAACTTGGATTTCAGTCTTTTCCTTCGTTGTATTTAATTCCATAAGAGCAGATTCAACAGCTTCATTAACTGTTTGGGCTGTAGCGGTTACTTGTTTCACTTTTTCTTACCTCCGGCTTTTACATTTGATTTATCGGCTTTTGCTTGCTTTAAATCAGGCCCTTTAATGAAGTAAGTTTGGGCAATCGAGAAAATATTACCAACAACCCAGTATAAAGATAGTGCTGCCGGGAAGTTAATTGCGAATACAATAATCATAATCGGCATAATATATAGCATCATTTGCATAGTTGGATTATCATCCTGTCCAACCATGGATATTTTTTGTTGAATAAAGGTTGTTGCACCTGCAATTAGCGGAAGGATAAAGTATGGATCCTTGTCGCCTAAATCGAACCATAGGAAACTATGATTAGCAATTTCAGTTGTTCTCATAATTGCGTGATAGAACGCAATTAAAATCGGCATTTGAACAAAAATCGGCAAACATCCTGCCAATGGGTTTACCCCGTGTTTTTGGAACAAAGCCATTGTTTCCTGCTGCAGTTTTTGTTGAGTTTCAGCATCCTTAGAGCTGTATTTCTCTTTCAATCTATTCATTTCCGGTTGAATAGCCTGCATCGCTTTTGTACTTTTAATTTGTTTAATCATCAATGGCAAAATCAATAATCTAACCAATACTGTGACTAGAATAATCGATATTCCATATTTATTACCTAATAACTCAGCCATTTTGATTATCAGCCAGGAAAGCGGATAAACAAAGTATTGATTCCAGATACCTGTACTTTCTGAATCTATTGGTTGATTGACTTCACTACATCCTGATAGAACAGCGATGAGAAAAACAACCGAACCAAAGAGAAGCATATGTTTCTTCTTCAAGCCTTATTTCCTCCTAACTACTTAAGAGGCATTAATACCTCTTATATGCCAATGAATGTATTTTAACATCTTTTAGATGTCTACGCCTAAATGTTTTAGGCTTTTTTATAACAGAAAACCTACACTACATTTTTCTCAAGACGCCAGCACGCTTTAATACATGGATTAGACTCGCTTTCGATTCATGGAAGTCCATTTCTGAGGTTGGTTTTCTTGCAACAATGATGTAGTCATTCCCCTTCATGATTCGATCCTCAAGCTCTAAAAAGGATTGCCTTACATAACGTTTAACACGGTTCCGTGTCACTGCATTACCAATTTTCTTACTCACTGAAAGACCAAGGCGAAAGTTTTCCTGTTCTTTCTTCTTTAATACGTAAATAACAAATTGCCTATTCGCAAAAGATTTACCTTTTTTAAATACTTCCTGGAAATCCTGATTCTTTTTAATCCTGCGCTCTTTGTTCATATATCCACCTGCACCTAACACATACGTTCAACTTTTAAATGGGTTTCGATTTATTTCTAATCCCATTATATTTCCATTGTACATCATTAACAAATTTACGCATTATTAAAACGCCAATCTGTATATAACTTTGAACTGTTTCTCATCTTATTCATTAAAAAACGCTTTAAGCTTAAAAAAAGACCACTGAAATGGTCAGTGGTCTAGGCAGATAATACTTTTCTTCCTTTACGACGACGAGCTGCAAGAACACGACGTCCGTTTTTTGTGCTCATGCGGGCACGGAACCCATGAACTTTGCTGTGTTTACGTTTATTTGGTTGGTACGTTCTTTTCATATTAGTACACCTCCCTGAGGATTACAGTTAAAGACAGTCTTTACAATTATATAGATGGAGATACGTAATTGTCAACTTATACTTTCAAACATTAAAAACTGTCTCCAGATCTACAAACAAATAAATTTATATGAATCAGTTAAATTTCATTTTTAAAATTTACCTTGTCCTCTATGGATAGGTTGTGGATAATTAAATTATCCCTTTTTAACAATCCACACCCCTTTTCGACAGGTTTTGCACAAACACACTTCTTGTGGAAAACTTTCATCCCCATGTACTGAGTCTTGTGGATAAATAACAAAAAACGTTGCAACTCAAGCAAATTTTTGATATCATATTTTTTGTTTTCATTCTTAATAACTTATCCACATAAATAATTATCCACAGATTGTTAATAAGCTGTGGATAGGATTTTACACAGGAGCGTATAACTTTGTCCACAGGAAGTGGATATTGTCGAAAATCTATATTCCCCATAATGTTCCTTATACATTGTTATTTATATTTATACATTTCCTATTTATATTGTTTTAATTCGAGTTTATTGTGGTTTGGCTGTCTTTGAAGGAGGATTGACGAGTGAAAAATATAGATGAGCTATGGAAGCACTCATTATCAATATTAGAAAAGAAAATAAGCAAGCCAAGCTTTGAAACCTGGCTGAAATCTACTAAAGCTTATTCTTTAAAAAAGGATACACTCACAGTAATTGCGCCAAACGAGTTTGCCCGAGATTGGCTTGAGGAACGTTACTCAGATGTAATAGGTGAGGTTTTATACGAAACTACAGGCGAACAATTGGAAGTTAAATTCATTATTCCTCATAACCAAAAGGAAGAAGAATATGATTTACCAGCTCCAGCCAAAAAGATTAGAAAATCTGATGATCAGAATGAGATACCTCAAACCTTATTAATACCAAAGTATACTTTTGATACTTTTGTTATTGGGTCCGGTAATCGTTTTGCACATGCAGCATCCCTGGCTGTAGCGGAAGCTCCGGCTAAAGCCTATAATCCTCTATTTATTTATGGGGGAGTTGGGCTTGGTAAAACACATTTAATGCACGCTATCGGCCATTACGTATTGGAGCACAACCCATCAGCTAAAGTGGTTTATTTGTCATCCGAGAAATTTACAAATGAATTTATCAATTCAATCCGAGATAACCGTGCTGAAGATTTCCGTAATAAATACCGGAATGTCGATGTACTGCTAATTGATGATATCCAATTTTTAGCTGGAAAAGAATCGACTCAGGAGGAATTTTTCCATACGTTTAATGCACTCCACGAGGAAAGCAAACAAATCGTTATCTCAAGCGATCGTCCTCCGAAAGAGATTCCGACTCTAGAAGATCGGTTGCGGTCTCGTTTTGAATGGGGTCTGATTACTGATATTACGCCGCCAGATCTTGAAACAAGGATTGCAATCCTGCGGAAAAAAGCAAAAGCTGAACGACTGGATATTTCGAATGAAGTCATGATTTATATAGCAAACCAAATCGATTCAAATATTCGCGAGCTCGAAGGAGCCCTGATCAGAGTGGTAGCCTATTCATCCCTAATAAATAAGGATATTAACGCAGATTTAGCTGCTGAAGCTCTAAAGGATATCATTCCGAATTCGAAACCAAAAATTATCGCTATATCGGATATTCAGAGGACAGTTGGAGAATACTTTAATGTAAAATTAGATGATTTTAAAGCTAAAAAACGGACAAAATCAGTTGCCTTCCCTAGACAGATTGCTATGTATTTGTCCAGAGAGCTGACTGACTCTTCTTTGCCAAAGATAGGGGAAGAATTCGGCGGACGTGACCATACAACCGTTATACATGCACATGAAAAAATATCTAAGCTATTACAAATCGATTCTCAGCTACAGGATCATATTAAGGAAATTACTTTAAAACTTAATAGTCACTGATCAACGAAGCAGTTACTAACTGTTGATAATCAATTAAGTTGCTATCAAGATTACTCACAGTCTGTCCACATGTGGATAGACTGTTTTTCGGTCAAATAATCGAGTTATCCACATTTCCACAGGCCCTACTATTACTTCTTCTTTTATTTTTATAAATAAATTAATAAATATGTATCTAAAATCAATCATCATACTGGGAGGATTACTTATGAAAATTACGATTCAGCGCGACCGTCTGGTCCAAAGCGTTACTGATGTTCTTAAAGCGGTATCAACCCGTACCACGATACCAATTCTTACTGGAATAAAAATTAAAGCAAATGAAGAAGGGGTCACCTTAACAGGAAGTGATTCTGATATCTCTATTGAATCGTTCATTCCAGCAGAAGAAGAAGGCAATGAATTAGTTGAAATTAAAGAGTCTGGATCAATCGTTTTACCGGCTCGTTTCTTTGCTGAAATCGTAAAAAAACTTCCAGAAAGCACAGTTGATTTGGAAGTATATGCACATCTGCAAACAATTATTCGTTCAGGAAAAGCTGAATATAAACTAAACGGACTAAATGCTGAAGATTATCCACAGCTTCCTCAAATGGAAGAACAACATATGTATTCAATGCCAATCGATTTACTAAAAAATATTATCCGTCAAACCATTTTTGCAGTGTCCACCTCAGAAACACGCCCTGTGTTGACAGGTGTAAACTGGCGTATAGAAGATGGACAATTAATCTGTATTGCAACAGATAGCCATCGATTGGCCATGAGAAAAACGGTGATTAATGGAAATGGAGATAGCTACAGTGTAGTCGTCCCTGGAAAGAGCTTAAATGAATTAAGTAAAATCCTCGATGACACGGATGAAGAAATCAAAATTATATTTACAGAAAATCAGGTACTGTTTAAATCAAAAAATTTATTATTCTTCTCTAGATTATTAGAGGGTAATTATCCAGATACTTCTCGATTAATACCGAACGAAAGCAAAACAGATGTTAGAATAAATACAAAGGAACTTCTTCATGCCATTGATCGTGCTTCTTTATTGGCGAGAGAAAGCAGAAATAATGTTGTTAAGCTTTCTACAATTGGAAATTCCTATATCGAAATTTCCTCTCATACACCAGAGGTAGGTACAGTAACAGAGGAAATCGTTACTCAAACAATTGAGGGAGAGGAATTAAAAATATCCTTTAGCGCTAAATATATGATGGATGCACTTAAAGCCTTGAATGTAACAGAAGTAACTATTAATTTTACTGGGGCAATGAGACCATTTGTTCTTAAAGGTGTAGATGACGACAGTATGCTGCAGTTGATTCTGCCTGTTAGAACATATTGATTTAAAAATTTTTGAGAACCTGTTTTTGGATATGCATCGAAACAGGTTCTTTTTGTGCAAAACCAAATTTTTTAGTAAAATAAACTTTTAGAGACTTTTACAGGTGGGATTATTATGATGGAATCAATACGTATTCAAACCGAGTACATTACCCTCGGGCAATTTTTAAAATTAGCGAGTATTATCGACTCTGGCGGGAACGCAAAATGGTTTCTTTCAGAATATGAGGTATACGTAAACGGTGAACTGGACGTTCGCAGAGGCAGAAAGCTCCGGGTTGGAGACCGTATTGAAATCCCGGATGTCGGTTCCTATATTATTACGGATTAAAGTAAAGGATCTAAAGATATGTATCTTGAAAAGATTTGTCTTCAACATTATAGAAACTATGAAAGTCTGACCGCCGAATTTGAAAACAAGGTGAATGTTATACTTGGAGAAAATGCTCAGGGAAAAACAAATGTGATGGAAGCTATGTATGTACTGGCCATGGCTAAATCTCACCGCACCTCCAATGATAAAGATCTTATTCGATGGGACCAGGAATATGCTAAAATAGAGGGAAGAGTACTGAAAAACAGAGGGCCTCTTCCTATGGAATTGATTATTTCCAAAAAAGGAAAAAAAGCTAAAAGTAATCACTTGGAGCAAAAGCGTTTGAGCCAATACATCGGCAATATGAATGTGATTATGTTTGCTCCGGAGGACTTGAACCTGGTGAAGGGCAGCCCTTTAATCAGAAGACGCTTTATAGATATGGAAATAGGACAAGTATCACCTGTTTATTTACATGATATAAACCAATACCAAAAGATTTTGAATCAACGTAATGCATTTTTGAGGCAGGCACAACTGAGCAAAAAAGCTGACGATGCTATGCTTGCAGTTTTAAATGACCAATTCATTCATTATGCTGCAAGAATTCTTTTAAAGAGGTTCGAATTCCTTGAATTGCTTAAGAATTGGGCAAAACCTATCCATAAAGGTATTTCTAGAGGTCTAGAAACGCTGGATATTCAATATAAACCATCCATAGAGGTATCAGAATCTATGGACTTGTCGAAAATAGTAGAAAGATTTCAGGAAAAATTTGATAAAATAAATACGAGAGAAAAAGAACGTGGCACAACATTAATTGGTCCACATAGAGATGACCTGCAATTCTTTGTAAATGGTCATGATGTGCAAACGTTTGGGTCGCAAGGCCAGCAAAGAACAACAGCCTTATCTTTAAAATTAGCTGAAATTGAGCTGATTCATTCAGAAATTAATGAATATCCAATTCTATTGCTTGATGATGTTCTATCTGAACTGGATGATTACAGACAATCGCATTTGTTGAATACCATTCAAGGTAAGGTACAAACCTTTGTAACGACTACAAGTGTAGACGGAATCGATCATCAAACATTGAGAGAAGCTGCAACCTTTCAAGTGAAAAGCGGAACAATGTCCAGATTGAAATGAGGTGGTTAAGATGTATCTTCATGTCGGAAACGATACTGTAATTAAGGCCAGTGAACTAGTTACGGCACTTGATGCCAAAATGCTATCAGATTCACCTGTATTACAGAAATTTCTAGACGAAAATAAGGTTATTGATCTGGCTGAAGGTAATACAAAATCAATTGTGGTTACAGTTCATCACATCTATCTCTCACCAATTGGACTAACTGCTTTGAAAAGGAAATCTGCAAAGATGTCTACGTTGTAACACAATCGATAAAGATACGAAATAAATGCATGAAAAGTGTAGGTGAAATGGTTTGACAATGGAGCAAAAAGAAATACAAAAAGAATCCTATGATGAAAACCAGATACAAATACTTGAAGGGCTAGAGGCAGTACGTAAAAGGCCTGGTATGTATATTGGTTCCACAAGTTCCAGAGGGCTTCACCATTTAGTCTGGGAAATAGTCGATAATAGTATTGATGAAGCACTGGCAGGATATTGTGATGAAATCAATGTATTCATCAATAAAGATAATAGCATTACGGTTAAGGATAACGGTCGTGGTATTCCTGTTGGTATACACGAAAAAGTAGGCCGTCCTGCAGTAGAAGTCATTATGACAACTTTACATGCCGGTGGTAAATTTGGCGGCGGGGGCTACAAAGTCTCCGGAGGTCTTCATGGTGTGGGTGCTTCAGTTGTTAATGCCCTGTCTACTGAATTGTCTGTCCAAGTAGAACGTGAAGGGAAAATTCATCTTCAACGTTTTGAAAGAGGTACACCAAAAGGCGAGCTTGAGATTTTAGGTGAATCCGATCGTACTGGTACAACTATTACATTTAAACCTGATGGTGAAATTTTCACGGAAACACTTATATATGAATATGAGATTTTGGCAGTAAGGTTAAGGGAATTAGCCTTCTTAAACCGTGGTATTAAAATCACTATTAAGGATGAACGTGAAGATGGTAAAGAAAATGAATATTACTATGAAGGCGGCATTAAATCCTATGTAGAGCATCTAAATCGTACGAGAGAGGTACTTCACGAAGAACCAATCTATGTCGAGGGTGCTAAAGACGGGATTTCTGTTGAGGTTGCTTTGCAATACAATGATAGTTTTACAAGTAATATTTATTCATTTGCCAACAATATCCACACTCATGAAGGTGGAACACACGAATCTGGATTTAAAACAGCCTTAACTCGTGTAATAAATGATTATGCAAGGAAATACGGCATGATCAAAGAGAATGACCAGAATTTAACCGGTGAAGATGTTCGTGAAGGCTTAACTGCGATTGTATCGATCAAACATCCTGATCCGCAATTTGAAGGGCAAACAAAAACCAAGCTTGGTAACTCTGAGGCAAGGACGATAACAGATTCCATTTTCTCTGGAAAAATGGAGAAATTCATGCTTGAAAATCCTAGTGTCGCAAGAAAAATTATTGATAAAGGACTAATGGCTGCGAGAGCAAGAGCAGCAGCTAAAAAGGCCAGAGAGCTAACAAGAAGAAAGAGTGCCTTGGAGATTTCCAACTTACCGGGTAAGTTAGCTGACTGTTCCTCAAAGGATCCATCCATTAGTGAAATTTATATAGTTGAGGGTGATTCTGCTGGCGGATCAGCAAAATCTGGCCGTGATCGACACTTCCAGGCCATTTTGCCTTTGCGTGGTAAAATATTAAACGTAGAGAAAGCACGTTTAGATAGAATTCTTGGCAACCAAGAGATCAGAATGATTGTAACAGCTCTTGGAACGGGTATAGGAGAAGATTTTGATATTACGAAGGCACGATATCATAAAGTTGTCATCATGACTGATGCCGATGTCGACGGTGCCCATATCAGAACCTTATTGTTGACGTTCTTCTATCGTTATATGCGACCGATTATTGAAAATGGTTATATCTATATTGCACAGCCGCCTTTATACAAAATACAGCAAGGCAAGCGTATAATGTATGCTTATAATGATCGAGAGCTGGAAAGTATTATGAGTGAGCTCCCGAGCCAGCCAAAACCTGGTCTGCAACGTTATAAAGGTCTGGGTGAAATGAATGCAACACAGTTATGGGATACTACGATGGATCCAGAGCACAGAACTTTGTTGCAAGTTAGTCTAGAAGATGCAATCGATGCTGATGAAACCTTTGAAATGCTTATGGGTGATAAAGTTGAACCGCGTCGAAATTTCATTGAAGAAAATGCGTTACAAGTTAAGAATCTAGATATATAAATTCGATTGATTTTTAAGTATGACTTCAATGGGATTGTTATTGAATTGGGGAATAGCGATCCATACATCTTTTCTGCAGGATAGACAACATCTATCCTGTCTTTTTACATGTATAACTGGATTTTGCGGATAAGAGGAGGTAATTCCATGGCGGAAATGGAAAACTCGAGGGTTAAAGAAATAAATATAAGTCAGGAAATGCGAACATCATTCTTGGATTATGCTATGAGTGTTATCGTTGCCAGAGCACTTCCGGATGTTCGTGACGGATTGAAGCCTGTTCATAGGCGTGTATTGTACGCTATGAATGATTTAGGTATGACTTCTGATAAAGCATTTAAGAAATCAGCACGTATCGTTGGTGAAGTTATCGGTAAGTATCACCCTCATGGTGATACAGCTGTATACGACACAATGGTTCGTATGGCACAGGATTTCAACCTTAGATATATGTTGGTTGAGGGGCATGGTAACTTTGGATCTGTTGATGGTGACTCAGCTGCGGCAATGCGTTATACAGAAGCCCGTATGTCTAAAATATCAATGGAATTAGTTAGAGACTTAAACAAGGATACAATCGATTATCGTGATAACTATGATGGTTCTGAAAAGGAACCAGTAGTACTTCCATCACGTTTTCCTAACCTGCTTGTAAATGGTTCTTCTGGAATCGCGGTTGGTATGGCTACGAATATTCCTCCACATCAGTTAGGAGAGGTTATTGATGGTGTGCTTGCTTTAAGTAAAGACCCTGAGATCTCTATACAGGAATTGATGGAAATTATCCCAGGTCCGGACTTTCCAACTGCTGGTCAAATTTTAGGAAGAAGCGGTATTCGTAAAGCTTACGAAACTGGCCGTGGTTCCATCACATTAAGAGCAAGATCTTTTATTGAAGAAAAATCAAATGGAAAGCAAGTTATTATTGTAACCGAACTTCCATATCAAGTGAACAAAGCTAAGCTGGTTGAACGTATTGCAGAATTGGTACGTGATAAGAAAATCGAAGGTATTACGGATTTACGGGATGAGTCTGACCGTAACGGTATGCGTGTCGTAATTGAATTAAGAAGAGACACGAATGCGAATGTACTTTTAAATAATTTATATAAACATACAGCGATGCAAACAACCTTTGGTATAAATATGCTCTCTCTTGTTGATGATCAGCCGAAGGTCTTGAATCTGAAGCAAATGCTCTATTACTACTTAGAGCATCAGAAGGTAATTGTTCGCAGAAGAACGCAATTTGAACTTCGTAAAGCAGAGGCTAGAGCGCATATTTTAGAAGGATTACGAATTGCACTCGACCACATTGATGAAATTATAGCCTTAATCCGTGGTTCTCAAACTACTGATATTGCTAGAGAAGGATTAATGACTAAGTTTGAGTTAACTGAAAAGCAAGCTCAGGCGATTTTGGATATGCGTCTGCAAAGGTTAACAGGCTTAGAAAGAGATAAAATTGAAAATGAATATAATGAGCTTATGACGCTGATCGGCGAGTTAAGAGCCATTCTTGCTGACGAAGAAAAGCTATTAGACTTAATTCGTGAAGAGTTAACTGAAATTAAAGAACGCTTCAATGACGAAAGAAGAACAGAAATTGTGTTGGCTGGTCTGGAGCATATTGAGGATGAAGACTTAATCCCTCAAGAAAATATCGTTATCTCTTTAACAAATAAAGGGTATATTAAGCGACTGCCAGCATCCACATACAGAAGTCAGCGCCGTGGAGGACGAGGTATTCAGGGAATGGGTACCAATGAAGATGACTTCGTTGAGCATCTGCTAACAACTTCAACGCATGATACAATTCTCTTCTTTACGAATAAAGGAAAGGTATATCGTTCGAAGGGTTATGAAATCCCTGAATATGGACGGACTGCTAAAGGTCTGCCAATTATAAACTTACTTGAAATTGAAAAAGATGAGTGGATTAATGCGATTATCCCAGTTGAGGAATTTGTAGACGATTGGTTCTTATTCTTTACTACTAAACAAGGGATTTCTAAACGTTCCCCATTATCTTCTTTTGCCAATATTAGAAATAACGGATTGATTGCAGTTGGTTTGCGCGATAACGATGAATTGATTTCCGTTAAATTAACTGATGGTACTCGAAACATCATCATTGGAACAAAAGATGGTCAATTGATCCGATTCCCAGAAACTGATGTGCGTTCAATGGGACGTACAGCAACGGGTGTGAAAGGTATCACATTAAGCGAGAATGATGAAGTAGTAGGTATGGATATTCTCGAAGAAAATGATGATATTTTAATTGTTACTCGCAATGGGTATGGAAAACGGACCGGGGAAGAAGAATATAGAATTCAAAGTCGTGGCGGTAAAGGAATTAAAACCTGCAATATAACTGATAAAACAGGTTCATTAGTATCTGTAAAAACTGTTACTGGTGAAGAAGATTTAATGGTTATTACTGCTGCAGGTGTTATTATCCGTATGGATGTAGGACAGATTTCTCGTTTGGGAAGAAATACAATGGGTGTTAAATTGATTAGACTTGAATCAGGTGATGATCAATATGTGTCTACAGTAGCTAAGGTACAAAAAGAAGAAGACTCTCCTGAGGATGACGAGCTAGAAGAAACAATAGAACAAACAGAGCAAAGCACAGATGTTGAAACAGTGGATACACCTGAAGAAGAATAATAGGCGATAAAACATTTGGTTTATACAAAGTAGCTTTTACTAACAACACCTCTTTTTTAAGGGGGTGTTGTTTTTATAACTGATTGTTTAAAGAAACTGTTTGGTGCGGATCAAATTATGCCTGTTTTATATAGAGTGGATACATGCTAATAATAGTGTTCAACTGTGGATTGGAGATGATACGAGAGGCAGAGCTAATAACCTTTAAGCTAATACGATGAGTTGATTATATATGTTTTATAGTTTTTTTATAAAAAGTGTTGCATTTCTATTTAGGAATTGATATACTGATTTAGCTGACCGGGAAACACCGTGAAGCACAAACATCAAATAAAAAAAGTTGTTGACAAAAGGTTGCTAACTTGATATGATAATTAAGTCGCCAAAACGACAACAAAACAGATTGTTCTTTGAAAACTAAACAAAACGAAACGCCAAGCAAGTCTAAAAAACAAGAGATTTTTAAAATCTCGTCAATTTGCTTTAAAATTTAGCTAGATCAAACATCTTTCGGAGAGTTTGATCCTGGCTCAGGACGAACGCTGGCGGCGTGCCTAATACATGCAAGTCGAGCGAATCTGAGGGAGCTTGCTCCCAACGATTAGCGGCGGACGGGTGAGTAACACGTGGGCAACCTGCCCCTAAGATTGGGATAACTCCGGGAAACCGGTGCTAATACCGAATAGTTTCTCTTCTCACATGAGGAGAGAAGGAAAGTTGGCTTCGGCTAACACTTAGGGATGGGCCCGCGGCGCATTAGCTAGTTGGTGAGGTAACGGCTCACCAAG